>NZ_CP197413.1:4598000-4922500 GCF_052161635.1 Lacunimicrobium album
GTCAGTGCGATAGAGTTGCGGGTCATATCCCCCTTGCACGCCGCAGAACCAGGCCATGTTCTCCTGACGCATGCGAAAGCCATGAGCGATGTCGTTGATGTTGCGTTTGGCTTCGACGATCGCGAGCACGTCAAAGAGATCGCTGCCTGACCGGCGCGTGACGACAATCTGATCGAGTTCGCCGCGGGCACAGCCGAGGGTCGCGCCGTTGAGAACTTCGCAGGACGTCGGCGTCTTCGAAACCACGGGGACAATGAACTCGATGGTCTCCCGTCGCGAGACTTCTTCGTAACGGTCGCCAGAACTGCTCGACTGCAGGCCTCGTTCTTTGCCAAAGCGTTCCAAAGCAACTTCTGCTTCTTCGAGGCCGATGTCCCGCCGGAATTTTTCGTAAGACGATCTCGCAGCCGCGAGTTTCTTCGCAGCGACGCTGGCCTTCATCAGCGTTTCATAGCGAGAGGTCGCAGCCTGCTGTCGCTGTTGAAACTCGGCGAGTTTCTCTGCCGACGCATCGTTTCTCGCGACCGCAGCCGCTAAACCGGCCACAGCTTTGTCGAGGTTTTCGAGTTGAGCCCTGAGGGCATCAATCTCAGCGGCTTCCGGAGCAGCGTGATAAGCTTCTTCCGCGGCGCGAAGCCGATTCATGCGATAAGTCATCGCGCGACGATTGCGGTGAAGCAGGTCGCGGATGACTAATCGCTGTCGAAACATTTCCTGACGAGAGGCGTCTTCGAGGCTATAAGACAACCAGACGCGAAATTCTTCCAGCGTCATCGTCGCGAGATCAACCTGATTCTTCTCCAGGTAGTCTTCCAGTTGCGACGTTGACAGTGGCGGCATGGAAGGTGGTCTCGGAGTCGAATCAGGGAATGATCGAGTAGCCGCTGTTTGGGCCACGTTAGTCAGGCGATTTCGGGAAGATGCTCGAGAACAAGCTGGCCATGAAGCCCAGCATGAGATAACTCAGCAGCATCTGCGTGAGCATGACACATCGTCCGTACGTGTCAACTCCACGATCGACTCCGAAGTCCAGCGTGACGAACAGCGCCAGACTGTTCATGCAGTGATCCAGGAACGTCGGGTTCTTATTCGCAAAGCTGAACGATTCGGGACTGACCGCCATCAGCCCCGCAAACAGCAGAACGAACGCGATCCCCCAGAAGACCAACAGATAATTCCGCTTCCCACATCCCAGGAACATCCACCACAGATTTCCCAGCATCGGATGACGCTTGCAGAACTGCCGGATCGTCAATTGGTGAGCCGCATCGGTCACCCGTTGACGCAACGCCCAGTTCGTTCCGAAGTCGACGCCAATGGTCTTCGTCGTCACGAATGTCGTGGCATCATCCACATGAGTATCGATGACGTCCGCCATCGACAGGTCGGCCCCATCGAAGTTGACCCCCTTCAAATCGGCTGCACTCAGGTTGACCCGGTTCAGGCTCGCCTGTTGCAGCTGCGTCCCGTTCAATTGAGCCTTGACGAAGCTCGCCTGCGTCAGGTTGGCCCGTTGGAACCGACCTTTCGTGAAGACCGCTTCTTCAAACCGGGCGGCTGTCAAGTCGGCTCCGTTGAAGGAACCGCGATCGAAGGTCATCTGTGTGAAGTTGGCGCTTTGCAGATGCGTGTCCGGGAAGTCACACAGCGTCAGCTTGGCGCCGGTCCAGTTGGACGCCTTTGCCAAAGCCGCTTCGAACTTCCCATTGCTGATGACAGTGGAGGTGAAGTCCGCTGACTCCAGTCGGGCATTGTTGAAGCGGCAGTGAGACAGCTCTGCCTTGTTCCAGGTCGATCCATTCAGGAAGGCCCCGAAGAAGCGAATGTCTTCCAGCTTCGCGTTCGAGAAATCGACGTTCAGCATTCCTGCTGTCCGAAAGCTGATCCCGGTCAACTGGCTCGACGTAAAGACGGCGTGGTCGAAGCGACACTTATCGAACTCAATGTCTTTCCAGACCACCTTATCAGCTCGGCAGCTCTGAAAGTTCGCACGACGCGCCATCACACCGCTCAGCTTTGTCGCTGAGAGAAACACGTTCGACAGATCGCAGTCGTTGAGGATCGCTTTTTCGAGGTTCGTATTGAACAGCTTGGTCTTGCGCAGGCAGGACCCGCTCAGGTCGATCCCATTGAGATCGAGGTTATGCAGATCAACGCTGCTGAGATCGCTGTGAGGAAACTTACGTTCTCCCGCAGCGTACCGGGCGACGAGTTCATCGCGCGTGATCGCGGTGAGGGTTGTTTCGCGAGGGATGGTTGCTTCGATTTCTGTCGACATGGGAAAATTCCGGTGAGTATTCAGACACGAGATTGCCATCAAACGCAAAATCGTCTCAAAAGGATCATGAGAGTTCAAACAGTTTGTTTTGAAATCTATTGCGTCCAGCCCGTTGGCAAGGAGATCATCTCTAATTAACATAAACGAAGTCTTACGTATCTTTTGAGCCGATGAAATTCCGCAAGTTCCCCTGGGAGCAGACTTCTATGACTTTTCTGCAGCGCCTGTCGGTCAGCGTTTTCGTTCTTGCACTTTCGCTGACGAGCCTCACTGCGAACACCAGTTTTGCTGAAGAACCTACGCTGACACTGCGAGATTCCGAAACCATCGCGCTCATCGGCGATGCCCTCATCGAGCAGGAACAATACTCCGGCTGGATCGAGCTCGCCCTCACGGCATCGACTCCCGAGAAGAACCTCAAGTTCCGCAACCTCGGCTGGAACGCGGATACCCCTGTCGGCGATTCCCGTTTCGGTCTCAGCCTGCGACAAGCAGGGAACGAACCCGCTGACGAAGGCTGGAAGCAACTCATCGCGCAGGTCGAACTGGTCAAACCGACGCTTGTCATCTTCGGCTACGGCATGGCCAGTTACCTCGAACTTGGCGGCGACGACACCAAGACATTCGCCGACCAGTTTCAAAAGCTGATCGCTGAAACCAAGCGAATTAATCCTGAGGTCCGCTTCGTCTTTCTATCGCCGATTTCCTGGCGAGCCGATGGGGCAGGGGAGCATGAAGACCTCGCGAATTATCGTCGTGTGATTCATCGCATCGCGAATGCCCACAAAGCCCCTTTCATCGATCTCGGTCAGATCCCCAATGATGGCCACTTTCACCAGGATCCGATTCACCTGAACGAAGCTGGCTTCAAGAAAGCGGCGGAGTTGATCTGTCAGGGATTGAACCTCGATGCCAAAACCTGGCAGGCCAGCCTCCAGGCCGAACCACTTCGCGAAGTCATCGTCCGGAAGAACGAATGGTGGTTCCACCGCACACGCCCCTCGAACATGGCCTACGTCCTCGGCTTCCGTAAACACGAACAAGGCCAGAATGCCGTTGAACTCCCTCAATATGAAGCCCTCATCGCTGACGAAGAAGTGATCATCGCCAAACTGCGACCCCTCAAGTCGAAGGACGTCGAACAGCCCAAGCCTCGCACCGAGTCAAAATTCGCAAAGTTCACCCCACAACCTCACCCCGAGTTCACGATGAACAACGAGTTCGAGGTCAAACTCTGGGCCGAGAATCCTCAGCTCAACAAGCCGATTCACATGAACTTCGATGCAAAAGGGCGACTCTGGGTCGTGAGCTCGGAAGCCTACCCGATGATCGAAGTCGGCCAGTCACGTCCCGATAAAGTGATTGTCCTGGAAGACACCGACAACGACGGTGTCTCCGACAAATCGACTGTCTTCGCCGATGAACTGCTCATCCCGACGGGCGTCTTGCCGACCACGAATGGGGATGGTGTCTACGTCGCCCAGAGTACCGACCTGCTGTATCTCAAAGACACCAACAACGACGGCGTCGCCGATGAGCGGACTCGCGTCCTCTCGGGCTTTGGAACCGAAGATACGCACCACAACCTGCACACACTCGTCCGTGGTTATGACGGACGAATCTACATGAACCAGTCGGTCTACACCCGCACCGATACCGAAACCCCTCACGGCGTCGTTCGTCTCAAAGCCGGCGGCGGGTTCCGCTTCCAGCCCGATGCGCTCCGCATGGAGATCGTCTTCCGCGGCTTGTGGAACTCGTGGGGTCACCAGTTCGACCAATTCGGTAACTCGTTTCTGACCGACGGGGCAGGGGGCAACGGCGTTGCCTACACCTTCCCCGGCGCGATGTTCCACCCGACTCCTGGAGCCGCCCGTCAACTCGAACTCATCAGCCCGGGACGCTGGCCGAAGTTTGCTTCTGCCGAAATCATCTACGGCGACTCGTTCCCGAAAGACTGGCAAGGCTCGATGATCACCTGTGACTTCCGGGCCAACCGCGTCGTCCGGTTCAGCTTTGAAGAAGATAACGCAGGCTTCGTCACGAAGCAGGAAGACGACCTGATGCGAACGTCTGCCACGTCGTTCCGCCCGATTGATGTCAAACAAGGACCCGATGGTGCTCTTTACATCGCTGACTGGTCCAACCCGATCATCAACCACGGCGAAGTCGACTTCCGCGATGCACGACGCGACCGCTGGCACGGCCGCATCTGGCGCGTCAGCTGGAAGGGTGCCAAAAAGAAAGACAACATCGACCTGACGAAAGCCAGCCTCAGTGATCTCTTCAACAACCTCACCTCCACCGACCGTTACACCCGCGAGCAGTCACAGGCCCAGCTCGTCGCCCGACGCGATCAGGCAGTCGCCATGTTGCCAAAGTGGGCATCCTCACTGACAACCGACGAAGCCCGCTTGGCGGCTCTCTGGCTGCACGAATCTCTCGACCTCGCCAACGAAGTCCTCCTGACGAAACTACTCGCCTCGAAGGTCGACGGCGTCCGCACCGCATCGGTTCGTGTCCTCATTCACTGGACCGGCCCGAACACCGACGTCGACAAACCGATCACCGTCTCTCGCGCGATGGACCTGCTCGGCAAAGCCGTCAATGATCCCTATCCCCGAGTCCGCCTCGAAGCCGTCCGTGCCCTCGGTCAACTCGCGACCGCAGACGCCGGCTTGCTAGCCCTCGCTGCCCTCGATCACCCGATGGACCGTTTCATCGAATACGGCCTCTGGCTGACGGTTAACGAAGCCTCCACGCCATTGACGACAGAACTCGCCAAGGATGATGCCCTCAACAAGATCAAGCCCGCCCACCTGCAGTACCTGCTGACCTCCATCAATCCCAACGTCTCAGCTCAACTCCTCGGACAATACCTCGCGACCCACAAAATCGAAAGCAACGGGGCAGGGCCCTGGATCGAACTGCTGGGCAAAGCGGGGAATCAGGAGCAACTGACGGAGTTGTTCAATCGTGCGGTTGACGGTGACTTCGCGACGGAAGCACGCGTTCGTGTTTTGAAATCACTGCTGGACGCCGATCGAACTCGCGGCGCCAAGCCTGCCCACAATGACAAGATTGTTGCCCTGGTGGCCTCCGACAACGATGCCGTTCGTACGTCTGCGGCGGAACTGATCGGACAATGGAAGCTCGAAGCGGCTTCAGAACCACTCGCCAAAGTGGCCTCCGATGAGAAGGCGACGCTCGAAGCTCGTCGTGCATCCCTGATGGCATTGCGCCAGATTCAAAAGCCGTCCGCGAACAAACAACTCTTCGCGCTGGCTGAGACGATCAAAACCGAACCGCTCCGCACCGACGTTCTCAACGCCATCGCGGCTGTCGATCTCGGACGCGCCCTCCCAACTCTCTTCACAGCCATGAAGACGATCGAAAGCGAAGAAGCCGCCCAGGCCCTCTGGCGTTCGATACTCGTGACGAAAGAGGCCGGCAAACTGATTGCATCGAAACTCCCCGACAGCGGCATGACCGAACTCGTCGCCAGAGCCGGCTTGCGTGTTGCTTCCGAAGGACGCAATGAACCGGAACTGACCGCTGCCCTGTTGCCGCTGTCCGGTCAACTGATGACCCCGGAAAGCCTGACCCCAGAACGGATCGCCGAGTATGTCAAAGCGATCGCAGAGACCGGCGATCCCCACCGTGGCGAGCAGATTTACCGCATGAAAGAACTCGCCTGCGCCAACTGTCACGCGATCGGCGGCGTCGGCGGCAAGGTCGGCCCCGATATGACCAGCTTAGGCGCCTCGGCTCCCGTCGACTATCTCGTCGAGTCGATCTTCAACCCCAACGCCAAGGTCAAAGAAGGGTATCACTCGGTCGTCCTCGTGACCGAAGATGGTCAGGTCGTCACCGGGATCGAAGTCAAAGCCACCGAGGCGCAGACAACTATTCGCACCGCTGACAACAAACTCATCAACATCCCGACCCGCGAGATCCTCGAGAAAAGCAACGGCTCATCGCTGATGCCCGTCGGTGTTGTCGATCGACTCAAGATGCAGGACCAGGTCGACCTGATCGCGTTCCTTTCCAAACTCGGCAAGCCAGGTGACTTCGACTCCAGCCGCGGAGGTGTCGGCCGCGTTTACGAAGTCCTCGCTGGCAGCCATGTCGTCGAGCAGAACAACGGCCCGCAGATCATCGACGGGACGCTGACCAAAGGCTGGAGCCCGGTCCTCTCTCTGGTCAACGGCAGTCTGCCTCGCAAGACGCTGCAGGAACTGACCGTCATCCCCGCTCACGTCAGCCTGGTCCACGTCTACCTGCGAACCGGCTTCACCACAACGGACGATAAAGCCGTCACCTTCACCGTCCTGGGAACCTCGACCGCAGCCGGTTGGATCGATGGCCAACCCATCGAAGCCAAAGCAACCACAGTCGACGGCCAGCCCGCCACACTCCTGACGGGCAAAACCGGCAGCGGTGCTCATCGCCTCCTCGTCCGTCTCGATGCCCGTCAACTCCCAGACAACACGATCGTGAAGTCAGCTGACGTCACCTTCGCGCTGGAGTAGCCTCCCGTAGGGTCCGCTTTGCGGACCATCAATCGACGTTCAAGAGCAAGAACGTCGACCGTCTGCTTAGCTCCGTTCAACGCGTGTTCGTAGAATCGACTCGATTGACGGTCCGCACAGCGGACCCTACTCGCAATGCGCTCGCCGCCTGCTCCGGCATGACGGTATTCAAATGGCAGCCAAACCCACATTCAAGCCCCGCCAGTCCGTTCACTCGCGGATAGAGTTCCAGATGCCAGTGGTAATGAGGCACCTCCTCGAGACCGAGCGGTGCCGTATGGAGCGCAAGGTTGTAAGGAACGCCCGGAACGATGCTCATGAGAGAATTGAGAACGCCATGAACCTGACGAGCGAGTTCTTCAATCTCCTCGATCGTCGCGTTTAAGTACGAGGCATTTCGCCGCGTCGGAACAAACCACGTTTCATAGGCATACCGACTCGCGTAAGGGCACAGCGATACCAAGTCGACCGAATGATCAACGATCCTCGAGTCCTTTTGATTTGACAACTCGGCATCGAGCAGCGATTCAAACCAGTTCCGCCCCTTCGATGCACCTTCGACCTGCCAGTAGCGGAGCGTCGCATCGAACTCGGCCTGCAAGAATGGTGGCACAAACTCCAGCCCCATCAACTGCGAATGAACGTGCGGCAATGAGGCCCCCGCTGCGACTCCTTCATTCTTAAAGTACGCCAGTGAGCGCAATCGCGAATCCCTCTTCATCGCGATCATCCGCTGCTGCACAGAGACAAACACATCCGCGATCTCCAGCATGCTCAATCGCGAAAACATCGATTCACCTCGCGGCGTCTCAATGATCACTTCGTGATAGCCATAAGCAGCGGACTCCTGCTGGAGGTCTTCGTATGCCGTTGTGGAAACCGCCGGATAACGGTTCGGCACAATACGAAGATCCCATCCCGGACGATTGGGCAGCGAGCCATCGCGTCGGATCGCGTACGATTCATCCGGCGTTTCGTGTTCGTTTCCCGGAGCGAACGGATCATCCGCAGGATCGACGCTCGGCGCAGCAACGGGCTTCGACAGCCGGATCGGTCGATCGCCTCGTGATGGCGAGAAGATGACCCAGTGGCCGGTGAGCGGGTCTTGTCGCATCACAGGTTGAGTCATAGGCGAAGTACGCGTCACTGCGGGAAGTCAGGCGGGGAAAAGAAAAGCCCTCGACATCGCGTCGAGGGCAGACTCATTGAACAAACAGCAACCTTAACGAACATCAACCGGCGTCGTCGGTGGCGTTGTGGACGGAGGATTCTCAGACACCTCGGAAGAGGCGGGCGTCGGGCGAATCTTTTCGAGGGCTCGCTGATAGACATCCACATACTGATTGGCACTGCGTTTCCAGGTCCAGTCAGTCGACATCCCGTTTTGCACAATCTTCTGCCAGGTCTGCTTGTCCTCGAAGACCCGGAGAGCTTCCTGCACCGTGAAGATGAACGCTGATCCCGTGTAATGATCGAACGAGAAGCCGTTGGCCGTCCCCGCACTCAGGGTCGAGGTCGTGACGTTGACGACGGAATCCGCCAGCCCACCGACGCGGTGCACGATCGGCACCGTGCCGTAAATCATCGAGTACATTTGATTGAGACCACATGGCTCGAATCGACTCGGCATCAGGAAGATATCCGAACCCGCTTCGATCTTGTGGGCGACCTCTTCTGAGAAGCCGATGTAAGTCGCGACCTTGTCCGGATAACGTTCAGCGAGGTCGTCGAGGAAAGTTTCGTAACGACGATCACCGGTCCCCAGGAAGACAAGCTGGATATCCATCTTCATCAGCAGTTCGCTGGTTTCGATGATGAGATCAAAACCTTTCTGATCAGTCATCCGGGAAATCATGCCGAGGATCGGAACATCATCCCGCACGGGCAGCTTCATCGTTTCCTGAAGATCCGCTTTGCAGATCGGCTTGCCTTCATCGATCGATTTGAGCGAGTAATTGGATTCGATCAGCCAGTCGGTCGCAGGATTCCAGTCCGCATGAGAGACGCCGTTCAAGATCCCCGCCAGCGACTCACGACGATTGCGCAAAACCGTTTCCAGACCGCATCCATATTCCGGCGTCTGAATTTCGCGGGCGTAGGTCGGACTGACCGTGGTGATCATGTCCGCAAACGTGATACCTGACTTGAGAAGGTTCAGTTCGCCATAGAACTCCATCTGTTTCCAGTTGAAGTACTTCCAGTCGAGTCCGGTCAACGGCATATCCCAGTGCCAGAAACGCCCCTGATAGTTGATGTTGTGAATCGTCTGAACGGAAGCCACCCCGGCAAAACGAGGATCTTTGCGCAGCTCTTCGCTGACAAGAACAGGCACCAGCCCCGTCTGCCAGTCGTTGGCGTGAATGATGTCCGGCGGGGTCGTGAATTGTCGCGCCAGCTCAACGACTGCACGACTGAAAAACACGAAGCGCTCGCAGTTGTCTTCGTAGTCCGTGCCATCCTGCAGGTACAGCTGAGGACGGTCGTAATAGTCAGGTTGATCGATCAGGACCACCGACAGCGACGTCTCCACCATCTTCGCAGACAAGAACCGCCCGGTTTGCAGACGCTTGCCAATCTTGACCGCGAACGGGTGTCCATATGGCTGAATTTTGAACCGGCCGTTGTGACCTTGAGGCATGACCTGCGGGTAATGCGGGAGAACAAGGGTCACATCATGACCGAGGTTGGCAAGCGCTTCTGAAAGACTCGTCGCCACATCCGCAAGGCCCCCGGTTTTAGCAAATGGAACCGCTTCCGAGGATGCGAGAATAATATTCATGTGACCTGCCCGATCGATCGCATTAGAGGCAAGATATTCTGTTGACTACTTTTCCGTCGACTCGCCAGCATCCCCTCTCCTTTGATTATTGGTTGGGAGGGGGAAAAGGGCGCTGAAAATTCATCAGATTTTCAGAAACGTGGATCACCTGAGTGAACTTCGTTTCACAAGGTACTTCCTCGCGACGCGCGCCAACTCACCAATCATGTCCGCGCCAGAGGGCCTCTGCAACTCGATTTCCTGAAATATCTTGAGTTTAAGTGACACGAAAGCACCTGATGGCGCACAGATTTCGAAGGACGCGAAACCTATCTGACCCATATAGATTCCTTGACCCTTGCCGTCCATCCCTGTGACATCACAGCCGAGGGAAAAAACCGACAATTGTCCGGAGACATCCATCCAACCACTCCTCGTCATTCACTCATCCCACTCTTCAGCCCGATCCTTACAAAATGTGCAAAACCCGCTGATCACGGTTCATTGATGTTCTCCCGGACCGGTCAATCGAATACTAAAACCCTCTCACCTCAATCCCTCACATCTTCTCACCTCCCGGGTGAGTCTTTTCTGACCGACTCGCGACGACACTCTCCTGTCTCGCGAAATGAATGAGCTCTCATTCATCCTCGGCCAACTCCCCCCTCGACGGCAATATCCCCCATGACAAGATCCAGGCTGCCCCTACGCCTCGGCGTGATTGCGCTGATGATACTGTCCATTCAGATGAGTGGCTGTTCGCTGTTTGTCATGGCTGGCAAATTCCTCATGGGCGACCCCGTCGCCGAGTCCCAGTTCAAGCAACGTACCGGCGTCGACCTGCGGAAAGACAAGAAGAAGGTCGTTGTCGTCTGTTCTGTCCCCGAAATGCTGCGTCAGGAAAATGCATCGATCGACCACGACCTGGTCGAATCCATCGTCCGACGTTTCCGTGTCCGCGATATCGAAACCATTCCTCCCAGAGATGTCGATCGCTGGCTTTCATCCTTAGGAGGAGTCTGGAACTCGCCTCAGGAAATCGCTCAGAAGTTTGAAGCCAACTACATCATTCACGTCGACCTCGAATCGGTCACCTACCGCGAACCCAACAGTCCCAACATGTACCGCGGAAACTGCCTGGGAAATGTGTACGTGTATGAAATCCGTGGCGAGAAGAAAGACAAGAACGCCTTTCTTGTCTTCCAGCACGAATTCACATCGACCTACCCGCAGCTCCATCCTGTCTCGGTCGATCAGTCCTCCATGCGTTCGTTCCAGGAAAAGTATATCACACGAGTCAGCGACGAACTCGCCCGTCTCTTCTACGACTACAAAATGACCGAAGAAGTCTACTAACGCGATCGCGGATTTGTTCTTCGGTTCCCTCCCCCAACCGTTCATCACGATGCACTTCACAACGAAGCCACTCGTTTCGAGGTTCCCTATGTTCCAACGATTCACACCCCCTGCATGCTGGAAACTGGCCCTGCTGGTGACAGCCATGATGATCTCGCCAGGTTGCAACTACTTCATCCCTCTGGCTTATCTGATCGGCGGTCCTCCGAGCATCGAGCCAGATTTCGACATGATGACTCATAAATCCATGACGGCCAAAGACGTGACGGTCGCGATCGTGGTTTATGCTCCTCAGGAAGTCGAGTGGAACCACCCGAAAATCGCTCACGAAGTCGCGCGATATGTGTCGTTCCGCTTCGTCTCGAACAAGATCAAGGTCATTAACCCCGATCAGGTCCGCGCCTGGCTCGATTCGCATGATCAGGACTGGGACCGCCCCGAAGAAATCGGCAAAGCCTTCGATACAACCTATGTCGTCTACATCGACCTGAGCAAGTTCTCTCTGTTCGAAGAAGGCAGCACAACCCTCTACCGCGGACGCTCTGAGTCTTACGTCACCGTCTATGAAATGGACGAAGAAGGCCACGGCGAAAGCATCTACAGCAAAGAACTCATCTCGCAGTACCCCATCCGAGCCCCTCGCTCAACATCCGAAGAAACGCTCACGACCTTCAAACGCAGCTACCTGACCCGCCTGAGCGAAGAAATCGGCTGGCTCTTCTACGAACACTACAACGGCGACGAAATCGGCCACGCCACCTAACCCGCATCTCGTCCAAAAAACGGTCGTCCGGGTTGTCCCCAACCCGGACGACAAAGCCGCTAGAAACACGCTCAGCGCAGACGTCTCGATCTCCGTCCTGAAGGGACGATTTCTGTCAGCCCAGGACAACGTCCTGGGTTTCGACATCAACGAGATCGTCCGCCCTGTAAGGGCGGTTCATCGCTGATGACACAATTGCCCCCCGCCGTATAGGCTGCCAGAACCCGACCCACTACAAACTCGCTCACTCACCCTGCTCCGGCAATCGCATCAACTCAATCTCGTCATAATAAAAATCCAGAATCTCCTCCGCCGACTTCCCCTGCTGCCCCGCGAAATTGGCTCCCCACTGACACAACCCGACACTGTGCCCGTGTCCCTCTCCTTTCAAAATAATCGCTCCGTCCCTGGCTTCGACATCCAGAAAAGAACTGCGCAACGAGAAGATGCGCTGCAGACGTTCCGCGCTGATGGATTGCCGTCGCCCCGGAGTCAGTTCAACCTCGAATGAGCCCGCCTCTCCAGACCCGCTCCGTTGAATACCCTGGAAGACCGCTCCCCAGTTTCGCTTCGGCTCAGCACGACGCAGTTCCTCCAGAAACCGCTCCTGGCTGACAGTCTCAACCCAGTGATACACGGGAGCATCTCGACAAAACGGATCCTCCTGGCGGTGATAAGCCGAGGAAAAGTCACGGTACATCTCGGGCAGACGGTTATTCGTTCCACCACAACAGGCTGAAAAGTAAGTCAGCAACACATCTCCCCGGTGGACGCAGATGATCCCTTGGGTGCTGTCTGCAATCGCACGTCCGGATTTGGTTTCCCCTGCAAACTTGCGCCCGTCCTTGCCACGATACTGATAGCCCAGATACCGCTGATGGCGCGTTGTATCGTTGACATCGCTGACCGTCTCGCGGGGAGCCGTCAGAATATGATACAGGGCATAACTTCGAGCCACGATCGCCTGCGCCTGACGCCCTCGTTGAGAAAACGTCGCCGGCATCTCGCTATCGACGACACTGGCAATGTAATCCTCCAGCCCGACGACATTGACCATCCGGATCTTCCCGTCCACCAGCAGGATTCTCAAACGGCCACGATAGCAATGCTCACCGACCCAGATCGTTCCGTCTTCCTGCGGCGTGATCTCCAATAGCGACTCCGCGCGACCAAGGGGAGCATCCAGGGGCGACTTGTTCGCGACGTCGCCGCCGTATCGGACATCAGTGGCATCCAGAAACAAGGCACCATTCTCGATTTTGGGGCTCGCATTGCTCATCGAGCGATCACGGATCGTCTCTACCCGGTCTCCCGTACTCGTGAACCGGGAAACAACGCAGCCTTTCTCGATGCTCAATGCTGAATCCAGCTTCGCCGGCGTGACATCAACCCGAATCAACCCCTTCCAATCCCTCATCCGGCTCGTCAGCCGCGGGGCTCGCTCAGGGGAGTATGCGATCGCGTTCACAGCCGGCAATGGCTCGGGTCCTGGCCGTTCGGAGGCCTTCTTGTTGATGCTCGCCTGATCACCACGTTTCGCGTCTATCATCATCGCATACCCGAGATACCCGATGATCGCCATCATGATCAGCAACACGAACCCCAGCCATGGAAATAAGCGGCTGGCAGTCTTCGGAGATTTCGGAGTCGACATGAGTTGAGAGCCAGTTGGATGCGTGGACGAAGCAGATACGATATCGTGGAGAATCTCTCAGTCTAATGACTTCCAACCGGGTAACGACAGACATGAACGCCACGACGATTCAAGGCAGCGCCGTCTATACGCTCGCCATCCGTGAACTGACCCGCTTTTTCCGACAGCGTTCCCGCCTCATCGGCGCCCTGGGACAGCCCATCGTCTTCTGGATTCTCTTCGGCACAGGCCTGCGCGGGTCCTTCGACGTCCCCTCCTGGGCCCCGGAAACCCTGACTTACCAGCAGTATTTCTTCCCCGGCGTGATCGCCCTCATTCTTCTCTTCACAGCCATCTTCGCGACGATCTCCATCATCGAGGATCGCAAAGAAGGCTTCCTTCAAGGCGTCCTCGTCTCTCCTGTCTCGCGCACCTCGATCGTCCTGGGCAAAGTCCTCGGCGGCACGATGCTCGCCATGATTCAGGTCGCGCTGTTCGTCGCGATCGCTCCTCTCCTGTGGCTCATTGGCATCGCCCCGCAGGTCCTGCCTGCCATGGACCCACTCACCGTGATCGGCCTGGTCGCGTTCATCTTCGTCTTCGGACTCGCCCTCACCTCCCTCGGCTTCCTGCTCGCATGGCCAATGGATTCAACCCAAGGTTTCCACGCAGTCATGAGCATCGTCCTGATGCCCATGTGGCTCCTCTCTGGCGCCTTTTTCCCCACCGAAGGCGCCGGCTGGCTCAAATGGGTCATGCTCGCCAATCCCATGACCTACGGCGTTGCGGGCCTGCAACGTTTGATGCTCCCCGGCCTCCCGTCCGGCTCTGCCCCCGGACTCCCCAGCATGCCCCTCTGCGTGACAGCAACCATCCTCTTCGCCATCGCCTGCCTGGCCATCTCCGTCCAACTCGCCAACCGCCAGGCCATCCGAAACTCCCGCGCCGCATAACTTTCTTGAGCGCCCTGGCTCACCGGGAGGGCGAGGCTCCGTCCGAGCCGCTGTCCCGCGTTGCATCCTCTCATCAGCAGATCGACGAACATCCCCGTGTGCTGTGTGCCACGGCTGTGCCAGCCGTGCCATCGCGCAATGCACGTCCATTCCCACCGCCGCCCCAGCCGTGGCACAAGTCCAACTCCCCGTAGGGTCCGCTGTGCGGACCATCAATCCGCTTCCATACCCAACTCAACGCAACTCACCTTCAACACGCAAATGAACACGAAAAAAGCCACGTTTCACTCTTAATTGAAACGTGGCTTTTCCTATTTTGTTGTCATCAGCAGCCTAAGCAGCCCGACGTATCGGCAACGTCTTGGCTTCGGTCTCTTCTGACCAGCGACCGACCTGATTAATACGAGCAAACATATCGTTCAGGATCCAGTGGAACACAAGCAGGTGAATACATTCCACCATCCCCATGTCGTCCAGCGGGACGTGCAGGTTATGCTCGGCTTCGTGCATCAGCTTCCCGCCGGTATAGCCCGTAATGCCCCAGGTCGTCAGCCCGTGTTCGCGAGCCCAGCTGTTGGCTTTGAGGACGTTCGCAGAATTCCCCGAACCGCTGATCGAGATCAACAGGTCTCCCGGAGAGGCGAAGTTCTTCAACTGCTCGACGAAGATCCGATCGAAGCCTTCGTCGTTTCCCCAGGCCAGGATGTAAGGGGTGTTGTCCGTCAGGCTGAGAATCTTCAGGCGCTTGCGGCTGTCATTGTTGAAGTCTTTAGGATCGAGCGTGCTCTTTCCGAAGTCCTCACAGATATGCGATGAATTCGACCCGCTCCCGCCATTGCCGCACACGAAAACGAACTTGCCGTTTTCGTACGCCTGATACAGATGTTCGCTCAACAGCAGAATCTGATCCTTACTGACGCGATCCAATTCGCTGCCGAATCGGCGGAGATAGTCGCCAGCCGAAAGCGTTGTCCCGAGCATAGTGGCATCCTTGCGTACACTTCATCGCCGCGCGTCTGGCTACTTCCTGGCCCGGCTGCGATCAAGGCAACTGTCTGGTAAAAAGGCATTGTCTGGTAATAGGAAGGCCATCATAAACGACCGGATCAACCACGTCGACACGAGTTTTTAGACCGGTTTCCCCCCTGCAAATTTTACACGCCCCGCCCCCAATCCCCTCCTTATAATGCCGCGAAAACGAATCACCCCAGGCGGAAATAACCGCCACAACCGATTCAGCCGGAAAATCCGTCAAACGCGGAATAATCGCTACAGCTTAACACTCTGGAGGTCCGATAACACGGGACAGATCATCTCTTCCACGCACCAAAACGGTCGCGTTCTCACTCGAAGACAATGAGAGTCAACCATGCGTCACGGAAAATCCCAAACGCGGAAACGCCAAACACTTGCATCCGTCATGGGCGCGATGTTCTTGTGTGCGACCGGTTCCAATGCGTTTGCACAACAGCCCTCTCCACCTGACGCGAGCTACTACGCCCAACCGAGCTACCCAGGCTACGCCGCGTCTCCTGCCAGCTTCTCCAGCGGGGAGTCGTGGATCGGTAACAGCCATGCCTCTCAGGCGGCTCAACAGGCGTCCTTCCAGCCCACGGTTCAGCCACCACCTGAACTCATGGCTCCCGGAGCAGGCATGCCTCCCGGTATGGGACCCGGCATGGGACCCGGCCCAGGCCCTCACTACAGCCAGAACCCAGACGTCCTGACACCTCCCGTCGCCGCCGGTGGTAACTTCCACCCGTACCCAGGCGTCGAGCAGTATCAGTTCGCCCAGCAACAGACCAGCTACAACAAAGGTCTGTGGTTCAACGAGAAGACCAACGCCAGCCGAACGTACAAAGGCAAGGCGGAATACATGTACTTCATCCACGACAACATGCCCGACACCCTCTTCGGGTACGACGGCGGCCGTGGAGGAATTCCCACTGTTCCCAATTCCATGCCACGCGATCAGAGTGATACCCAGCAAACGGGAGGTCTACCTGTCGCTTATGATCAAAACTTCGGCTTCCGTCCTCGCAATGTCAGTAGCCTGATTGGCGGCAACGAACGAGCTCCCGGACTGCGCATGGAATGGGGTTGGGAAGACGAAGACGGCACCGGAGTCATGCTGAATGGCTGGTGGGGCCAGCAGACTGTTGGTAGCTTCACAATGGGAACAGAACCATTTTCTACCTTCGATGATGCCAACACTGTCGAACAACTTCTCTTTCCTTTAACGTTGAGCGCTCTGAACCCAGGTATCTCGGTCAACGATGGAACCGGTCAGGCGTTTGTCATTCCGTTTGACCAGTATTTCGACTTCAAGTCCTATCAACAGGTCTATGGAGCCGGTTTCCTTGCTTCCAGCACACCCTGGTACAAGGGAGACTGGTATTCTCTCAAGCCTGTCTGGGGTCTTCGCTATATCAATCTGAAACAAGGCTTTAACTTCAACGGTTTCGACTCGGGGGCATCCTATACTTATCAAAACCGTGACGGAGTCGACCTCGCGACTTTTCAGGACTTGTACTCCTATATTATTCTTGTTCGTGCAGGGCTTGAAGATGGGACGCCGGATTCCGTGCCTCCAGGGACTCCTGTGGACGGCGAAATCATTACCGATCCAACTGATCCCGATGGGACTTTTGTTTCCGATGATGGCGATATCTTCGTTCCGACCTCTGCCTACCAGGCATCCATGAGTGCTCAGACCGATGCCTTTATGGCTGGTCCTGAACTCGGTCTCCAACTCGACCTGGGCAGCGATAACTTTGGCTTGATGTTGAAGGTCACCGGGGGCGTCGCAGTCAACTATGAGCACACCAAGCTCGATGGCTTCGGGTTCTACAACCACTTCATCACGACCTCCGGTCAGCTGATCTCGGACAGCGACCTGAACGATATCAACTCTCAGTCCGGGTTCGAAGACACTGACAACAGCACCCATGCCTCACCCTTCATGGATGCCAGCGTCAACCTGCACGCGAAGATCTTCAGCGAGATGCCCTACATCGAAGACACCATGTTACAGGATGCCAATCTGGTCCTCTCAGCTGGTTACATGGTCATCGGCAACGTGACCAGCCCTTACCAGTCAGTCAACTACACGACTTGGCCTATCAACCCCAGCATCGACATCGAACGACGCATGTGGGAACTGAAGTACATGACAGCCGGACTCGAATTCACGTACTAAAAATCGCAGATCATCTGCACACTTCAAAACCCCGTCCGAACGCTGTTCGGCCGGGGTTTTCTTCGTTGATTGACCCTGCAAACTGGTCGCTCATCAAGCAAAACATGTGAGTGAGTTCGTCCTAACCCCTGAGAACGCGCAATTTACCCAGCTTTGGCACGCTGGCTGCAAAGTAGTCCTTTCGTTACATCAGTCTAGTTTTGAAAGGACACGAAGATGAACAACATGATTCTCACCTCCATCGCAACGGCCCTCATCGGTACCTCAACCCTCTTCGCAGGGACTGAACCAGTCAAACCAGTGGCTGATCCTTCCGCCTCCGCAAGAATCAACCACACAGAAGAAGCCCGCGTTTATCGCGGTCGATATCGTCGCCCTGTCTATCGCGGCCCTGTCCGTGGCTACTGGGGCGTCCGACAAGACCTCCGCCAGCTCGACCGCGGCCTCAACCGCACGTTCCGTTACTGGGACAACCGCTTCGACCGCCTCGGCAACCGCTGGGACCGCCGCTGGTAATCGTCCCACAACCTCAGAAATCATACAACGCCTGTCTCTCCAGACAGGCGTTTTTTTACGCACCCATCAGAGCCGCGCCCGACAGGAAGCGCATTCACCTCCATTGTAAAAAGCTCCCCGTCTAAGCAGCTTTTTCAAAACCGCACCCCACCAGTCAAAACCCTGACCCCTTCCATCCTCAAACAAGATATCGTCCGTGCACATCGACCAGGCTCGATGACCATCCCCCAACGGACACCTCTATGCGCCGCATCACAAACCTGCTTCTCATCACCTGCCTGCTCGCAACCACATTCACCGAACTCGGCTGCGCACGTCGACGAGCTCGCGTCCAGAATCGTCAGCAACAGCGAGAAATCAACCAGCTCAAAAACCAGGTCGAAGAACTCAGCGCTCGACAACCCGGTGCCTGACGCGTTGCGTCGTGCTTAGAAGCGATTTGAAAATTCATGCTGAGCCATCAAAACTCCTGACGGGATTCACCACCAAGGCTCAAAGGACACAAAGGCTCACGAAGGAGTTCCGGAAATGGAATCCGTGACACTCTGATCTATGAGCAAAGCGGTATGAGAAACTTTGGCAGGTTGATTTTGTGTCGAGCTCTCAATTCGAACACTTGACTTCTCTTTGTGAAACTTTGTGTCCTTCGAGACTTTGTGGTGAAGGATTCCCAGTCTTTTCCCATTTTTCAAACAGACGCTTACTCGTCATCACCATTCGGGTCATACATGACCTCATCAAACTCATCCCCTTCCTCCGCCCGGAGAAACGCACACGGCGTTTCATACTCCAGGAAGGGAATGATCGCAGGATCATAGTTGCAAATCGCATTCAGCGTATGAAACCCATGGTTCTGCGCCAGCTGCAAATACAGATCCGACTCATCCCCCGCAAAGAACCGCCACCCCGAGTCATTTTCACTCAACGGCTCCTCCCGCTGCATGTAGCCAACAGGCTCCCCATCAACGGTAATCCGATCCGTCGCCAAACACCCCTGCGTACTCTCAATCAACGGCTTCATCTGGTCTGGCGTGAGACGATATTGCTTGTCCATGATTCCTTCTTCTCTCTGCTATTATGTTTGTTGGGATCGGGAGGGCGAACCTCCGTGTGAGCCGCTTCTTTGCATTGCGAGACGACAGCTCTGATCTGAACTCTGATGGCCTCGAAATCGGGTGGCTGGGTCAGGATCGTTAGCTGACCCCAGTCGAGCGCGCATTAAACGCCAGACTCGACGAATCCTTTTTATCCTCGATCACTCGCGAGATAACAACCGTTACTCCCCCCTCGACACCTTCACCGACTCCACAATCTCATCCCGCTCCTTCACCCACAACGCTTCCAACTCCTTCACCCTCTCCGGATGCTCCCCCGCCAGATTCTTCGTCTCCGCCCGATCTGTCGACAAATCATACAACTCCCACTCCTCTCCCTTCGCAGCAACCAGCTTCCAGTCCCCCTGCCTGACCGCCCGATTCCCCTCATGCAGCCACCACAACGACTCCCGCTCAATGACGACATCTTCCTTGAACGACGCGACCAGACTCTTCCCCGGCGCAACGGAAATCGCTTCCCCTTCCCAAATCGTCGGCTTCGTCACCCCGGCCACCTCCAGCACCGTCGGCACGATATCAATCAGATGAGACGGCGTATGACGCAACTCCCCCTTCGCCTTGATCCCCCTCGGCCAATGCACAATCAGCGGCGTACTGATCCCCCCTTCATGCACCCAGGTCTTATGCCGACGAAACGGCGTATTCGCAGCACTCGAAAACCCAGGACCCAAACACAAATAGCTCTTCTGGCTCCCCGGCTCCGCGCTCTGATCATGTCCCCCGTCGCGGACCATGATCTCCGCACTCGCGCCATTGTCCGACGCAAAGAAGATCAGCGTATTCTCCAGCTCCCCCGCCGCTTTCAACTGCTCGACGATCCGCCCGATCTCACGATCCATCCGATCAACCATCGCCGCATGAATCGCCATCTTCTTCGCCTGAAATCTCTGCTGGACCTCATTCAGCTCGACCCACGGCAACGGACGATTCACTTCCCCCGGCCCCAGCTTTTCAAACGCATCCGCAAAGTGATACGGCGGCCCGACCTCAACTTCCAACTCCGACAGCGATGTCGTCATCAACCCCAGCCCTTTTTGCTTCGCATAACGCGATTCTCTCAACAGGTCCCACCCCGTCGCATACGCACCCTCGTACCTCGCAATATCCTCCGGCATCGCATGCAACGGAAAGTGAGGAGCAATGAACGCGACATAACTGAAGAACGGCCGGTCGGCGTACTTCTCCTGATGCTCCCTCAAACAATCAATCGCATGATCCGCAACCGCGATCGTCGAGTAATACGGCTTCGTCTCATCCACATCCTTCACCGGCACATCATCGATCGCGTTCCCCTTCATCGTGAAGAAGTTCCCCTGATTGCGCATGTCCAACGACCGATCAAACCCCGCCTCCAGCACCTTCCCGTCGATATGCCACTTCCCACTGTGATAACAGCGATAGTCCTTCCCCTTCAAAAACTCCGGCAGCAACCTCGCCCACTCGGGCCGAGAATTCTTCCCCCCATTCCCGCCTCCAAATCCCGGCAACCCATCCCGATGCACCTGCTGCGCATAGTACCCTGTCATCAACGCCGCCCGGGATGGCCAGCATCGCGCCGTGTTATAAAACTGTGTATAACGCAACCCATTCGCAGCCAATCCATCCAGCACCGGCGTCGCAATCTCCCCGCCATAACACCCCAGATCCGAATACCCCAGATCATCGGCGAGAATGAAAACAACATTCGGCGACTTAACCTCCGCACCAATCCCCAGCCGCCCCACCATCAACATTATCAATACAGCCAGAATTCGCATCGAACCGTTCCTCCTCACAATGACTCAACCCTCTAACAACGATCGTAACGATGCCTTGCCTGAGGAGCTAGTCGCAACTTTCACACACACGATTTGCCAAACAGACAATTTCCCATTAGCAATAGTTGAGAGCACATGCCTATGATCCAGCGTGGCTGATTTCTCAACCCAATCAACCCTTCGCCACAAGGACGAAAGCCCGCCCCGAATGACGAATCGTATCCGATCTCCGCTTCACCTCCTGATCGCCGCATTCGCTATTCTCTTTTCCCAGAACACCGCCTTCAGCCAGCCCCATCCCGCTCCCATTAAAGTTCGCGTCGTCGTTCATGCGTACGATCAGGTCGTCATCATCCAACCCGACGGCAGCTACGCCGGTCTCGAAGTCGACGCCCTCCGCGCCGTCGCCCACCGGCGCAACTGGGAATGCGAATTCACCGAGGTCCCCGACCTCGAAACCCTCATCCAGACTCTCGAAAAAGGCGAAGCCGACGTCGGTCTCGCGGGCCTCACACCGACTCTCGAACGCGAGCAGCGCGTCGATTTCTCCTACCCATATCTCAAGACGGGTTACTCCGTCATGTCGCCGCTCGTCGACCCCGTCCCGCTGTGGGAACGCTGCCTGATCATTCTCCCGCCCGTCTTCGGCCTGGTTGCCATCACCGTCATCATCGCCATCCTGGCCCGCTTCACCGAACACAAAGAAGGCGAGCCCTGGTGGGAACACACCTGGGACGCCAGCCTCCGCGTCCTCCAGGTCATGCTCGGCGGCGCCCCCACCGACATCAAAAATGACCGCGTCGATCCCAACGCCAAAGAGCTCCGCATCCTCGGCCTCGTCACCGTCGCCATCGGCTGGCTCATGGTCACCACCGTCGCCGACAGCTGGGTCCGCTTCCACCGCGCCGCCGACCGCGTCCCGATGTACTCACGCCTCGACCAACTCCGCGGCATGAAAGTCGGCACCAAAGACTACAGCTCCTCCGTCGGCCTCCTCGAACGCAACGGCATCGAAAAGATCCGCACCGTCGCACATATCGACGACCTCGTCACTGGCCTCAAATCCAACCACTTCCAAGCCGTCGTCTTCGACACCCACGCCCTCACCCACATCCTCGAAAAACACAACGCCAAAACCGACTTCGGCGTCGCCGACCCCTTCACCTACCAATACGACGCCATCGCCACCCGCCCCGCCTGGCCCCACCTGGAAGAACTCGACCAAACCCTCCTGGAACTAGAAGAACTCGGCATGCTCACGATGCTGCAACAACGCTACTACCCGGAACTGCAAGTCCGGTGATTTGCATAGTCTTCCCTCTTGTCCCTTCTCCCCCGGGGAGAAGGTGGCGGCGCTTCGCCGACGGATGAGGGACCTCTGCGAAGTTCACAACGCAACCATGCAGCTAATCAGATCCCGTAGGGTCTGTGCGGACCATCAATCCGCATTCGATGCCGAATCCCCCTGCAGCTCCATCGGCGACACCGGTGGTCTCAACATCAACCATGGGAATGGTGCTAGAACCAAAAAGATCCAGCACAGATACGCTGGATAAAAAAATTCTCGCATCGACCACGCAGACATCTTGAAGCGTGGCGGAAATATCATTTCCCAGGCAAAGACAAAAATAGCTGTCGTCACAACATAGACGAAGACAAGTTTCCACGCAGTGGCAGGTCGTGAAGGCGAAGCAAAGCGAACCCACCCAAAAAGCGCGGATACAAACCCAATGACGATGACCAGTCGTATATCTCCCAGCGCTCCCCCCACAGCCGCGGCGGCCCCGAAACCACAGAATCCCATCATCTGGGCTGCTCGCAGCCCCTTCTTCACTTCAACCGGCGGAAACATCTCTTTTGACATCCCCATCGACTCTCCTATCAGCAACAAACCCCTGAACCATCCTGATAAACCCGCAGCTCCACCCCCTTCAAATACGTCTCCCTCGCCAACAAAATGCCTTTATTCGCGAACATTTGAGATGCTGTTCGCCCTTTGGTTTGGCTGGCAAGAGTGAACATATCTGACCAATCGTCATTGAACTTAAGCGTTCCATGTAGTATTTATACTACATGGAACATGTTAATGATGTCAATATCTTTGGTTGTTAATTTTTATTCTCTTTTGTGGTAACACGATACGACAGATTCGTGGAAATATGCAGTTGAAACAAAGTCATTTACAATGGTATAATGCGTTACAAGTAACGCATTATACCAGGAGAAGTCGCATTGGCAGGTCGTACACGCTTATCGATTGCTAAAAAAGACATCGAATCTGAGTTTGATCAGCAAGGGCGAACCATAATCTCACAGCGAGACATTGCGAAAATTCTACGAGCAAATCGTGATTTTTGGCGTTTAACAGAGGCGACGACGGTTCGAATGTTTGTCGAGTTTCTTGTCAAATCTTCGAAATTAAGAAGACACCTGTTCCCATTTCCTCATAGAAAAGTGATCCTGTTTTCATGGGGAGATGTTACACGTTGGGAAGTACTCAATAATCTTCACTCAGACGCTTATTTCTCGCACCTGACTGCAGCAAATCTACACGGTTTAACATTGCAGGCACCAAATTCGGTTTATTTGAACGTTGAGCAATCGAATTCTGGTATCGGTGCAGAGTTATCGCAAGAAGCAATAGATCGAGCATACAGTGGAAGCTGCAGGACAACATCAAATTTCGTTACTTACGAAGACTTGACGATTTACTGGCTTAATGGAAAAAACACCGATCGACTTGGGGTGAAAGAATTCCAGCACGGTGATTTACGCTTGAATGTCACCGATCTGGAACGAACTTTAATTGATTTAGCAGTGCGCCCCATTTATTCCGGAGGAGTCTTTGAAGTAGCTGAAGCATTTTCTAATGCAGCTGACAGGGTATCAGTCAATCGAATTGCTTCATATCTTCGGCGAATGAACTACGGATATCCGTTCCATCAATGCATCGGATTCTATTTAGAACGAACAAAAAAACTCGAGAACTTTCAGCTTCGAATGCTCAAAGACTTTGGATTTGAGTTCGACTTCTATCTCACGCACGATATGCAAGATACAGTGTATGTGCCTGAGTGGAGATTATTCGTACCAAAAGGTCTCCAGCTTTAAGCACTGCTGGGCAATGAAGTCAAAGTACTCGTCAAAACTCAGAAGGATCTTTCCTGGTTTAGTCGTATCAATAACCAGTCGAAAATCCTGTGCATGAAATGCTCTTGTTTCCGAAAGGCGTTCGAGGAGGTTCAAAGGGACGTGCTTGGCTTTAAATGTTGCAGCTAGTTGCGTACGGAATGCTTGCGAATGAAAGGAAATTTCCTCAGCCATCAAGCACGTATGAATGTCGACAAAATCTCTTGGGCGAGGACGATTATGGCTGCGTACCAGACTGGCGTATTCTGGGAACTGCTGACAGATTGCACGAAGCTTTTCGCAAACAATGCTTGTTAAACTGTAAACGAACAACTGATAGCCATCAAAATAATGAATTATCTTTCCACCACAATATTCATGTTTACTGAAGTCAATCGAGAATACTTGGGACAGGTTAGGCGCTGGTCTCAGAGCCACTCGTCGCCTTTGCTCAAGTGACATGCTTCTGCTATCAAGAGAAGAATCGATTTTGAACTCAAGTTTGTAGCCACCCCAAAAGCCGATCATGTCATCAGACATGATCGGTGGCACACTTGAAAACTTTACGTCGAATACCGATAACCCCTTCTCAGAAAAAACCAACTGAAGTGATGAGGTCAATTCACGCTCAACGAACTGAATATCTTCAAACTCATCCTCAATCGAAAAGTCAAGATCTTGGGAAGATCTGGTGGAAATTCCATATACCAGATCAAGCGCATTTCCTCCTTTGAAAACTACTTTCTGCATAATGCGATCATTTGAGACTACTGCGATAACAGTGAGCCTCTTGATTTGATCTATATCAAATGTCGAAATTGCTCGATCTTTTTTACGAGACATAACTGTTTAAGCTCCCCCCTCACTCATCCGTCACACACCCCTCATTCGCCTGCTTCACCGTCCGGATATACCGCGCCAGCACTCCCTTCGTCACCCGAAACGGCGGCATCACCCATTCGCTTTGTCGTCGCGCGAGTTCCTCATCGCTGACATGCAGCACGATCTCGTTCTTGATCGCATCGATCGTGATCATATCCCCGACCTGCACCAGCGCAATCGGCCCGCCGACCTGGGCCTCTGGGGTGACGTGGCCGACGATGAAGCCGTAGCTGGCTCCTGAGAAACGCCCGTCTGTAATCAAGGCGACGTCCTTCCCCAGTCCCGTCGCCATGATCGCAGAAGTCGGGGCCAGCATCTCCGGCATCCCCGGACCACCCTTGGGCCCTTCGTACCGAATAACAACGACGTCCCCCTTCACGATCTCCTTCTTATGCACCGCTGCGAGCATGTCTTCTTCGCAGTCGTAAACCTTCGCAGGTCCCGTAAAGACTTCCCCTTCTTTCCCTGTAATCTTCGCGACCGCCCCTGTCGGCGAAAGATTCCCGAACAGAATCCGCAAATGCCCCGTCTTCTTGATCGGCTTGTCCAGCGCCCGGACAACATCCTGCCCCGGCTTGAGATCCGGCAGAGCCGCTAGATTCTCGGCCACCGTCTTGCCCGTCACCGTCAGACAATCCCCGTGCAGCATCCCTTCTTTCAGCAGATACTTCATCACGGCAGGTGTTCCCCCGACGTTGTGCAGATCGATCATCGCATAACGCCCCGATGGTCGCATGTCCGCAATCAGCGGTGTCTTCTCGGAAATCGCCTGGAAGTCCTGCAGCGTCAACGGAATCTCCGCCGCCCGAGCCACCGCCAACAGGTGCAGAATTCCGTTCGTCGACCCACCCAGCGCCATCATCGTTACAATCGCGTTCTCGATGGACTTTCTTGTCATGATGTCGAGCGCACAGATATTGTGTTCCATCAGGTATTTGATCGACGAACCGATACTTGCACACTCCTTCGGCTTGGCGTCATCCTCAGCCGGGATCGACGACGAATACGGCAGCGTCATCCCCATCGCTTCCATCGCGACCGCCATCGTGTTCGCCGTAAACATCCCCCCGCAGGCCCCCGGCCCTGGGCAGGAACTCCGATTGATCGCCCGACGTTGCTCGTCATCAATCTGCCCCGTGGCATACTTCTGATACGACTCGTTCGAGTCCCCCACATCCAGCGGCTTGCCGTTCAGACACCCCGGCTTGATTGTCCCGCCGTAGACGATCAACGTCGGTCGATTCAACCGGGCCGCCGCCATCAGACACCCAGGCATGTTCTTGTCGCAGCCCGGCAGCATCACGAGCCCATCGTAATAAAACGCGGAAGATTGCGTCTCAAACGAGTCGGCGATGGTGTCGCGCGACGGCAGAGAAAACGACATCCCCTCGGTTCCCATCGCGATACCATCGGAGACGCCGATGGTCGAAAACCGCATCCCGAGTAAACCTTCGTTCATCACTGATTCGCGGCAAAGGTCACTCAGACGTGACAAATGCATATTGCACGGGTTACCATCATAGGCCACTGCCCCGATGCCGACTTGTCCCTTGCTCATGTCGTCATCTTTTAATCCCGCCGCATAAAGCATGGATTGTGACACCCCAGCCGTCTTCGGTTGAGTCAGTCGAGAGGAATAACGGTTCAGTCCGGAGTTCTGGAACGGCTGGATACTCATCGATGGGCGTCTTTCGATGTAGGGTGGAAACAATTGCAGGGATTTAAAAGATCATAACAACGAGATAAAGAACGTCGAGGATTCGCATCAGGGCGAGCCGATCAAAGAGGCGGGCTGCCTCAAACTGACGTCAGGACGATGCTTGATTTGAGATCGAACCGGCTTTTTAGCCATGTCCTGAGACTTGCTGCGGGCGAATCTAATGACTCAACGAATTTCAAGTTCGACAATCTTCCGTCGCTGGGTCGTCCCTGGCCTGACGTGTTTGATATTGATTGTCGCGATCATCTTCCTGCGCAAAGAGCTCAGCTCGATCACGCTGTTGCAGCTGCGTGAAAGCCTCACCCGCATCACCCCGATGCAGCTCCTCGCCTGCGGTGTTCTCGCGCTCGTCAACTATGGCATCCTCGTCATCTACGAATGGCTCGCCAACCGTGAGCTCGGCAAGAACCTCTCCTGGGCCAAGACCACCATGGTCTCGTTCCTGGGCTACTCGATGAGCTACAACTTCGGCCCCCTCCTCGGTGGCTCGACCATCCGCACCCGCCTCTACGGCTCATGGGGATACTCCGCGACAGAAATCGTCGCCATCATCGCAATGCTTGGTGCGACCTTCTGGATCGGCCTGCTCACCCTCGCCGGCGTCCTCTTTGCCTGGGATCCGATCGCGATGCCCCAAGCCCTCGCTCTCCCCTGGTCCGTCCGACCGATGGGAATCGCCATCCTCGCCGGCGTTGCCCTCTGGCTGGGACTGACGGCCTGGCGCCGCACCCCCATCACCCTCGGCAGCTTTGAACTCAAGCTCCCCTCGCTCTCGTCCACGATTTACCAGATGCTCGCCTCCGTCGCAGAAATGCTCACCTGCGCCGGCTGCTTGTACGTCCTCCTACCCCCCGGTGCTCCCGTCAACTTCATCCACTTCACCGAAGTCTTCCTGCTCGCCGTCCTCGCCATGGGCGTGACACAGATCCCCGGCGGTCTGGGCGTCTTCGAATTCGTCGTCATCAGCCAACTCCCCGGCATCCAGCCCGACCAGCTTCTCGCGACCCTCCTCACCTTCCGCCTGATGTACTTCATCATCCCGCTGGCGATCTCCCTGTTGACTCTCGCCGTCTACGAACTCGCCGGCTACCGCAGTTCCGTCAGCAAAGCCTCCGCAGGCATCTCGTCTGCTTTGAGCATGATCGGCCCGACCGTCGTCTCATTCGGAACCCTCGTCGTCGGAGCCATCCTCGTCCTCTCCGGTGCAACCCCCGCCCTTGAAAAACGCTTCGAGTTCCTCGTCGGCATTCTCCCCCTGCAAGCCGTCGAAGCCTCCCACTTTCTTTCCAGCCTGACCGGCACCTGCCTCCTCGTCCTCGCGCGACCTCTCCAGCGCCGCATGCGAGCCGCCTGGTGGATCACCGTCGGACTCCTCGTCGCCGGGACGCTCTTCTCGCTGATGAAAGGCCTCGACTTTGAAGAAGCCTTCTCCTCCATCTTCCTGCTCGCCGTCCTCCTCGCCTGCCGTCGTGAGTTCTACCGCGTCGGCTCCATCACGACTCCCAGCCTGACGACTCAATGGATGCTCATGGTCGCTGTCGTCGTCATCTCCTCGATCTCGCTGGGCCTGTTCGCCTACAAGCACATCGACTACTCCAACGACCTCTGGTGGCAGTTCGAATTCAACGGCCACGCCTCCCGCTTCCTCCGCGCCGAACTCGGCGCCATCCTCTTGTTGTTCATCTTCGGCTTGAGCAAACTCCTCGGCAGCGGCCGAGTCGACGAAACCCACGCCCCGACCATCGATGAGATCACCAAAGCAACCCCCATCGTCGCCAGATCAAAACGCGCCTCCTCCAACCTCGTCTACCTGCGAGACAAAGCCCTCCTGTTCCACCCCAGCGGCGAGTCCTTCCTCATGTACGCCGTCAAAGGTCGCAGCTGGGTCGTCATGGGTGACCCCGTCGGTCCGCAGGAACAATGGCCCGAACTCATCGGCCAGTTCCGCGACCTCGTCGACCGCTACGACGGCTGGCCCGTCTTCTATCAGGTCTCCGCAGAAACCATGGGCGTCTACGTCGACCAGGGCTTCTCCCTCCTGAAACTCGGAGAAGAAGCCCGCGTCAAACTCGCCGACTTCAGCCTCGAAGGCAAACGACGTCAGGACTTCCGCACCGCCCGCAACAAACACACCAAGCAAGGCTTCACCTTCAAAGTCCTCGCCACGAACGAAATCACGCCCTACCTCGCCCAGCTCAAGTCCGTATCCGATACCTGGCTGAAGTCCAAGAACGGCAAGGAAAAAGGCTTCTCCCTCGGCTTCTACGACGAAGACTATCTCCGTCGCAGCCCCTGCGCGATCGTCGAGAAAGACGGCGTCGTCCATGCCTTCGCCTCTCTGTGGATGACCGACGATCCCGAAGAAATTGCCATCGACCTCATGCGCTACATCGGCGACGACCGCAGCGGCATCATGGACTATCTCTTCACCGAACTGCTCATGTGGGCCAAAGCCAAAGGCTACGTCTGGTTTCACCTCGGCATGGCTCCCCTCTCCGGCATCGAAGGCGGCAAACGCTCGCCTCTCTGGAACCAGGTCGCCTCCCTCGTCTACCGCTACGGCGAATCCTATTACAGCTTCGAAGGCCTGCGAAACTACAAGAACAAGTTCGATCCCATCTGGACCGCTCGCTACCTCGCCTCCCCCGGCGGCTTAGCACTCCCGCGAATCCTCAGAGACATGACGACGTTGATCAGCCGAGGTCGCAAGAACCGCGCCGTCGTCATCGATCAGAACGATTCCTCGAACTCCTCCAGCAACGATTCAGAAATCAACCCTGCCCTCAAAGCGAGTCCCCTCGAGACTCCAGCGGATCGCCTCGTCGACGAGCCCTTGAAAGGCCGGCCCGGCGCCCCCCATATCATGCAGCGCGGTGGGAAGTTCGAATCGTCGGTACGGAGTCTTTAACGCCTCCAGCCAGGCAACATCCCCCATCGGGTCCAGCCCCGCAACAAACTGCGCCACGTGTAAACCATCCAGCCCCGGCGCCATGTCCGTCATCGCAAAGCTGTCCGGCCCTGTCGGCAGCACCCCCAGCAGATCACTCGTCTCCAGCCCAAACCGCCCACGCGACGCCGGGGCAGCGAGCAACAACCCCACCAGATTCTCTGGACGCCTCGACGACGAAGCCGCCGCCACCGACTGCTCGGCCCCCGTCGACCACCCGCCATACCAGATCGGAATATCCTGATCGCACCCCGTCCGCTCATAGACCGCATCCACAGCCGCGACGAATCCGTCAATCAGATCATCATGCGTGAACTCGCGCGTCGTCACGTACTTACGATAATCCCAGCCAATAACCGCAAACCCCGCTTCCGATAAATGCGTCGCTGTCTTCTCCTCCCAGTAAGACCACCCCCCATTCCCCGTCCCCAGCACCACGATCCCCAGCGGCTGCTCGCGCAGACAATAAAACAGCCCCTCAAACTCCGGCTGCTTCGGCGGCAACTCAATCTCCAGCACTTCTCCCCGCGCGTCATAACTCCGCGGCAGCACCAGATGCAGCACAAACCGCACTCCCAGCACGAGAATAAGTAACATCAGCCCCAGCAACACCCGCGTCGTCAACACACGACGCGACTTGGCTTTGGCAGACAGTGATCCAGCAGGGGCAGTCTCAGAAGCGCTCATGATTCAGCCGGTGGGAAGAAAGAGGAAGGCAGGTTGGCTCGGGGAAGGCTTCCGATCATAAACACTTACTTGTATTCAGAAAAGCATATCGCTCCCTTCTCCCCCCGTGGAAGCAAGGAGTTCACTCTCGTCGAATAGACGAGAGTGAACGACGCGGTAGTCTTCTCAGGAAATGGTGCCCGAAGGGCGGATGAGGGCAACGCGCCAACAAGCCAACCTATTCTCTCCAATCATTGAGGGCAAATCTCAGTCTCAACGGCCTCGTCCGAACTCCGGGTGCCACTGGCTCCGCCAGTGCTCTTCGAATTCATGCTTTGTGATACCACAACCGGATTTGACGCCAGCGTTTGATAAGCCATCCCTCTCGATAGCCTGAGTCGTAGGTATCATCTGGTTCTTCATCAAGTTCATGACGTTCCAGAACCTCGCCACTTTTGAGATCGACTCCGAGTGAGTACCACTTTCCACACTCATTCACCGTGACACAAACAAGTCCCCCTTTCAAACGAATCTCATTGAGATCGTAGAACGTTCCATCAATCCGCCACAGCCTGATGTCATCTCGAAACACCTCGACAAATTCTCGACTCACCAGAATGACGAGTTCACTTACAGGGTCATAAACAGCAGATCCGGTCGTCACATAGGTCTCAACGCAATAACAGGTGGGCTCGGTGACATCGACACGATAGAGCAAACCATCACTCAAGACGGAAACATAATTTGTCCGATCATCGGCGAAAGGTCCGTCTTCCATCTGCATTCCATGACAGTCACCATACGCAAAAACTCCCACCCAGTTCTGACCGCAATCCGGTTTCACTAGGTACAGCGCTCCCCCTTTCCCGCCTTCTATGCTCGCCCCAGGATAATAGTAGACCGGAACCCCCGGCATATTCGGCAGCTGAACCAAAGGCACAACGTCATAATCGCGATTGTGTTTGCTCATCCCCACCTGACAATTCAAACAGCCCCAGGTTCAACAATCGGGTGCCACTGGCTGTGCCAGTGCTCTTCGAGTTTCATAACGAACACCAACTTCACATCCCCCCTCCTCCGCGGTTCAAAAAACTGATTCTCAGACTGACTGTCTTAAAACTCCCCGCCGAATCCCCGTCTAAAAACAACCCTCACCCCACCAACGCGTTACGACAACACCCACTCCGCAACCCACTTTCCAGCGACCTCAAAACCACCCCAACAGCGCAACACTTCCCGTATAGATAGAGGGACCCTGCGGAGTGCACGACCACATGGTTCCGACCATTTTGAATCCAACGAAACTCAATCCAGGAGAACCACCATGCATTGCGCAACAAAAAACGCCCACAGAAGCTTTCACTCCCCGCAGGCGTCTTTTTCTTTTGTCCCTTCTCCCTTGAGGGGAGCCGTCTTAAATCCTTCTCCCTTGAGGGGAGAAGGTGTCGGCGCTTCGACGACGGATGAGGGTGAGCTCAAGGCACTTACCCGCGCACATTGCTCACCAGCACAACGGGAGGGCGAGGCTCCGTCCGAGCCGCTGTCCCGCGTTGCAACCACACACCAACGGAATGATGTCGAGTGGTGTGCAGGTATCGTCACCCTTAGTCCTTCAGCGGCATCACTTCCGCCTTGCGGATCTCAACCTTGCTGCCTGGATCGTGTTGTTGAAACGCGAAATGGCCAGCAGGGTAAGTCTTCTCGAAGTCGTAGTACTCATACAGTTCTTCGCCATCGAGGGAGAACTTGATGCGGGTCATGTCCCGGCCACGCCATTTGTCGTCGCTGACTTCGACTTCATAAGTCATCCAGGTGTCTGGCTTGGCGAGTTCTTTGTAGATGTGGCACATGCCGTACAGCGATCCGGTGCGGATCGGGTCGGTGTGGCTGCTGTTGATTTGCGCTTCGTAACCATCCATGAAGCCCGGTCGGCGGGTCGTGCGGAAGTACAGACCTGAGTTCCCTTTGTCGTTGATTTTGACTTCAGCGCGGTACTTGAAGTTTTTGTAAGGACCAGTCGTGTTGACGAGCATCGAAACATCGCCGGTACCGACGATGACCCCATCGACAACTTCCCACTTGCTCTTGCCTTTACCACCAATCTGCTCCCAGCCGTCCAGGGTCTTGCCGTCGAAGAGGGCAGTCCATTCCTTCTTCTCTTCTTGAGCAACAGCATTGGTGACAGTCAGGCTGCTGGTGATGACCAGGGCAGACAGAACAAAAACGAGCGAGCGGAGGGAGAGAACAGGACGCTGCATAGCGGGTTTGCCTCATCGAAAATTTTGCAGGAAGGAAGATCGTTGAACTCTCGCCAGCGAGAGCAGACGCGGTCGCCAGACTGTCGCGCGCAGACGGTCCAAAAACAAGTCGACACTGACAAAATCTGACACTTCCGTTGTACCATGTTATCAGGGGCGACGGTAGCGTTTGCCTCGTTTGACACAGACACAATGACACATTCGGATTTCTCGATCTCGACCCTCCTGCCAACATTTCACGGCACGATCCTGAACTTTCAATCGATATTTCACCCGTTTTCCAATAGCGAGTCGGCCCGTCTCGTGTTAATTCATAGTTCCTGCCTTCCATTTTCCTCCTGCCTGGAACCCTGCCTGTGATGACCTCTCGATTCTTCAAAGCCCTCCTCCTGCTGGTTGTGATCACAACAACCGCAACCCGCTGCTTCGCCGTCACTCCCGAAGAAGCCGACGCCGCCTTCGACGCTTTCAATAAAACGTTCTGGGATGCGAAAGAGAAAGTCGTCCGCAAAGACCTGCGTGGCGAAACAAAAGCCGACTTCTGGTTCACCGCCCAGATCTGGGATGTCGTCATGGACCAGTACGACCGCACGGGCGATCCCCAAGTCAAACAGCAGATCGATGACCTCTACGACGGCTTCGTACGCGATAACCCCGACTGGACGAAGAACAAATTCAACGACGACATCATGTGGTGGGCCATCGCCTGCACACGCGCCTACAAGATCACCGGCAACGAGCGCTACCTGACCAAGGCCAAGGAAAGTTTCGACTTTGTCTACGACAACTTCCTCGACGACAAATACGGCGGCGGCCTGTACTGGATCAACGAACGGACCTCAAAAAACACCTGCCTCAACGCCCCCGCCGTCATCGCTGCAGTCCGTCTCTCAGTTCTCCTGAAAGATCCATCGTACCTCGACAAAGCCAAAAGCCTCTTCGCCTGGCAGAAGAAAACCCTGACCGACGGCACGGGCAAGATCTTCGACAGCATCGGCCGCGACAAAGCCGGCAACGATAACCATGTCGCCAGATTTTCCCTGACCTACAACCAGGGAACCTACATCGGCGCCGCCGTCCTCCTCTACCAGCAAACCAATGACCAGACCTACCTCGACGACGCCGTCAAAACAGCCCAATGGACCAAAGACAATCTCTGCCGGACCGACGAACGCATCCTCCAGCCCGAAGGCTCCGGCGACGGCGGTGCCTTCAAAGGCATCTTCGTCCGCTACATGAAACTGCTGATTGATGACTGTAAGCGCGAAGAATTCCGCCCCTTGATGGTGACCAACGCCAACGCCGCCTGGAAAAACAAACGTGGCAACCTCTATCTCTTCGGCGAAGACTGGTCCCAACCCGCCGGCAGACGCATCCAAAGCCACACCTCCGCCAGCGGCTTAGCCGTCATCCTCTGTTTCACAGAAGCAACTCCCTCCCCGTAGGGTCCGCTGTGAGGCCGGTGTTTTCACTTCCCAGCCCCTTGATTCGCTGAATTTGATTCCTCGTGCCGATCCCCCCCCCCCCGCAACGCGGGGCGCTTCGGCGTGGTTGTCTTCGCTGGCATGTTGTCTTCGCTGCCGGGGGGATGACCTGCCCGCTCACGGCTTCGTCCAGACAGCGCTGCAAGGTGGCTTCGCGACGGAACGAACTGCTCCCCGCCGAGGCACGCACACGCATCCCGTCCTGCGCGATGCTCTCCAGTTCGATCAACCCTTCATGCAGCAGCGAAGCCACACTCTGCGTCAGAAGCTGATCCAGGAACGCGGCGTGTTGAGTGCGGAAGTCCGACAGCGTGTGATAGTTGACCGTGATGCCGCCGAGTATCCATTGATACGCGACATCCGTATCACACAGCCGATCCAGACGACGCGCCGAGCCAACCCCCTCGATCGTCGCATACAACCACAACGCCATGAGCACCTGCGGATCAATCGCATCCCGCCCCGGCTGACCAGGCACCGCGTTAATCGTCTCATACAACGCCGACAGATCCAGCGACCCGACGAACGCCACCACCAGCCTCACGCGATGGTCAGAGGCAATCAACTGATCCAACGCCCGCGGCTTCCACTCCAGTTGCCTGCGCTCAGGCCGCTGCACCCGCACCTGCTTTTGGGACTTGATCTGCCGCTGTTCAGAACTCATAACCCACTTCCCTGCTGACGACGTTACTCGACCCCACGCCCTCATAATAAAATCCCCGACAGAGAAAAATTCACACTCTCTATGCGGACCGTTGATCGGCATCAGCTTTGAGTATCGCGATGAATGCGGATGTTTGACGACAGAGATTCTATTTGTCGCCATGCGAATTGACGGTCCGCACAGCGGACCCTACACGATACAAATTTCCAATGAAAAATTCCGTATTGGATAAGATCAGGTGTGCTCTTCTTTGCCATCAACTTCGCTCAGACCATGTCGCTTGCAGAACTCGTCAATGAAAACTTCGAGTTCCTGGCCTTCGACGCCGTCGTCTAAATCTATCAACGATGCGGCGATCGCAAGCACATCTTCGTTCATATCGGATTCCTGCATCTATCGGGCTAGAAGAACCTCTACTCCTCCAACCGTCCCTTCAATTCATCTCGCTCTTTGCGTGTCACTTCCAGATCAAACATCAGGTACTTGATATCCAGTCGCAGCTGCGACAAGGCTTCCTGGACGAGTCCGAGGATTCGTCGTCGTCGACGGACGCAATCGACGACCTGGCTGTAGGCGAGTTCCAGATCCTGGCGGTATTGTTCCGGTAGCGAGTGAATGCGCTGTCCCAGATGGGTCAGTTCGCGCGGGAGCTCATCGATTCGATTGTCGCTGAGGGAAGTCTTGGAACTACTCATATCACCGCGCCCTTATGGACCCCGTTTTGACTGACGGTTGGGGTCTTCGGATCGAAACGATTCTAACGTGTCTGTCTGATTTCGTTCATTGTTGGCATCAGATCAGTACGAACGCAAGCGTTGGATTCCGAGAAATCGCGAGGACAGGGCTTTCTGGCAACCCGAAGTGATTTGTTGAAAATTGGCAACATCCTACCCGACTTCAGGATTGGTCTGTCCTGAAAAATTGGTTTTCGAGTACATTCTCCAGCCCCCCGAATGAATCACAGGGGCTCAGATTATGAATCCAGAAAGACAAGGACGTCGCACGTTGCGTGGAACCGGAGTAACTCTGGTGATCACTCTCCTCGCCGGGCTGCTCTGCCCCGACGTCGTCGCTGCGCGCGATTTTCACTTCGGCTTCGATGATCCTCAGGTCTCCTGGAAGCTGATCCGCAATGAATCGGCCGTCCGGATTTCCATTCACGATCGCACGAACGCGCTGCGTTTTGAAGGTGCAGCCGCCGAGCAGATCCAGATGGAATCCAATGCCCGTGATGAAGTTGTGATCTTCGAGCACGAACTCCCTGCTTCCAGAATCCTCGATGAATTGAGTGTCTCGCTGGCGGTTCGAGCCTCTCATCCGGGTACGCAAATGTACCTGCGGGTCGTTCTTCCCCGCATGATCGACCCGACGACGGGCCAGCCTCTCGTCAAGCACATCAACGGCGAAACGCTTCAAGAATCAGGTCGCTGGCAAACTCTCACCTGTAAAACGACTGACAACGCCATTGCTCGCGAGCAGATCCTGTGGCGTGCCCAGCACCCCGGCGTTCTCCTAGATACACGCGATTTGTATATCGACCGGATCTATCTGCGCATGCCGATCTCTCAGGGAATCAGTGAGCTGCTCATCGACGATCTGCGGTGCGGCCCCCTCGTTCCGATCGCGACAGAAATGGCTGCTCCCCGACAGGAAAGTGTCAAGCACGTCTCACTCCGGGCTGATCGTCTCCTCGTCGACGATACTCCCTTCTTTCCTCGCATTCTTCCCTCTCACGGCGAGACTCTCGATCAGCTGAAATCCTCTCGCGCCAACGTCATTTACACCGACGGCTTGCTCGATAACGAAACGATCGAAGCCTTCCGTCTGGCAGGTATGTGGACCACATCGACACCTCCCTGTCTGCGAGATGGCTCTGGCGAGATTCTTGCGGCTTCGCTGGCCCTGAACTCTCATCAGGCGAAAGTCCCGGATGGACTTCTGTTCTGGACTCTTGGCACCCGCGTCGGCAAAGAAGACCGCAGCGACATGCTTCGGTGGATCGATCAGATTCAGGGCAGCCAGCCAGTGCATCCGCGCCCGATCTTCGCCGACATCTCCTCAGGTGTTGATCTCTATTCTCACGATCTCGACTTCCTGGGCATCAGTCGTCACGTCATGCAAACCTCGATCACGCTCGAGGAATACCGTGATTACATGAATCGTAAAGCGACGATCGCGGCCCCCGATGCTTTGCGTATCAGTTGGATCCAGACGGACCCTCACAGCGTTTACAAGACCCTCCGCCCTAATGCGATTCACCCGGTCACCATGGAACCCGAGCAGATCATGCTCCAGGCGTACACCGCGATCGCCAGCGGCTGCCGAGGGATCGGCTTCTGGAAACAAACGCCTCTGAGTTCCGCCACCCAGGACAGCTCCGACCAGCCTGCTCTCAAAGAGCGCGATCTGGCGATCGAACTGGTCAATCTTGAACTCGAACTCCTGGAAACATTCCTCGCGACCGGCGATAGCATGGGGAATATCGATGTCTATCTCACCGCTGCCGGGCAGACGCCCCAAGCACCGTCTCGCACGACATCAATGTCCTACCACAGCGGAGCCAAGCCAGCCAATTCACTTTCACCTGCAACGTCAAAGACCGATATCCAGGCGGCCGTCATCCACTGTCCGTATGGCTGGCTGATTCTTCCGATCTGGTTTGGTCGTGATGCCCAGTATGTGCCAGCTCCACTGACCGCCCGCGAATGTAAGATGATTGTCCACGGCATTCCCGAAACAGCGGTCGCGTTGCAGATCTCGCCGACAAGGGCTGACAAGCAAAGCGTCGGACGTGCCCGCAAAGCCGGCGGACTGGAATTGACGCTCACCGAACTGGACATGACCTCGGCCATTTTCGTCACCACCGACCAAAATGTTCAGGCCCAGATCGAACGCAAGATCGCCAAACTTCGCGAACCAGCTGCCCGCTTGACTCTCGAACTGGCCCGTGCCAAATACCTGCGGACGAAAGCGGTCATCAACGAACTCGCGGCTTATACTTCAAACGTCAACATCTACAGTGCGACGCTGAACCGGACGATCCCGGAGCTGTTGAATCGCTGCGAACAGAAGTTGTCGAGCAGCCAGTTCCACTCTGCACGCATGGATGCTCAGGAAGTCATGAGGATCTGCCGTGGGATTCAATACGAATTCTGGTCGAACTCGGTTGCGAACCTGTCGCAGCCCCCGTCCTCGCTGGATGCCCTCTGCTTTCAGACCCTGCCTGATTACTGGCGTCTTTCCGACCGCCTGAAGCTCAAGGAGAGCAACAGTCTTAAAAACGTCCTGACCAGCGGGACGTTCGAAGATCCGGCTCTCATGGCCCAGGAAGGCTGGGAGCGTCTGGAGGAGCCGCGTCCCGATGTCACTCTTATCAGTGAACTGGCTAGCCGCCAGGGCCACAACAGCGATTTCGCCCTCCGCCTGGCCGCCTTTCCGGTGGAGAAGGAACATTACCTTAATATCACCGAGCCATTGACCCGTTTGATCACTCCTGCCTTCGATGTCCGCGCAGGAGAGACGGTGATTGTGGAAGGCTTTATCCGCACGCCGACGGCTGTCAATCTGTCTGAAAACGCCTTCCGCATTTATGACAACCAGGCTGGATCGGTCGCTGCGCTCCGCTACACCAACGTCGACAACTGGACTCCTTTCCGCATGGTCCGATCGATCCATCAGGATTCTTCGTTCTTTGCCGTCTTCGATCTCTCCGGCCTGGGGGATGTGCTGCTCGACGACGTCGCGATTAAAGTTGTCCCTGCTCCGGAGACCGTCGTCACGTCTCCTGCGCCGCTTTCGACGGAAACGGAAGACAAAACCGCCCGCAATCCGGCTTGGGATCTCCTCAAAGGGTTGCCTAAATTCACGCCCGAGAAGCAAACACCTTGAAAATGCATCCGGAACGGCTTTCTTTTCCCGTTCACACGCTTGGCAGAACGCCCTCGCGCCGATATGATGTCCGATCCTTCGCAGAAAAAGTCTGCGCAGTTACTTGAACAATTTCGTGATGCCAGATTCATCACGACCCAGATACCAAATTAAGACACTCGGTTTCGAAAGGATCTATTTCGTGGTTAAGTTGCGGTTGCGTGATAACGAGCATGTGTCGGATGCGGTCAAACGATTTCGTAAACTGGTCGAACACAGCGGTATCAAAAAAGAAATGCGCCGTCGCGAATACTACGAAAAACCAAGCGAAACCAAGCGCCGCGCCCGTCGCCGTGCTGAACGACGCGACCTGATGGCCCGTAAACCTGGCGGCTCCGCCTAGTTTCTTGGACGGCTGTTCACAATAAGATCACGAAAAGGCACACTTCCTGGTGTGTCTTTTTTGTTGCGCGGAGGCTTCCTTACGATCGTTGAGCCGGGCACAACTAGAATTTCAGGTAGAGCCCATACGATTGAATTTGTCTGCCTATTTTCTCCAGACTGTGCAGCAGCAGCCTTGGAACAGCTGTTTTCTGTAGCGTTTGTATAGATTGTGGGGTCGCTTTCGTTGGTGTTGACCACGTATTGCTCCCCTACGCTTGTTAGAGACCTTGCCACCATCTCAAGTCGGATAATCGGAATGACCGATTCCAGACATAACGCGATCGATAGGAACATGTTCCTGCATGCCCTCTCTTGAGAGGTCTCCTGCGGAAACACCTGTGTCGGGAAACACGGGCTCGTCTTATCTCTCGCGAGGGGGGCAACCAGATCTGTCATGGATGCCACTATCGAATGCTTCCTCTTATGAGCACATCCGATGCGTGCAATCAAACAGAAACGACTCATGAATACTGTCCGCTATGGATCGGCAGCCGCCTCATTGGCGATGGCAACCATGCTCTCTCTGCCCGGCTGCTTTGGAGGAAAAGACTCCAAGGTCACGCAGAATCCTGGTGAAGCCACGATGGACAGCGGGGCTGGTTCGAGCGTCGTTGACCTCGGTACGTCCGGGGCGACACAGCAGGTCGGCTATACCGCGAATCCAAATGGCGGTCCTGGCGAAGTCCATGCTCACTTCCTGTCTGCTGACGGGAAGGAATATGTGGACCAGATCAACTACGCCCGCTTGAAGCAGAATCTTCCGGATCGTCCTGGCGCGAGTGTGAACAGTGTCACCTTCGATCAGTTTCTGAAGACCGACTACAACCAGCTCGGCAAAGCCCCTGCGTCTCAATCACCCACAAACGCTGCTCCAGCGGCATGGGCCAATCAGAATGTTGCGCGGACAACTCCCCCTGCGACGCCTGGTGTGAGCAACGTCTCACTGGCAGGCGCTCAGTCTCCTGCTTCGCAAGCGGCTCCCTGGTCAACACAGCCTGCAGCAACTGCCAGTGTTGCTCTCGATGCTCAGACGCCAGCTGACCCATGGGCCGCTGTCACTCAGCCACAGCCGCCTGCAGTCCCACAAAAGCCGACTACCGTGGCTACCGTCGCCATGGCAACTCCCGGGACAACCGAAACCGCCAAGACTGGCACTCCGTTGAAACCGAACAGTCCGCTGGCCGCCAGATACCAGGCCACTCGAAAGGTTCCCAAGCCAGAAGAAAAGCCTCCGTTCTTCGGCGCAACGGTTGTCACCCAGGAACCAGCTTCGAATCCGTCAACATTCCTTGCCACGCGTATTCGAATTGACCTGGAAGAAGCCAAGATCAAGCTCGCCGATGGGCACCTTGCTGATGCTCAGCAGAACATCCAGTCTGCAAAAGAGACTGCCATGAAGATGCCGCAGATCGATCCGACGATCATCCGCGAAATCGCGTTAGCGAGCATGGAAGTCGAGCGTCGTCTGACACCGCCGCAGCAGGTCGTCAAAGAGACTGCGATCGTAAAGACGGCCTCTATGCCGAACGTCCGAGACGCGTTCCCTCAGAAGACGCCTCAGATCTCAGACTACGAGTTCTCGAACAACCCCTCGATCGCGAAGTTGACCGGTGGCTCAACGGTGAAAATCACTCCTCGGACCGCCTTCATTGACCTGTCTCGCGACTCGGTCAATCAGGTCAACACCGCGTCCGCCCCGATCGACCAGTTCACCTCGTTTGAAAAGTCGATCTCCAAGGCGAATCAGCCGATCAGCCTCAGTTCTGCAGGCCAGGGTGGGGCATCGACGTCCACGATGCTGCCAGCCAACTTCTGGCACGCCGAGCCTGCTCAACAGTCCGCACCGATTCAACAAGCTGCATCCACCCTGCCACCTGCCATCGTGGATTCTTTTCCTCATTCGACCAGCAGCTTTTCCAACAGTCCACTGCAGGTTCCGGTTGCTGCGGAACTGGCGCTCGCAGAATCAACTTTCACAGAGTCTCCGCTGGCTCAGGCACTCCCTCCTTTGGCTTTGACGGCTCCGAACGTCGCCCAGGTCGCGTTTGAAGACGGTCAAGAAACTCCGTCGCTGGCGTCTGCCACTCATGCGGACCTGAGTCAGGTTCCCGCCCCTGAGAAAGGCTCGACTTTAGAAGCCAAAGACAGCCGTCTGGAAATCCCAGGCTGGGTCACCTACGGCGTCATCATCTCCGCCCTCGGCCTCCTGACTCTTGCGTTCCGACGCATGTAAACCCCGGTGTTTGCAGTCAACCAATCAGGGAGAGGTTGGAACGCAGAGGGAACAGAGGAGAGCAGAGATCGCAGAGAAGAGGTCTTTGATTCTTTCCTGTCCTCCGCAGTCTCAGATCATGTTTTATCATCTTTGCTTCCAGCGACTGAGATAGTTCTTGAATTCGTATTTCATCGCGTCGTCGTGTTGAATGTCTCGTCTCACCTTGCTGTCAAACGGATTGGCATGGAGTTTGCGATCTACGCAGACCATGACCAACCCTATGCCACTGAATCTGCAGTCGATCGAGGAATGGAATCGCTATTCCAAGAGCCCGGGCTGGATCCGTGACCGCTTCATCAACACGGAGTTTTATACTGGCCCGCGCAAGAACTTCGAGATCGGGAACTCCCGCATCACCGAGGCGCTCCTCTCTGGCGATAAGTCGGAGAACCAGTATTTCCTCTCCGTGCTTCTTTCGAGCGGCGCTGACCGGCCGATGGAGGCTGACTTCAACTGCGGCCAGTTCGAACGTCCAAATAACCCTGGCGATATGGTTTTCTGCGGCCCGATCTATCCCCAGAAGCTTCAGGGGGTCGGGCCGTTCCACTCGATCGTGCTTTACTTCTCTGAGAAGACACTTCTTAACCAGGTCCGGACCAATTTAGGACGGGACCTCCCGGATTTGTCTTATCTTCACAGTCGATCATTCCGGGACGAAACGCTGGAAGTCCTTGTCAAACAGTTGTTTTTTGAGTTTCGAGACGAGCATTCCCTCAGCCTGACTCTCAAGACCGACTGCCTGTTCAATGGCATTACCTCGCGCCTGATCACACTGGCGGGCGGGAATCGCGTGGGGGAACCATTCTCAGAAGCAGGGAACAAGCATCGTATCCAGCGGGCTATTGATTACATGTATGCCCACATGAGTGAATCCTTTGGCCTGGACGAGTTGGCGGCGGCTTCCGAACTCAACAGGTCTCACTTCGCCCGGATCTTCAAGCAAGCTGTCGGTGATACTGCTATCAATTACCTGATGAAGCTCCGCATCGACCGTGCCCGGCAGCTTCTGCGTGATCCCTTGCATCGAGAGCGGTCGATTGCCCAGATCGCGGCTGATTGTGGGTTTGCTCAGATTCCTCATTTCACGACAAAATTCCGACAAACCGTCGGAACGACACCCGCTGCCTATCGAGAGTTATGAGCAATTCACAATCTGCTTTGTTGAAATGACGCGCACTCCTGCTTTAAATCTCGGCAGATTTCACGGACGTTTCAATGAAAATTGATGGTGATCTCCCGTCCGAATCGAATTGGCGCAACTCTCACGCAAGACTTCGGCAAACGCGCTGGTGCACATGCTGCCACAATTAGCAGAGAAGCCGTCGTAAGTGCTTCTCTTGCCGCTCATTATGACAATTAATCGCGGAGCAAATCATCTGTGGGAAACCGACTTCGGTATGCCCATTGCCATTGCATCAGTCCAGTCAATCATTTTTTCTTTTTCCGTTCTGGAGATCTACGATGTTCCGCAAGGGTTTTACGCTGATTGAGTTACTTGTGGTGATCGCCATCATCGCGATGCTGGTTGCGATCCTGCTGCCTGCCGTTCAACAGGCACGCGAAGCTGCTCGTCGTAGCAGTTGCAAAAACAATCTGAAGCAACTGGCATTGGCGATTCACAACTATCATGACACTTACAACCAGATGCCCATGATCACAACGGGGCAGGAAGTGTTTCAGTTGATGGACGGGACAACGGTTTCAGGGTCGACTGTTAACACCTGTCAATGGGGCTGGGGGGCATCTATTCTCCCGTTTGTCGAACAGGGTGCACTCTTCGATGCGTTGAATGTTGGAAATGCACGAATGAAAGATGCGTTTTCCAATGCGACAGCTCGATCTGGGATTCAAGGCGTCTATTCCGTATTCCGCTGCCCGTCCGATGCTTCTCCTCTTTTGAACGACCTGCGTAAAGTGAAAGATCCGGCTGGGACAGAGTACGAGACTGCACTCTCGAATTATGTTGCTTCGAATGGAACAACGGAGTTTTCCTGGCATCGTGGTACGCCGGGAGCTGGCAACTGGCAAGGTAATAACTTTGCCCCCCATCGAATGGCGAACGGGGCCATGATTGCCAGCGGCGGGGCAAAATTCAGCGACATTACAGACGGGCTGTCCAATACCATTCTTCTGGGCGAGCGAACTTATAAGTTCACTGTCGGGAAAAACGATTCCACAACTGCAAAAGCAGCCTTACTGTTCGGTCAGGGAACGTATGCCAACGACGGTTACAGCACACGTTGGAACTTTGCCGACTTCGCCTTTATCTGCTCGGGGGGGATCAATTATCCACGCTATTCGAGCAGTGGCGTCGGGGTCAGCAGTCAACACGCCGGTGGCGTTCAATGCGCGATGACCGATGGCAGTGTCCACTTTTTGAGCGAGTCGACGCAGATGACTTATGGTTCGTTTCCGCCCGTGATGGACAGCGTTTATGAAAAGCTTGTCTCTGTCGATGATGGTGGTGTGCTGGGTGAGTTTTAATCACCGCAAGGATGCGTCACCACGTTGCTGGTGACGCTTTTTTTTGAGTTCACTTTCTCTTAACGGCATGACTCTCGAAGAGGTTTCTCGAATGTCTGGTAATGCTTATTTTCGCAGGATGATGACATCCGTCATCTGCACGATCTCCATGATCTCGCTCGGTTGCGGCGAGAAGGGCCCGGATCTGGCAAAGGTGTATGGCATAGTGACGATGGATGGAAATCCTCTTCCCAATGTGACGGTTCTGTTCAATCCGACGCAGGGAGGACGTCCGTCGCTGGGAACGACTGAGTCTGATGGGTCTTTTGTGCTCTACCACACATCCGGGCGGAAGGGTGTCGAACTGGGCGAGCATGAAGTCTTCATCGATCCGAAGGAAGAAGAGGCTGCCGGAAGTCGTCCTGGGCCTCCCAAGACATATGCGGTACCAAAAGACAAAAGGAATGTTTCCATCGCAGAGGGGTCTCACGAGATGAACTTCGATCTTGTCTCCAAGTCTGAGAAAAAGAAGTAAGCAGCTTTAACACGTCTGTTGTGACGATGGGCTTTTTGTGGTTCGCTTTCTCTGGATAACTACTTTGAAATCTCTTCATTTCCTATCGCTGTTCTCGGCAATGCTTTTTGTCGGTTCCATTTCCTCGCTTACAGTCGCAGCTGGAAACGAACCATCGCAGGTCACCTGGCGAACGGACTATGCTCAGGCTCTGAAGGACTCGCAGACCAGTCAAAAACCACTTCTGCTTTTCTTCACTGGTTCGGACTGGTGCTCTGTCTGCAAGAAGCTGGAGAACGCGGTTCTGCATGAAGCAGAGGTCGTTTCGCTCATTGAATCTGAGTTCATTCCTGTCATGCTGGACTACCCCAGGTCGTTTCAATTGAGTGAAGAGCTGACACGACAAAACGATGAATTGAACAAGCGATTCAAGATTCAAGGTTACCCCACCGTTATTGCGTGCTGCGACAATGAAGAGGCGTATGGCTTGCTGTTGGGCTATAGCGGCAACCGCGATGAGACGATTCAGAATCTGAAATCAATGGCTGTGGCCGGCAGTGTTCTGGCGAGTTTGCCGGACGATTTTTCGATCGAAACGACGAAAGACCTGACTGCTCTGGAAACGCTGGTGACGCATCTTTCGGTCGAGCAGCTGGCAGGAGAATGGCTGCCGTACATGAACCGAGTTGTCGAGTTGACTCCTGAGGACGATCCCTCCTTTGAGAAGATCAACGGGATTCGTGAGCAAGTCGCCGACATCAACGACATCAAAGCCTGGACAGCTGAAATCGCGAAACTGTCAGGAGGAATCAGCCGACGCGGGATGCGTCCCCCGGGTCCCAATGGTGATCGTGGAGAGCGAGATTCAAAAACACCTGACATGAGTCAGGCGCTCGCCTTTATCGATGCGAGGATGACGGAGTCGGTCGGCAAGCCAAAGAAGATCGAATTCCTGACGACTAACAAAGTCACTTTGTTGTCAGCTGCACAACGATGGGACGACGCGATCGCCTTGATGAGACTCACCGCGAACGCAAACGGTACTGATGATTATGCCAATGCAAAGTTGAAACGAGAGATCGCCTTACTGCTGATTCGCAAAGGGGACTGCGAACAAGCCATTCAATATCTCACGGACTACCACAATGAGCTGGTCGCCATCCAGCGCGATGGCGGCTACCCGCTTGAGATCCACTTCCTGCAGGAGTTTTTGTTTCACGGGCATCCGGAGATCACCGCTCGCTATGCGGATAAGATTCTGGCAGAACACAAAGAGGTTCCCAAGAACTTGAGTTACGTGTACTACGCAGGAGATCAGGCCTATCGAATCCTCGGTATCAACCTGGAGAACCGTGCGATCTGCCTGGAGAGAAGTGTGTCTCAACACACGGACGCGACCATGAAAGAGCTCTGCAAAGCCGAAGCTGCGGTTTGTTATCGGGCGATGGGCGCAAATCAGAAGGCGGACGATCTTCTCAAGACAATGACGGCGCCCGAAGAGAGTATTGCTTTTGGAGACGAGCCGCCACGAGCAAGAGGCCCGCTGCAACAACGAGTCAACAAGACGATTGAAGCTGCCAAAGGCGATCGAATCACAGCCTTGCGCTTCCTCGCCAGCCAGGCGAATGAAGAGGGTGCCAAGCGGCTGAATCTAGAAGCGGACGCATTGGAGCGGTCGCCTGAGTAGGTTCAGTAGACAGAGCGATGAGTTGGAACGCAGAGCACGCGGAGGGAAGCAGAGGTCGCGGAGAGGATTTCAACGCGAAGACGCCAAGTCGCAACAGAAGATTTGAATCTGGACGACCTCCTGATCTCCCCTGTGGTCCGGACTGCATGAAGCGCTGCGCGAGAGAATGGAGATGAGAAAGTAGAAAGAATCGTGTTTCGCCTTCTCTACTTTCTACTTTCTCCGATCAACTTTCTCGCGAAGCGCCGCTCTCCTAAAGTTGTGAACATGGTCCGGCTTTGTGACTGCGCTGGCTTAGATTTCGATTCGTATTCATGGTCGCTGTGGAACAGCCAAACAACAAAAAAGACCGCGAGGTTTTCCTCGCGGTCTTTGAATGAAGATGCGTTCCAGTCAGGTTGACTTTGAAGCCTTCTGCAACCAGCTTTGCAGCAGTTCCTTCAAGTTGGTCACTCCGCCTTCTCCCTGTCGGAAGTAAGCCAGTTCCAGTTGCTTGACGGTCGACTGCAGTTCGGATCGCTGCTCGGCGTTGAACTTGGATGACTGCTGGAGTTGTTGCAGGAACCCGATGGCAGAGAACGCATTCAGCGTCTCGGGCATAACAAGCGTCTGACCTTCGACGACGATCGATGTCTTGGGGGTCATCAGCTGATAGGCAACTCCAAGAACCACAGCGGTGAGAACGCCGAAAAGAGCCCAGAGGCCGTAGTTGGTTCGAGCATAGTTCTCGATCAGCTTGATGCTCGGACCGACTGAGACAATATCCGCATCATTGAAGCGCTGATAAACCACTTCGGTTGTCGTTACTTTGTCCTTGGGTTCCGAGAACACAAATGTCTCAGGAACGGGTTCCGACTGAGCGGACTGCATCGTGATAGTGCAGGTTCGTTCTGTGAGAACAACATTCTCGGGAGCGGTGGGATCGAATTTGACGACTGACAGTTCGCTTGGCTTCTCTTCCACAATTTCAAAGCCAGGATAATCCATCTTCACCAACTGACCGATGCTCGGAAGCACCCCTCGAGCGGTGGCCTTGATCTCCAGTGAAAGCTTGCCGTCTTTGGCTTCGCGTTCATCCAGCGTCTGTACAAGTTTCAGATTGTTGAATGGGCGCTCTTTGCCTTGTTCTGGTCGACAATCCAAGGGGACGATCGCGGTTTCAATTGGCAGGACGACATAGCCTGAGGTATCGATGAAATCCATATCCAGAGTCAATGAGGGCAAGGCATCCACCTGGGGCCCCTTCGCTTTCAACAACAGATACGCGTAAGGCGTGACTCGCCAGCCGTACTGATCCATGGCCTTTGACTGAACGCCCGGCTCCTGAAACGTCACCGACATGACTTCGAACTGTTCTTCCAGAGCTGTCCTGACAGAGCCTTCAAACTTGTCGCGATAGTTCTCATTCGGGCGACCATAGTTGTAGGCGAAATTCTGCCCGTTCTGATTCTGGAGATACTTCTTGAACCCACCCGATTCACGTTCGATATCGGTGGTGTGTCGTAGATTGACATAAACTCCGAACGGCTCGGAATGCCCAACGACATCACTCCCATCGACGAAGGCATCCAGTCGGATTTCTGTCACGAGATCCTTGTAGTACGCGAACACTTTCTGAGCTTCGGAGGACAGCGGGTGATTTCCAACCACCTCCAGGCCTGTTTTCAGAAAGCGGTACTTTGCATTCGGTTTTACGGACGGGAGCGCCTGGATCATCGTGTTGGCAAACTGTTCCTCATGATACGCGCGAGCAGGTTGCGGCAGGTCCGCGATGGCTGCAATGATCAATGGAGGTTGAGAGACAGCCAGACGATTTGTTTCATCGATCCTGCCGACATCGCAGGCCCCCAGGGCTGCAAAGAACCAAATCTGGTAGACGTCGGTAGAGTACTTGCTCTGCGGCATCTGCGTCACTTGTTCGCGGTAGTCTTTGGCCGCTGACTGGAATTGTTCGAAGGCTTTCTGGCGATACTCTTCAAAATTGTGATGAGAATCGATCTCGTCTTTATAAGCATTTTCATCATGAAGCAATGAGGCTTGTGCGACCTTGAGCGTCCAGCTATCTGGATGGGAAGCAAGACCACGTTCGAGCAGTTCGTAGGCGACCTGATAGCCACGAGAAACCTCGGCCTTCAGGTCTTCGATCTTGCGATTGGTTTTGTATTGCTGTTGTAGCTTGGGATCTTTCCAGACGGAGGCCAGGTTGGCACGCATTGTCTGCGCGATCTTACTCAGAGTCGTATCATCCAGAGACTTCACATCACCAAGGACTCGTTCGATGGCTTCCAGGCGATAAACTTCTGCGGTCGAATGACTCTTCATAAACGCATCGAGCAGAATGCTCTCGCTGATGGGCTCGATCGGAAGTGCTTTCAAGCGAACCAGCCAAGCAGACAGTTCATTCAAATTGCGTTCCTGCTGAGATCGAGTCAGCGGGATCATCTCTGAACGCGGTTGGAAACTGTAAGCCATGTACATTCCACGGGTATTATTCGCGGCGTTCATGTCATGATTGCGAATCCAGACTCTCATAAACTCTTCGGCCTGCTCATGAGCCCGATGAGGCATGATTGCAGCCAGTTGTTCGATGTAGGGAAACGCGTTCGTTTCTTCAGCGGCTTTCAAGTATAGCTTTGACATCATCGTCATGAACTCAGGCTTCATGCTGGGCATGATCATCGCCTGCCAGTCGGCATTAGGAGCCGTCGCGACGATATCCTTCAGCGCGATTGGCTGCAGAGGACCTCGATTGTTCTGCGGGTTCTGGCCCATATTCATGGCGTCGTCCATGAAGAAACTGTTGCCGTAGCGATCGCGACGCATCTGGGGAGTCAGCTTCACATCTTTGGCCAGGTCGTAAGTGACCTGGGCTTCGAGCATCCAGTTTTCAGCCAGCAGAGTGACAGCGGGCTTCCAGAGTTCCACGTGGCTCTCAGGCTGTTCTTGCGCTGCTTCGAGAAGTGCCTCGACTGAGCGAGACTGAAGCTGCAGATTCTTCAATCGTTCCTGAATATTGGCTGGCTCTTGCGTGATCCCTTGAGACACCTTCGTTCCGAGTTTCGAAAGAATCAACACACCACGCGATGAATGATTCTGAAAGCTCTCCTTCAACCACGCGGAACCGACGTCGGCAGGCAGGTTGGGAGCTAGTTCAATACAACGCGTGACGGCTTTGACTTCATTCTCCTCTGAGACGCCCTCCATCTTCAAGACAGCCTGGAGGGTATTCCAGCCTTTGTTCCAGCGACTTTGTCCGACGAATTCTTTCTGGTCGGCGAGGTAGTATTCCGTCAGAAGCAGCAGCGCATCATGATCTTTCTGAGCAATGGCATCTTCCAGGGGAGGCAGGAACGGCCCAGCCGATTCCGGTTTGCCAGCTAAGACGATCAGACGTGCGACTTCCTTTGAATCCAGCCCGAACTCAGGCTGAGTCTTCAGCTTCTCGCTAAACATGGCAACGTAGGTTTCGATCGCATGTCCCTGTTCCAGAGACATCTTGAACAGCGGAGCTAAACGAGTCGTCAGGGATTCCTCGAAGGGAACGGGAGATGCCTGGATCATTCCAAACAGATCATCCGGAGAAAAGACATTCTGGATCGCGTACTTCTGCTGTGGATTGTTTGGCAGGCGGGCTTGTCCACCAGCAGGGGTTTCTAAAATCGTCAGCAACGACTGATATGCATTTTTGCGAGAGGATTCCGGGAGTTCTCGATAGAACTTTCCGACGTTCTCCCAGTGAGACAATGACACGTCGCGAACCAGATGATCGAGTTTCTGTTGCTCTGTCTGTTCGCCCGCTGGGTCTGTTTTCTCAGCCGCATCCTGCTCGATTTTCCAGGCATCGAGAATCGCTGATGGTCGTCGGTCGAATTTCAGTTTGGACAGTGCTTGAGTCAATGGGTCTACGGGCTTTGTCGAAGCAGAATTCTCACCACCAGATTCAGCCGGCGTTGCTTCCGTCGATTCTGCAGGGCTGAGTCTTGTCTCGGAATCTAAAGACCGAGCTCTCATTGCTTCCATATTGTGAGGCAATGGTGGCTGGCCGTAGACTTGGAAATCGAACGCAGGCCCTAGTAGAGCGACCCCTAAACAGAAACTTGCAAATCGAGTGATCACGTCGAAAGATCCTTGAAGTTATCGAGAATGTATCAGGTCTAAAAATTGTGTTTTCGATGGGAATGCCAACCAGATGAATGCTTACGACCCGGCACGCTGAATGGTTGCACCGACTCCGGCTCCTTCTCCGCGAGCCTCGGAGTCGCCCTCTCCTTTTCCTTTCCCCTTGGCTTTGACTTTTCCTTTGCCTTTCCCCTCGCCCATGCCGTCGGAGCCTTCTCCTTCGCCTTCCCCTTCTCCCTCACCTTTTTGCTGAGCTCGTTGGACCTCCGGGGGAAGCGGAAGTCCCTGCAGCTCTTCAATGCTCATGCGTTCCAGGCGAATCGAAGACTCGAGATTCTGATGAGACATGACCAGTTCGTCGTTGTTTCGCTGCCCCTGCTTCTCCTCAGAGACATAGCGAAACCGCTGACGGGCCGACTCGATAAAGGGGAGCCACATTTCTTTGGGCTTGCCTTCCAGACGCATGATCCATGTTCCATAAAACTCAGTCGACGCCAGCGTCGATGCAAAGTCGCTCTTGACCTTCTGTGACAACCTGCTGTTTGTCACGACCAGCGGCGCCAGATCAACAAGATCACGATACGCCTTGGGAGTTGCCCCGTGCTCAATCTGCAGCTTGGCTTTTTCGAGACGAACCTCCAGCAACTTCTCTTCCTGGTCGGCAGGCACGAGAGACAGAATGAGATCATACATCTCAATGGCGGCCTTCCGCTTTCCGGTCACCGCCAGCTGATGAGCCTGATCCAGCAGCGACGAAACACGATCCTGCTTCAGCTTCTCCTCGCCAGGTCCAAAGTGAAAAGCAGCCCCCGCCATCGGTAGCATCAACCAGAAGATCAGAAAGTATGGTTTCAAGTTTAGGATCCTGCTTTATTCATATCTCTTCTCCCTTGAGGGGAGCCGCATTTCGTCCCTTCTCCCTTGAGGGGTGAAGGTGCCCGAAGGGCGGATGAGGGTGAGCGATAGGCAACGCTAGATTCACAATGACATTTCGACTCCAGGCATTCCCATCATGAAACCAACTCCCTTTCTCTGACCACCACCTCCCGCTTCACCACACGGCCAGGATTCCACGACGTTCCGTACCGATCCAACAAGACCGGCAGCAGCGCCAGGGCAAACGAACCAATCCCGATCATGATGAGAGCATACTCTCGGACCGAGAAGCTCTTCAGGAACGATGCTTCCGGAACCGCCATCACGGTTCTCGCCAGGCTGGAATCCAGATGCAGCTTATTGCCATTGTGGTAATGACCACCAAGGCGAATCGCGATCTGATTCAACGTTGAAACATCCTGTCGTGACTGGTGACCATCGATAAATTTTCCTGAGGTCGCATCGCCGACACCCAGGACAAGAATCTCTCCCACGGAAGCAGGCATCTTGGGCATGCCACTGGCAGGGACCGTATCGCCGTCACTGACAATGATCACCGATGTGCTACCAGAAGCCCAGTTTTTCGCTAACGCAGCAGCTTTTTCCAGACCGGAAAACAGATTCGTTTTTCCACTCTCAAAGACAGTAAACAGTGGCAGATCGTTCAGGATATTGCTGATGACTTCTGGATCAGTCGTTTCTTCAACAACAGCAAAGGCATCGGTATAGACAGCGAAGACGCTCGTTTTGAAACTGGAAATCATTGTCCGTTGAAAGATCGATTCCAAGAGTTCCTTCCCGCGTGCCTTGCGGGTCTGCTTGCCTTCGGTACCGGCATCCTTCAGATCCATACTGGGCGAGACGTCCAGCAGCACGATCAGATGCTGGGACTCTTCTTCTTTGACATTCTGCTTGCCGTGAATTTGAGGATCGACCGTCATCAACGTCACCAGTCCCCAGGTACAGCACGTCAAAGACAAGATACGCACAACCGGTGCAAGCTGGCCTAGAAGTGACGCCCTCTTGTTTGGCCCGAACGCCAGATAACCAAGACGGCTCACACGCCGGGCGTGTAGGACTTCCGTCATTGATACAAACAACGCCACCGTAAGGGCGGCACACATCGCTACCATGGATTGTACCTCCAGCCCAACAGGCTTACTTGAAACAACCCGGCGATGCACAACGCGACCAGACAAAGCGGCGAGAAATCATCCATCATCTCGCCAACAGTCCGTTCCATCTCGACTGGCTGCATCTGATCGATTTTTTCAAAGACACTCAACAATGTTTCGGGATCCGTCGGATTAAAAACAGCTCCTCCGGTGATCATGGCAATCGTGCTGATCTCAGCGGGGACCGTCTCATTGGCGACGTGAATATCATGGACGATGATGTTGTCTTTTTTCAGCTGTTCTGCAATAGCCTCGGCTTGTCCACCCATGAGGTCTCCGCTCTGCCCGTCTGAAATCAGGATGATCAGGCGATCCCCATCTGCACGAGACATTAACTCTTCGTGACACGCCTTCAGCGCTCGTCCGACCTCCGTTCCGCTAAACCAGTCGGGGCGGCTGGGCTTATTGGGGTGCATGAAGGGGGGAGCGCATTTGATCGCAGAGGCATCGGTCGTCAACGGCACCCAGTGGATGAAGGCATTTCCAAAGAACGTCAATCCGAAGGCATCCCCTTCGCGGAAATCAAGAAAGCCGTTGATCGCTTTCATCGCTTCGTCGTAGCGAGTCGCCTCGCCAAAGTTGGCCGTCATACTACCGGAAACATCCACACAAAACTGGATGTTCGTCATTTTTCGTTTTGCCTGGGGGACTCCCATCTTCTGCGGGCCAGCCAGAATGATGATCACAGTTGACAGCAGCAACACGGGCAGTGATTCACACATCTTTAACACTGTCGGCCAGTACTTCGGCGAGATCACCTCTCCATGGTCGAACGGCATCGCGACACGACCACGCTGGCGTCTCCAAACCCATGCCATCAGCGCGACGGGAACGACGAGCAATGCCAAGACCCACGGCGATGTAAAACTCATCATACGACTGCTACCTCTGCTCGCTCACGCAGTTCCTGGAGCATCTCGCTCAGATCCAGTGAGCCTCTTTTCGGAGCATGCAGCCATTGTTCGAATTTTCGCAACATCGGTCCCGCCTGGGGATCACCCTTGAGCGACAACACTGCTTCGGCTGCATCCGCATCGATCCCCTTGAGTTCACGCCAGATGAGATAGATCAGTCGCTCGAGTTCCGCCTGCTCGGTGTTGTTCAACTGGTGACTCTGTCGCTCACCTACCCGAGCCACTAGCTGCTCCATCGCGGTCAGCGTCTGGGCCATATCATGGTGCTCAGAAACAACAGCCTTTTTCCCACTCGTGAGAAGCCACCACAATCCTGCACACCACGCAACAATGGCTACGCCCATCGTCACCGTATACCACGGGAACCATGAGGTTGCGCGATAAACCTGTCCTCGCAGTTCGATCGCATTAGGGTCAGCCAGCGATGTGACGGCTCGGACCATCACATCGGGGACACTTGCCCCGGACTGAGTCCGTTCCAGATAGCCAGCCAGATTATGCTCTCCTGGTTCCAGAGCATAGAACTCCAGATCATATCGGTATCCATCTTCTATCGGCTCCGACGATAAGACCCGCAACACGACGGGCGTCATGCTGTCAGCAATCATCTTTGCCCGGACGAGTGGCCCACTAATGATCACATCTTCCAGCGTCGTCGAAATCCCTACTTCCGTACTGGGCACAGCGGGACGATCGGTTCCTGCAATAACGCCTGCAGGAGTGACAATCGCGATGATCGCCACCCACATACACAGAACAAATGCAACAAGTGTTCTTCTCACCGCGCCCCCCGTCCAAGAATACTTCGCTGGCCGAAGAAGCGGGTCAGGTTTTTCTCGTACGGCTTGTCCGTATCAATAATCAAATGATCGACCCCGCCACGTTTCAGGCTTTGTTCCAGGCCGAATTGCTTGACGAGGCTTTGTTTGCCTCGGGTTAAAAATGTCTGCCCTGTTTCTGCTTCGCGGGCTCGCACGAACCCGGTTCCCGTCATGCTTCGCTCGGCGGGATCACGGAACTGCAGGACGCACACATCGTGATTCTGTGCCAGCAGGCGAATTGCTCCCACCGCACCGGGATCATGCAGGTCACTCAGAATCAGTACCATCGCCCGACTGGTCAGGCGGGGCGTGAGTTCGGTAATTCGTTCTCCTAAAGTCGTGGCTTCATCGAAGCGATATTTTTTGAGTTGATGCAGCCAGGTCAGGATCTGGTCCCGCGACAACGATGGCTGAATCCGCAGATTCCGATCGCCCACTGCGATCATCCCTACCGGGCTGACTCGATCCAGGCACGCCAGCGCCAATCCACCCGCGACAATCACTGCATGACCGTACTTACTGCGTGGCAGCGAACTGACTGTCATCGAAGCGGACGTATCGACCAGGAGGTAACAGGGCAAGGCTTTCGTCGCCTCGTACTCTTTGACGAACGGCTTGCCCGTGCGTGCCGTCACCCGCCAGTCGATTGAACGAATCGAATCGCCGATCTGATAAGGCCGCGACTGCACATACTCTGTCCCCGACCCCAGATAAGGCGACGGATCGGTGCCATAAGAAAGATCATTGGCCAACCGCTTGGCCGCGATCAGAAAGCGTCTCGTATCGAGAAACTCCTGATCAGAAAGAACTGCATGATGCGTCATGAACACTCAGGTCGAGAAGAGAAGTAAAAATGGCCATCATGGCCTTAAAGCGAACTTTCGACATCCGTGTCGTCGGGAGAATCCAGAATAAGCCAGCCACAGAGGGCACAGAGATCACCGAGGAAGGAGGAATACAGAATCTTTTGCTTTTTCCTCTGAGCCCTCTGTGAACTCTGTGGCTAATCTTCTTAAACACTTGCCACTGGCTTAGCCAGATGACCCACATCGCTGAGGATTTCTTCCAGCACCATCTTGCCAGTCAGTCCGTCCGCGAGTGCCTCGTAGTTGAGACGAATGCGGTGCAGCAGGACGTCATCGGCCAGAGAATACAGATCCTCTGGCACGACATAGTCCCGACCATGAATCAGCGCCCTGGCACGCGAGGCCTTGATCAATGCGATCCCAGCTCGCGGACTGGCTCCCAGTTCCAGAGCAGGGTGACGTCGTGACTTCTCGGCGATGGCTGAGATGTGTTCAATGAAGGCATCGCTGACGTAAACTTCATGCGTCGCCTGCATCGCGGCGATCAGATCTTCCAAGCCGCCGACGGGCTCGTTGGCCAGCACATCAAATTCGGTTTTTGCAATCGCTCCGCCCTTTCCATCGCGACGAATCCCCAGGTTCGCGTTGCGTCGGAGAACTTCCTTCTCCTCGTCGGGCGTGGGATAACGCAGACGGTGACACAACATGAAGCGGTCCAACTGCGCTTCGGGTAACTCGAATGTTCCCGCCTGCTCGACCGGGTTCTGTGTTGCGATCACAAGGAACGGCGCGGGCAGCGGAAATGTCGTTCCCCCGATCGTCACTTTGCGTTCCTGCATCGCTTCCAGCAGAGCCGACTGCACCTTGGGAGCGGCCCGGTTGATTTCATCGGCCAGCAACAGGTTCGTGAAGATCGGCCCCTTCTGGACTTTGAACTCACTGGTCTTCTGATCCAGAATCTCCGAGCCCAGGATGTCCGATGGCAACAAGTCGATCGTGAACTGAATCCGCGAGAAATCCAGTGAAATCGACTTTGAAAGCACCGACACCAGCAGCGTCTTTGCCAGCCCAGGAACCCCCTGCAACAACAGGTGCCCCGATGAGAACAACGCGATGAGCAAACGCTCCACAACGACATCCTGCCCAACGACCACCGTCCCGATGCGGGCCCGGATGTCGGTGATGTATTGAGCAATACGCGGAGACAACGGCGAGTCGGTACTCATTCAAAACCTTTTATGATGATCGGATCAAAATTTTGATGGAGGGTTTGTCTGGTCAAGTATGCAAGGCCAGTGCCCCTCCCACTGACCTGACAGCGGTTTCTCGTGTTGAACAGTACACAGTACAGTCCACGTTGATTCGGAATAAAGAAAATGGTGCGAACGAGTTACGTTCAAATGAGTCGTGAAATCCTTTTTGTCCGTGAAATTTCTGAAAGCCTCGGACCTTTGTAAAAAAGTAGCGCGTCTCACTTTGGACGTACTCAGTATTGACACAAAAATTGCCCATTTTGTGCGCACGATCCGGCGTATAGATCGCCGATCATGGCTTCACCTTCACCCCGTACCTCTTCATTGCGACTCACTCCCCAGACCATCAAATGTATTCAGCTACAGTTTCCAAACATCCCACGAAAAAAGGACGGCCCTCGTAAGAGAGCCGTCCCTGATGCGAACTCAAATTGTCTATCGAACCGGTCAGTTTACATGACCAGTCCAGCGGCTTTGGGCGAGCCCGACTTGTGCGTTTCCGCCAGTCGATCGAGTGTGTGTGCCAAGGCGCGTTCCATCTTTTCGACGGCGCCGGTCACAGCCAGTTCAAGATTGCTGGCGTTGTGTGACACACTCATCGGCTTGAGCCCATTGACGCGAACTTCGACGACGCATTTCTGGTGGTCGTCGCTTTTCTTGGCGGAGCTGTTCTGGTCGCTCAGGTGAACTTCCGCCCGCGTGACACGCTGCTGGAATCGCGCCAAAGTTGTTTCGACTTTGGTTTGAACGTAGTCGTGTAATCGGGCATGTCCCTCGGTGTGATTGTCAGTGGTGACCAGAATTTGCATGACAGAAACCCTTTCTCAAATACTTCGACCAACAACATGACGGCTGTCTGTCGTCATGTAACGACGCCAGTTTTGCGGCAGTTGGATGCCGTTGACCTGGTGGAGGAAGTGATCCGCGATCGATCGCATCAACACTTACCTCTGTTGAATTATACGTCGTGTCGAGGACCGTGGATCAAAGGATTTCGATGGAAAAAATTCTTTTCCCGTGTGCTGAACGGTTTCACGTTGACACCGGTGAATCCTGCTAAAGGGTGGCATCATAGTCGATAAAGTCCGCGTATTTTCCCCGACTGTGACAGCAGAGCACAGGGGCGGAGCGACATGCAGGGATCAGCCGGACGCGATCACTGTGGAACTTTACAGACACCTGGTTTCAGAGTGAACGGTTGGCGTTGGACTTCTTTCGCGTTGGCGCGAAGGACCATCGCGTAGTTGCCGGGCAGCAGCGTCTCACACATATTGAGACGGAACGTCACGAGGTTGGTGTCTCGCGGGGTGATGTAATATTCCTGGTGCAGGAGATCGCCATCGGCATCGACGAGGACGCATTCGAGGAACATATCTCCGTGAGGCGGAGTGAGAGACACCTGAGCGACCAGAAGGTCTCCCTGAGTGAATTCCGTGCGCGGGTCGATGATGATTTCACTGACTTCAAGCGTCCCCAGACGGAAGGAGAAGATACGGTCGATTTCGCGAAGAGGTTCTTCCTGCTTGAACAGTTCTGCAACCTTCTCCATCGGCATCGGCTGGAGTTGAAGAGGGCCGTTGGGACCACGTTTTTTGTAAGGGTCCATCCAGTTTTCTGCCTGCACACCAGCAGACGTCGCGACCACGATCACGCAAGAGAACAGCAAGAGAGAATAGTGAGCCAGAGCAGGTTGCCAGTTGCTCAGTCCCAGTTGGGGCAAAGCGATAGAAACATTGCGGAAGTAACGTCGTTTCACATAGCGGTACTGCTGGGCCATCCACTGGACATCGGATGTCTTCAGGAAAGCCAGGTATCCGGAAATCATGACCAGCGGGAACGTGACGAGGCCCAGCATCAGTGTTGTTCCGATGTGGAAAGCAGCGCCAATCAAGAGCATCGGGATACGCCAACCCTTCGTGAAGACAGTGAAAATGAACATGATTTCCCAGATCACTGCGATGTAACAGGAGATGACGACCATGGCCGGGTGCATCGAAAGGTAGTCACCAAGCGGGTGACCATGGTTCATCTGAGTCAGCATCCAGTACTTGAGCTGATCCCCATTGAAGAAAGCCGGTGTATGGAGCTTCGTGCAGGCAGCCCCCAGGTAGATGATGCCAATAAAAAGTTGAGTCAGTCGAGCCGGCCAGACGTAAGATGTCGGGGTGATGCGAGAGGGCTGGCTCGGGAAGGGATTCCGTTTCGGGTTCCCTTTCAACCAGGCATCGACTGACCAGATCGCCCCCGAGTCAGCCAGGGACGCGAGCAGCAGCAGGTGCGTTGCGATGACAGAGTATTTGGTGATCGTGCTCAAAGCATCGAGCATCGAGAAGTATGTATAAAGCAGGCATGAGAGAGCCAGACAGATCCGAGTCTGCCACCCGATGATCGAGCCAATGCAGGCACAGATCAAGATGGTATAGAGCGCGACGGCTGCCGTCCCGCCAAATTCTGGAACGTAGTTGCCTTGCCCAAACGTCATCGAGAGTTGTGCGATTGCTCCATCGGTCGAGTAGATTTCTCGCGCGTAAGGGAAGCGGACGATGTGTGTCCACAGCATGGTCGCGGAGACACTGATTCGCATGAGCGCCATGCCGTAGGGGGCTTCTTTGGCAAAGAAGAATTGCTCAAGCTGGCTGAGAGAACTGGCTGGCTGATGGGTCGTTCGCGACATGGATCGAGTCCTCGATAATGTCCGTTTGAATCAAACGAAGAGAGTCAGAAAGTTGCGAGGAGTGGGCGTTTGGCTTATTCGGTGACCATCTCGAAGCTGGCGGGCTGGATCGCGCCGGTGTCCAGAGAGGTGCTCGGCAGCGTGCCGATTGGAACGAACTGGTTGGCCTGATAGACCGAATTTGGCCTGAGGAATTGACGACTGTTCTTGGCGAGCATCTGCAGTTTGGGGTTATCCATGTAGAACACGTACTGTTGTTTGTGCAGCCATGTCGGATAGGTGACCCATTTCTGACAGTCGTTGGTGAGAGTCATGCGGGTGCTGTAATAGCGTTTGGGATCTTTGGGCTCTTGATGGGTCGCGGCCCAGTAGGCATCTGGAAGGTTGTACTTCTTGGCCCAGTATTCTTCGATCATGTAGACTTTGGTGATCGGCTCGTGAGCAGTGTGTTTGAGAATGTTTTGTGCGATGCGCGGGGTGTGCATGGCATAGGTATCGTAGTGGAGACGTTCGAGTGGTCCGTATGGTCGGACGTCACCCCAGGGGCCGGTGGTGATGTCGTAGAATTGACCGCTTTCCCCTTCTGCGATCAGGTGGTGTCGCTGCTCAAAGCCAGACCAGCCGCAAAACATGTCCCAGACGATGTAATACATGCCGACGTGCGAGCCAGTGCCCATGGAGAACATGTGGGCAACGATGCCGTAGCCGAGGATTCCAAGATACAAAGCGATAAATGCGATAGCGGGGGCACGACGAATCACAGCCGGGTCTCCTTCCATGGGTACCGACGGTCTAGGGAAACTGTAATCGGGCGGAATTCTCGCTGGTTCGTGGAAATGGAGCAAGAGCAGATTTGAAGGGAGGGTGTGACGAATGATCACAGAGCAGAGTTATGAGTCGGCGCGGTCAGCGGGCGTCTGGGATCAGGACATTAGCAGTCCCCAGTCGATCGCGTAGCAGAAGTGTCAATCTTGTCTATCGTTTCGTGGCGTAAATGGAGGCGAACGAGTGCCTATCGCCCACCCTCATCCGCCCTTCGGGCACCATTCCTGAGAAGACTACCGCGTCGTTCACTCTCGCCTTCTCGGCGAGAGTGAACTCCTTGCTTCCACCTCAAGCGAGAGGATCATTGGGAGAGCCGGGATGCCACAGGGGGTCGGTGATGTTGAGTTCCTGGTTGGTGATTCTTGCCGCCACGAAGAGCAGGTCGGACAGGCGATTCAGGTAGATTGTGATCTGGGCGTTGATGGGAGACTCTTGATGAAGTTGCCAGCAGGTTCGCTCTGCACGTCGACAGATTGCGCGGGCGAGGTGAAGTCCAGCAGCAGCGATCGAACCTCCGGGCAGGATGAAACTGGTGAGAGGAGCCAGCGACTCGTTGAAATCGTCGATCCAGGACTCGATCTGTTCAACATCCTGTTCGACAATCTTGAGCTTGGAAAGCGGTTCAGCCGCGGGTTCATCGGGAAGACAGAGGTCTGCGCCAAGATCAAAGAGTTGATTCTGGATATGCGACAGGCGCGAGTGCAGCTTGGACAGTGTCGATGTGGAAGCCGTCCAATGGGACAGCACAACGCCGAGTTGACAGTTCAGTTCATCCACATCTCCCATCGCGACGACACGCAGAGAGGTCTTGGAGACGGAGGCGCCGTTGCCAAGCTGCGTTTGGCCAGCGTCGCCGAATTTGGTGTAGATGCGGTTGAGGTAGACCATAAGAGTGTCATTCGTCGTTCGTCAGATCGGACGGGAAGGAGTCGATGAGAGTTTGAACCCGTATGGAGAGCGTTCAAGTTAACAGAAGAAAAGAGGGGAAGGTCGAAGTATTTCTCGATCTTACCAATCCAAAAAGCCGCGGCCATCTTGACGACAGCCGCGGCTTTGAATTTATTGAACGAACCGGATGCTTTACAGACCTGGTGCAAACTTCACAACGGAACCAGGAGCAGGATTGCCGGCTTCGGTGTCGCCGAAGATGGTGACGAACAGGCTGCCATCGGCACCAAAGGTCAATGCGGTTGGCTTGAGGAGGGAAGCAACTTTTGTGGCCTTCACTTCGTCACCAGAAACCGTCAGCTCGAACAGGCCGCCTTGAGTCACATCGACCCAGGCAAAGTCGACGGCGTACAGCTTGCCGGTCTTGGGGCTGTAAGCCAGACCTGCGATGTCATGCAGGCCGGTCTTGTAGCTTTTGAGGAGTTTCTTCGTGTCGGCATCGTAGATCGTCAGCAGGCTGTCGCCGGGGACGTTGACTTCGCCCATCTGGCCGATCACGAGTTCGCCTTTGGGGCCGACGGTGATACCGACGGGTGCATCGACGCCGACTTCGGGCTTAGTTGCCAGGTGCGGAGTCAGCTCAGCTGCTTTCCCACCTTCGAATCCAGACTTCAGAACCCAGCCTTTGGTGTCATCGCCGTTGGCGGTGATGTAAATCTCATTACCCTTGACGGCGATCGCGTAGAAGTTGCCTTCGCCCTTGGCGGATGCTTCTCCACCGACGATCGGCCCAACGGTTGCGACAGCCGACGTTTCTTCGACGGGCTTGGCGGCGGGCATCTTGCCGACTTGATAGAAGCGAACCAGTTCTTGAGCATCAGGACGGCTTCCGTCGCCGACAGCCAGAACATCATTGACGAAAGCGACGCCCATGGGTCCGACGTTGTACTTCGGTCCTTTGCCGTAGATATCGGTGGGGTATCCGGTCACTTCGGCGAACTTCTGACCGGTCGTTGGATCAACGCGGTAGATGCCGTCACGAGCGGCGACGAAGAGGTGGCCGGTTGTGGGCTGGACGGTGATGCCGCAGGGGTTATCGAACTCTTTGGCGAGCGGTTTGGGAGCAGGTTCAGCGGCGTTGAGCAGAGACGAAGCAATCAGTGTCGTCAGAGCGCACGAGAACACAGTGGCAGGTTTCATGGCAGTCCTTTCGTGGGAGCAGAATCAGGGAAGAACGCGACTGGTCAATTCTGGTATCGACCGGAGATCGCGTGGGTTCATCATGGCTGTTTATGTCCATGATTGCAATTCGGGTTGGAAGACGACCTAAAGGCTTCACCACCAAGTCACGAAGAACACAAAGGTTCACAAAGAAAACATGGTTGACGATTTCCTTCGTGAGTCTTTGTGCCCTTTGAGCCTTTGTGGTGAATGTCTTCAGTTTTACTCAGGCAGTTTTGGTGGTTTGTGATCGGGGTATTGGTGGCTGCGGAGGCCGGTTTCCATGAAGATGACGAGGGCGTCGATTTCGTCGGCGGTCAGGTTGAGAGGGTAGATTTCTTCATCGAGGTAGTCGTTGGCGTGGCCACCTTTGTTGTAATGCTCGACGACTTCCTTGAGCGTTTTCAGGCTTCCGTCGTGCATGTATGGGCCGGAGAGGGCGACGTCGCGACAGGTGGGAGTTTTGAAGGCGCCGGTATCTCCTTCGAGCTTACTGATCTCGGCGCGGCCGACATCGGGTTTGGCCTGATTCATGCCGACGCCGACGTTGTGAAAAGCATTGTCCGTGAAGTTCGGCCCCGCGTGGCAGGACGCGCAGTTGGCCTTGCCGAAGAAGAGGTCCATCCCTTTTTTCTCTTGAGCGGTCAGTGCACTGCTGTCGCCGGCTTTGTAACGATCGTAGTTGGAATCGCCGGCGAGGACGGTTCGCTCATAAGCGGCGATGGCTTTCGCGACCCCCTCTTCATTCACTTCGGTCCCGAAGACCTTTTGAAATTGATCGCGATAGCCTTTGATGCCTTTGAGTCGAGAGAGGGCCAGATCGAGTGTCATGTTCATCTCGATCGGATTCTGCAGCGGGCCGAGTGCCTGCTCTTCGAGAGACCCTGCGCGACCGTCCCAGAACTGAAACGTCTGATAGGCTGTGTTGAGGACCGTTGGTGCATTGCGTCCCCCTTTGGCTCCGCCGAAGCCTTCTGCGACGTCTGCACCATTCGAATAGCCTTTGGCAGGATCGTGGCAGGAGGCGCAGGAAATTGTCATATCTCTTGAGAGTCGGTTATCGAAGTACAGCTGCTTGCCGAGTTCGACTTTTTCGGGAGTAAGGGGATTGTCTTTGGGACTCACAATCGCAGGCAGCCCCAGCGGCACTTTCGCGATCGGCTCTGCGGCATGAGCAGTCGCCAGGGAGAACAGCACGAAAGTGAATGATAGGAAGCGATCAGTTCGTCTTGGCATAGGGGCTTGCCTTTGCACATCAATGTGGAAGGAGAGTCAGGAGGGAATTCAAGCAGGCACCATCAAATGGCGTTCCCGCATTGTAAGACGACCGCCTTCCGATTCAACCTCATGAGACCCTTTGCGGAAACTTCGATCGAACCGTGTTCCTGAAACCGTTATCACCCTCACCTTGAATTCGCGCACAGAGTTTGAATTGAGAAATTCATGTACGGGTCAGCGGGAGGACGATGCGACCCTCCTTCATCTGAGTCGCGCGCTCGCGTTGCATCGCTCTCACTGCTTGTCTACAGTCAATGTGATGAAGGCATGGCATCCATATTGATCGTGCCAGGACAAGTACAGGAGACGTCGATGCTACGTGTTACTTTTTTTATTCTGGCGTTGCTGGGAGCCTGTTTCATTTCACCTGCTCGGGCGGACGAGCGGCCTAACATCATTTACATCCTCTGCGATGACCTCGCGCAAGGCGACCTCGGCTGCTACGGCCAGAAGCTCATCCAGACACCACGTCTGGACCAGATGGCTGCAGAAGGAACCCGATACACCCAGGCCTATAGTGGGACCAGCGTCTGCGCTCCCAGTCGTGCTTCCCTGATGACAGGACTCCACACCGGCCACTCTCCGGTTCGTGCCAACTACGAAGCCCAGCCCGAAGGCCAATGGCCTCTTCCTCAAGGTCAACCGACGCTCGCCAGCGTTCTCAAACTCCAGGGCTACTCGACCGCCTGCGTTGGCAAATGGGGCATGGGGATGTTCCACACGACCGGCAGCCCGCTCAAAGTCGGCTTCGATCACTTCTATGGGTACAACTGCCAGCGACACGCCCACTCCTACTTCCCAACCCATCTGTATAACGACGACCAGCGTTTCGAACTCCCCGGCAACGACGGCAAGAACGCGAAAGTCAGCTACGCCCAGAACTACCTTGCTGATGAGACGCTGAAATGGGTTCGTGACCACCAATCCGATCCGTTCTTCCTTTTCTACGCCGCGACACTGCCGCATAACAAAATGGAGATCGACGACCTCGGCATCTACAAAGATAAGCCCTGGAGCGAAAAACAAAAGACCTACGCCGCAATGGTCACGCGTCTCGACAGCGACGTCGGACGTCTTCTCGATTTGCTCAAAGAACTCCACCTCGATAAGAAGACGTTTGTCATCTTCACTGGCGACAACGGCAGCCAGCAGGCGCCTGATTCGGAGATCGGCAAGTTCTTTAATGAGTCGATGGATGGGAAACTGCGAGGCTTCAAACGTGGCCTGTACGAAGGGGGCCTGCGACAAGCTGCGATCTCGTGGTGGCCGGGGACGGTTCCGGCGGGACGTGTGTCGGAGGAGCCGTGGGCGTTCTGGGATTTGATGCCGACGGTGGCGGAGCTTGCGGGCCTATCGATCGAAAAAGTCCCCCCAACTGATGGCCTGTCCCTTGTTTCATTTCTCAAGGGCGGGTCTGCTCCGGAACGCGAGTCCTTCTACTGGGAACTTCACGAGGGGCCATCACTCCAGGCCGTTCGCTTTGGCGACTACAAAGCCATTCGCCAAGGGCCCGGGAAGCCGATAGAACTTTACAACCTTGCGGATGATGTCAGTGAGAAGAATGACATCGGCAAGGAGTATCCGGAGCTCATCCAGCGAGCTGAAAGTTTAATGGCGTCGTCCCACAAAGATGATCCAGTTTGGCCGATGGTCAACAATGCGAAAGAGCGCAAGCAGAAACGGGAAGAGGCCGGGGTTGTCGGGCCGTGAGCAGTTTTCAGTGTGTTAGGTATTCGGGGAAATCAACGCTCGGCCACCACTCGCAAGAAGGAGCTTCTTATAGTCCATTGTTCGAGTGTTCGGACAATTCATGACGGCGGCCAGAAATTCATCAGGTGGTTGATATCGATGCGCAGCAATATAGTGAATGATTAATTCCGGGCAGACGAAAATACGAGATCCATCAGGAACAAACAAATTCTTGGCACCGACGCATGGATCAAACTGACAGATGTCGCAGTCATGTGTCCCCATCGTGATAAACGGCTGCCAGGGATCACAGATTAGCATTTTCAGCTTTACATAGACCTCAACTGGGATTGGGCCAGTTGCAAAGTTCTGATCAACTCCCAGCCAGCCAACTGCAATCAGAGGGAATTGAGTGAACTCGCCAAAATAGTGACACAGACTTAAGTCTTGGATACTCGCCATGATCACACCTGCTTGTAATTTTTCGGACGGTAGAACACGTCCGTTCTCAAAACATACTTAATCCCCGACTCCGCCAGTACCCTTCTTGTTTTCGCTCATGACGGAACAGCAACGCCATTCCTGTCATCGGTTGAACGAGGATCTCGACCACTTTTCGCTCGCCATCCTGTTCGTGATACTCAAGAAACGCCGTCGCTCCGCCGAGGCTGTAAGAACCAGCTATGGCTGATGCTCTATTGGGCCGTATCGTTCTTGCTTGGGATGGTTGGGAAGTCTTCGTAGTTTGCTTTGGCTGGTTTCAGGATCAGTTCAGCTCGTACTTTCGAGTTGTAGGTCGATGTGTTGTGTGCCCGTCCTCGTGAGCCGCTCCAGTGTGCCTCCATCCTGACCGTTCCGATCGTGGCTGGTTTTTCGACTTCGACATCCTCAAGTCTCGTTCTAGTCGTCGTTACTGTAGGGACAATTTTCCCTCCACTGTATTCATGATCGATGGCTTCCAGTTTCTCGTATTCGACCTTGTACTTGCCATCGACGGGCTTGCTGAGTTTGCCTTTGACTACCGTCCAATGATCGCCGTTCTTGATTCTCGTGCGGAACGATGAACCGGGAGTCACGATAACTTCGGTGGAGTCCACAATGATCGGCTTGCCATCAGCAGTCGCTCTCCCTTCGACGACAGACTGGACCTGCAGTAGGATTTCCTCAGCATTGCAGGTTGCTGCAACAAACAAGATTGCCAGACAGGCACATAGGTGGAACGATTTCATCACGAAACTCCGTTTTCGCATGGCGAGCGATTTCAGGGCTTAGGCCCGGCGGTCGGATGTTCGCTCAGAAACCGTCGCCATGTCAACGTCAGTCGACTGGCGCGTCAGCGAGACCATGATCTCGAGCTTCACCCTTCTCCATGTCGGGAGAAGGGTGAATGATCGAGAGTCGTCTTCGATTAATGGTCATGATCGTGGTCGTGATCATGGCTGTGTTTGATTTCGCCGCGGTAGGCTTTGCCGTTGATGGTGACGTTGAGCTTTGGGGCTGCGTCGTGGGATTCGATGGCTTTGACCAGGTCGGCTTGTTTCAAGGTGAAGACCGATGACTTGCCGGTCGGATCAGTCGCGGCGGGGGTGGCAGTCAGTTTGTGTTGGGCGGGTTTGCCGTCCTGGAGGAGGTTGATGGTGAGCTCAGTGGCTTCGATCGGGACAGCTGTCTTGGCGGTACTATCGAGGATATAGATGGTGATGGAGTCGGCGTCGTGAGTCATTTCGGCGTGGTATTCTTCGTTGCCGAGTTCGATCAGGTCGCCGTGGTGCGGGCCTTCGCTGGGGTGGGCGTGGGCATGGCTATCGACGGTTGGCGGTGGCGGCTCGTTGACGGAGACGGAACTGTTATTGGGGGTGGTTGGCTTTTCGGCACAGCCGGTGAAGGAGAGGGCGAGCGAGGGGACGAGGACGGAGGTGATGAGAATGCGTTTCATGGGTTGCTCCACGGGATGTTGGTGTAAGGGACGAGAGGCAGGATAATCGATGATCAACCATCTTGCCTCCCGTGGGATGTAAACAAGCATTTGAAGATGTTCAGAGCTGATAGTTGCCTATAGTTAGAGGGGTGAGCGTGTGAAATTCTCATGCGTTCCCTCATCCGACCTCGAAGACTCGGCCACCTTCTCCCCGGGGGAGAAGGAACAGAAGACAACAGCGGCCCCTAAGAGAACTAGTGTTCGTGTTGGGTTTCAAAGCCGTTGGCTTTCAGCCAGCCCATCCATTTTTCGGCGGTGGGGTGATCGGCGAGGTGGATGTCGGTCCAAACGGGAGAGCGGTATTTGATGTCGGTGTGGCCGTCGTGCTGATCGACTTTTACTTCGCAGCCGACTTTCTTGAGCGTGTCTACGATCTGGGCCTGTTCGTTGCCACCGTTGCTGTGGATTGTTTTCCAGGTGACGAGGCGGAACTCGACGGCTTCGGGGCCTTGAGAGAAGGCGGCGTCTTTGTGGCCGTGGAAGACGTCAAAGCCGGCGCCTTTCAGCCAGCCTTCCCACTGGTGGGCGAGGTCGTGACTGGCGACGTTGAGAGTCTTCCATTCTTTGACGCGGTAGCGGACGTCGATGTGACCAGCGTGCCCACCCTTTTCTACTTCGCAGCCGAGTTTCTTGAGGGTCTGGAAGTGTTGCTCGGCTTTGGCAGGATCGTCGAAGTGGGCTTCTTTCCAGTCGGCTAGCTGAAAGCCGAGAGTTTCGCCCGAGTGGTTATGATCGCCATGTTCGGAATGATTATGATCATCGTGAGAATGTCCCTGGGCCTGAACCACGACGGGGATCGTCAGGCAAGTCAAGATGGCAGATAGAAAGGAGGCTTGGAAACGTATCATGGGAAGAGTCCTTGAGAAGTCGTTGGTTGAGGTTGTGAACGGTGTCCGGGGGGAGATTGCCTGGAGTTTGATTGAAACATCGAAGGCGAACTTGTGCCTATCGCTCACCCTCATCCGCCCTTCGGGCACCTTCTCCCCTCAAGGGAGAAGGAACGAATGCCGCTCCCCTCAAGGGAGAAGGGACGGAATTGTGAACTGCAATATGTTCTTCTGTCAGTTCAATGGTCTGACGCGAGGTGTTCACGACGCGCTGGGCATCTTTGAGGCCGAACAGAAGAAACAACGCAGGGTGGACGAAGAAGTCGAGTAACGTCGAGCTGATGAGGCCGCCGAGGATGACGGTCGCGATGGGGTACAGGATTTCTTTCCCGGCTTCGCCAGCGGAGAGAACGAGTGGAATGAGACCAATCCCCGCGGTCAACGCGGTCATAAGAACGGGGGAGAGTCGTTCGAGGCCGGCGCGGATGATCATGTGATGGGTGAAGCCTTCCCCTTCGTGCTGGACGAGGTGGAGGTAATGGTTGAGCAGAAGGATTCCGTTACGGGCGGCGATCCCGGTCAGGGAGATGAAGCCGATCATCGCGGCGATCGTGAGTGTCTGCCCCGTCAGAACTAGGGCCGTCACGGAGCCGATGAATGCCATCGGGAGAGCGGCCATCACTTGCAATGAAAGATTCGCTGAGCCGAACATGGTGTAGAGAGCCAGGAAGACGCCGATCATCGCGATGACGAAGAGAGCGGCGATGACGCGCGAGGCGGACTGCTGGCTTTCAAACTGGCCGCTGTATTCGACGAAATAGCCGGGCGGCATTTCGATCGGTGCGACGATCTTCTTGATCTCGTTGACGACATCGACGACACCTCGCTCGGAGACGTTGCACTGGATGACAACTCGTCGTCGGACGTTCTCTCTATTAACGGTATTGGGACCCCCCGATTCATAGATATGTGCGACAGCAGAGAGGGGAACGGTCCCGCCGTCGGGGATTTCGATCGAGAGGCGTTTCAGGGCGTCGATGTCCTCGCGGTAGTTTTCATTGAGGCGGACAACGAGGTCGAACGTGCGCTGGTCAATGAGGACTTCGGAGACAGTCGTTCCGTTCATCGCGGTGCCGATGAACTCGTTGACGTCAGCGGCGGAGAGGCCATAGAGCAGGAGTTTGTCTCGATCGAGTTCGATGCGCAGTTGAGGAATAATGACCTGAGGTTCGATGAGCAGATCGGTGACGCCGGGGACGAGGGCGATCTCCGCTTTCATCGCTTCCGCTTTTTGACGCAGGAGATCGAGGTCGTCGCCATAGATCTTGATACCGATCTGGGCTTTGACGCCGGAGATCATGTGGGAGATCAGGTGGGCGATCGGTTGCTCGACAGCCGTCACGATGCCGGGGATGTGCTCCATCGCCTTGCGGATTTCATCGAGCTGCTGTTCGCGGGTGCGAGGGGAGTTGGGATCGAGCTCGATGATGAACTCGGTCATGTTGACCCCTTCGGCGTGTTCGTCGAGTTCCGCGCGACCGGTGCGTCGGGCGAAGCTTTCGAGGTCGTCGATCTTCTTGAGCTCTTCTTCGACCGTGCGGTTGATGTCGTTGGAGGTCGCCAGCGACGTGCCAGGCGGGAGGACGACGTTGAGCTGGATCGTCCCTTCATTAAAAGCGGGGAGAAAGTCTCGTTCCAGTCGTGTGACGAAGAGCCCCGCCACAACCACAGCGGCAAGCGTGACGCCAAGGTTGAGATAAGGGAAGCTCAGACTGAAGCGAATGACCTTCTCCCCGACATATTTGAGACCACGCAGGAAGATGCCGTCTTTCTCTTCGCCCGTATGCTTCTCACCAGCCAGAAGCCAGTATGACAGGACCGGCGTAACAGTCAGCGAGACGATGAGAGAAGAGAGAATCGAGACGATGTAGGCGACCCCCATCGGTGCGAAGAGTTTGCCTTCCATCCCGCCGAGTGCGAACAGAGGCAGGAAGACAAGAATGACGATGATCGTGCCGAAGACGATCGAGTTCCGAATCTCGGTACTGGCTCGGTAGACGACGACGAGCGGGTGCAGCGGATTGCCGGCAAGACGATTCTCCCGAAGCCTGCGGAAGATGTTCTCGACATCGACGACGGCGTCATCGACGAGTTCCCCGATCGCGACGGCGATCCCGCCGAGGGTCATCGTGTTGATCGAAAAGCCGAAGATCGCGAACACGACGGCCGTCATGACGAGCGAGAGTGGGATCGCGGTCAGCGTGATGAAGGTCGTGCGGAAATTCATCAGGAAAATGAAGAGGATGATCGCGACGAGGATGACGCCGTCTCGAAGGGCTTCGACGACGTTCTCGACGGCTCGCTCGATGAAGTGCTTTTGCGAATAGACCGGCACGATGCGGACAGATTCGGGCAATGAAGGTTTGAGTTCTTCGATGGCCTTTTCGATGTTCTCTGTGACGAGGCGGGTATCGGCACCGGGTTGTTTGTTAATCGTCAGAATGACAGCAGGGCCACCCGACCAGGTCTGTTTATCAGACCGCATCCAGGCAGAGCTATCGCCACGTTTGACCTGGGCACCTTCGATGACTTCTGCCACCTGGCTGAGGGCGACGGGGCGCCCATCGCGGATCGTCACGACGACCTTCTGCAGATCCTGAATGCTTTGGATTCTGCCGAGAGCCCGAACGAGGAGTTCACTAGGGCCCTGGCGATCAAGGTAACCGCCAGTGGCGTTTTCATTACTGGCACGGACGGCTGCTTCGACTTGTTCCAGCGTGACGCCGAAGCGGAGAAGTGCTTCCGGATCGACGCGAACCTGGAACTGTTTGCGTTCCCCGCCCATGACGAAAATCTGCGAGACGCCGGGAATGGTGAGCAGGCGTTGGCGGACGATCCAGTCGGCGTCGGTGCGGAGTTCCATCGGATCGGTCGCAGGATCATCGCTCCACATGCCGAGCATGAGGATCTGTCCCATGATGGAGGAGATCGGGGCCAGTTGTGGCGTGATTCCGGTGGGGAGTCGATCTTGAACCATCTGCATCCGCTCGGCGACGATCTGTCGGTCCGTGTAGACATCGGTGCCATAGGCGAATTCGACATAGATGACCGAGATGCCAACGCCCGACGAGCTACGAACTGCTTCGACGCCGTTGGCTCCGTTCATTGTCGTTTCGAGGGGAAACGTGATCAGCGACTCGACTTCTTCCGGAGCCATCCCCGGTGCTTCGGTCATGATGACGACACGCGGGCGATTGAGATCCGGGAAGACATCGATGGGCATCTGCGTCGCCTGCCAGGTGCCGTATCCGATGAGGAAGAGGGCGAAGGCGATGACCAGCAGTTGCTGTCGGAGAGCGAATTGGATGATGGCGTTGAGCATGACCTGGGCGTTTTATGTAGGGTCCGCTGTGTGGACCAACAATGGACGTTCAATGACAAGATGGACGGGCGAATGGTGAGTGGTTATTCATTGCGTTTGTAAATGATCACCTCGATTGACGGTCCGCACAGCGGACCCTACGTCAGTGGTTGTGACCGGCGTGGGGGTCGACTCCGCCGCCGGATTTGTTTTTGAGGGCCATCTGCATCTGGTGGGCCGAACGCAGGGCGATGACGTCGCCGGGGTAGATCGTGCCATCGTAGGCGATGACGGCGCTCGATTGATCGCGGTACTTGACGTGGACCGGGATGCGGTCGAAGTGGTCGCTGTTCTGCTGGAAGACGAACCAGTCGGCTCCATCTTTGACGACCGCATCGACCGGGACGACGATCTGTTCCTTCCACTCTTCAACGGGAACGCGGAGCTGAAGTCGCTGGCCCGGGCGGTATTTCCAGGAGACGAAACGCTGGCCCTCGGCGTTGGTCTGATCCCGGACGATCTGGTTGGGAAGGTTGACGAACAGGGAAAGCGAACGGGTTTCTGCGTTGACCGCGTTGCCGACGAAAGCGAGCTTCAGGTCGTTGAGGACGGCTTCATTCCCTTCATTCGGGAAGATCGCGGAGACCGGCCATCCCATCTCAGCGGACTTGGTGATGGCCGACGAATCCTGTTCGAAGGCCTGACCTTCGATGTACAGCAGATCGTAATCAGCGAGCGTACAGAGAAGTTCGCCCGCGGTGACCGACTGGCCTTTGTGGACGTTGAGTTGCTCGATGATCATCGGAGCCAAGCTGGCAGGGTGACTGCGAAAGGAAATCGTTCTCGCGAGGCCACTGAGTTTGAGCTCAGCGTCGTCGTCCTCATGGTCATGTTCATCAATGGCGGGCGCCACAATGCTGAGATCTCGCAGGAGTTGTCTTTTCTGGACAATCTCGTTGACCTGCCGCTCGGAGAGGCCATGCAACTTCAGAGCTTCGCGCTGAGCGCTCAGAAGTGCTTCGAGTTTTTCCTTGGCATAGCGACGCTCGAGAAGCGTCTTGGCGGGAACGGCTCCGCTGGCGGTCACTTCTTCCAGTCGGACGATTTCCCGATTCTCGACTTCCAGTTCCCCCAGCGATTGCAGGAATTGTGTTTGCGTGGTGACGAGGTCTTCGTGTGTCAGTCGGAGCTCGAACATCAGCGTGCCGGGCTGGATGGCTTCTCCCGTGACGGCGTGAACGTGTGTGACGACCCCCGTCAGCGGAGTCGAGACTTTGATCTGGGTACGTCCGGGTCGCGGGACGACGATCGCAGGGATAGTGATTGTGCGCCGATAATCGGACAGTTGGATGGGCTTGAGAAACTCGTCGGTCAGGCCGAGATTCTTGCGTGCCTGTGCGCTGAGTTCGAGGGACGAAGAATCATCGTGAGCATGGGCGTGGTCGCCGTGATCATGATCGCCGTGATCGTGACCTTCATGGCCTTCCTCGCCATGGCCTGCTTCCTCGGTCGACTTCGTGCGACTGCCGGCAATCGTCTGGTCGATCCAGGACGACAGACGTGGCCACCACATGCCAGAGGTCACGATCCCGACGATGACGATTCCGGTCACACACAGACGCCAGAACCATTTCGAAATACTTTGGCTACGAGCAGAAGTCATGATGCACCAGTAATGGAATGCCCGTCAGATCCGCGACCGAAAGGAAGCGGAATCCGCGCAGAATGTGATTTGAAGATCGAAGCGATTTTACGAGAGATGCTGCGAACTGATTTCGTCAGCGATCGATCAAAGCCGAGGCGTCACGTCGGACGTCTCACAGGAAAAGCAAGGTCTTACAACTGCCAGCGATGCAAGTGCGCGCAGGACTCTAAAGCGGAGCCGGGACTGCTGATATCGGGCAAATCATGGCCAATTGTCGAGTTCTGCACAGCGACTGGTGAGCCTGTGACAAGAACATTCGCAAGGTCGCAAAGGGTCCAAGAGGAGATATCGACCAGGGGCACCGTGTCGTTGGATTCGACGTAGGAGCATTCCACTTCGTCACAGTCGCCGTGGTGTTCAGGATGCTCAGCAGGCTGCTCATCAGCAGAATTGCCTGTCGATTCAATCGGGCTGTGATGATGGCTGCAATTTGAATGAGGGTGTTTATGTTCGACGATGACTGTGATCGAATCATCCCCCGTGGCGGCTTCGGTCGCATGAACGTGGTGTGCACAACAGCCGAGCATCACATGACCGGCGAAGGTCACGATCGTCAGCAGTTTGAGGCACAGGGAGAACATGGGAAACTTTCGGGATTGTGCAGATTGCAGGGCTCAGAACATGACCCATCTTCTTCATCGTGTCAAGGTCAGGCTGAACTTGAGACAGTTCCTAAGGACGCCGTGGATTTCCGGAATCACGAGTACGCAATCGGGATGCCAGAGACGCGCGAGACTCGCAAAATTGGTGCAAACTGCTAGCTGGATTCAGTCTACGCCCCAGACCGCCCGCAGTGAACGGGCAAATCATGACGCAAACTGAAAACACTCTGACACCACTCTGACAACATTATTCCTGGCCAAATGTCTGGCCGCGGAGACTATCGTCCAGACCCGCATCTTCAACAGCCGCCAGCCCGCCAGTGAGCAGCAGTCCGTTGACCTGAGCTTGAGCCGACGCGAGGTTCGACAGCGACTCGATGTAACGCAGGTTGGCTTCGTAGAACGTCTGTCGCACAACGAGCACCTGCAGGAACGCGAACTCACCAGCGTTGTAAGCCTGCTCAGCGAGGTCGAGGGTTTCCTGAGCCTGCGGCAGGATCTCTTTATTGTACTTCTCGACGGCGACGCGTGCAGAGTCATATTCCTTGGCAACTTGAGCCAAGCGGGCCTGAATGTCCATTTCGAGTCGTCGAACTTCGTGAGTCGCTTTGCAGTACGCAGCGTACGCAGCGGAGATATTGCCCTGATTCTGATTGAAGACGGGAATCGGGGCACTCACTTGCAGGTTGATCAAACCGTTTTCGGTCCCGCGATCGATCCCGGCGCCGAGTTGCCCAGTGATGTTCGGAATCGCCTGGACTTCCTGACGGGACAGGTTCGCCCGAGCCTGGGCCACTTTCGCACGGGCGGCGTGGAGTTCCGGGCTCGTTTGCAGCAGGTTCTCGAAGGTTTGATCCCAGTTGGTCAGCGAGGCTTCTGTGGGGAGTTCACCAGCGAGCTTTGATGGTTGCAGATAAGGCACGCCGACGACGGAAGCGAGTTCCTTCCAGGCGGCGTTGTAAGCGAACTGAGCCTGTTGCAGCTGGACATCGACTTCGTTGAGTTGAATGCGAGCCTGCAGAACGTCCGTCTTGGCAGCTTCGAGGGCTTCGTTGCGTTTTTGTGCCAGGTCGACCCCTTGAGAAGCGACGCCGCGGAATTCTTCGATGATTTCCAGGCGTTTCTGGGCGGCCAGGGCTTCATAAAATCGCATGCGGACATCGGTCATCACGCGGTAGGTTTGCGACTGGTAATTCCAGCGCTGGACTTCGACGGCTTGTCGCATGACCTGTTCGTTCAATTGCAGCTTATTGGCTGTGACGAATTGCTGCTCAATGAAGACGGTGTGCTGGTCGGTGTTTTTGTCGGCTAGCTGCGTTGCGTTGTAGCCGACGGTCGGGTTGGCTTTGCGGCCGACTTGCGAACGGAGCGCATTGGCTTGTTGTGCCGAAGCAGCCTGTTGTGACAGCGTCGGGTTATTCGACATGGCCAATTGCTCGAACTGATCCAGCGTCAGGCCGAGCGTTCCTTGGGCGGATGTCTGGAGAATGCTGGAGGCGTTCGTTCCGCTATCATCGGCTGGGCGAACGTCGGCAGACATCACATCAGCGGAGGCGAGCTGGACAGAAGGCTCGGATTTGATCGGAGCCTGAGCGGCCTGTTCGGTGACTGGCTGCAGTGGGGGGGCGTAAGACTTTTCTGCAACCGTGTTGCGCGATCCCGCACAACCGGAAACAGCCACCAGAAGTAGCGCTGCGTGAGAGAATTTTTTAAGAGATCGTTGTGGGCTCATGAGATCGCTCCAGGTGAAAGAGAACGGGAATCGGAGAGAAACGGGGGTCGATTCCAGTTCAACTTAAACCTGCATCCGGATCACTCCGAACCTGAATAGAGGAGGTGGATGATCTATCTTTAAAGCGCCGCGTGTTCTATCGGTCAGCGAGTTTTCAAAACAAGCAAGCGCGACATGTCGACAAAATCCGACGGGCGAACAATCGAGATCGACGATGCGCAGAATCATGTGATCTGCCTGCTGGCACTCCGGACAGGGCTGATGGTCGTGAGGAGTCCGGGAGGGCGACTTCCAGACATGACCGTCGTCGAGACGACTCTTGTCGCATCGATGGACGCTGCAGCGTTGAGACAATTTCTCAGCGTGGTGGCATTCGCCTTCGCAACGAAGCTCGTGAGCACAGATCATCTTGCACGAGCAGGGCGATACCTGGAACGCGAGCATCAGCGTCGCGATGAGGATCGATAAAAGTCTGGACTGAAACATGCCTGGCCATCCCTGGCGATTGGGTTCGAAGGCATCATGCCTTGTCTTCTTGTTTCGACGAAAGCCAACCGCGTCGGTCACGATGCGACCGCCAGTTGAGGACTTTACCGACAATCACAATCACTTCCCGACGCACAACCGAAAGAACCGTTACAGTTTCCAGACGGCTGGAATCCCGAGAAACTCAGCTGTTCACCTGATTTCGGAGAAGCAATGTGATCACGATGGATGATATTTCGAACAGCCGATGCCTCACCACTGGAGGATTCTCACACATCGGTTCCGTTTGAGGTTCGCTCGAAACATTCAGGACGACTGGTCCCCTGCGGCGAATCGATTAGAATGAATTCCGTGTCGACAGTTGAACACGCCCGCGGGAGATTCTTGCCATGCTGCAGATTGTACTGCCGAATCGAACGACCTTTGAACCGAACGAGACGATCGACCTGATGGTCGCCTGGTCGCTGGAGAAGACGCCCCAGTCGCTGGAGCTGCGACTGGTCTGGAATACGGTCGGCCGGGGGACGCAGAATCTCGAGATCGCGCACACCGAAGTCTTTCACCCTGATGCAGAGACCGGACAGGAGCGCCTCAAGCTCACCCTGCCCGCTGGTCCATATAGTTGCCAGGGAATCATTGTTTCGGTCCTGTGGGGAATCGAGCTGGTGGTCCTGCCCAGTGAGCAGTCGACGCGCGAAGAGATCATCATTGGACCGGGTGGAAAATCAGTCCAGCTGAAATCCTATGTCGGTGGCGAGGCGATGCTCGGGTAACAGCGTTCGCTGATCAGCGGCTGTGCTGACGTCGACCTTTGCCTTTGCCGGCCTTGGACTGGATGTGTGGACCGTGTGGCTTCTCTGCGGCGTGAGAACCCATGGTGGTGTTGCTGTTGGTTGTCATATAGGGGACCAGACCCGGTGTTGAATCGGCAGAGTCGGCGTTCTCGACTTGAGCAGTTGATTGTGCATCCGTTTGCATTCTCTTCTCGCGTTCGACCGTCTTCTCGACCATCATGCCGATTGGACCTGCCATTAAAGCAGGAAGAAAAACAACACTGCTACACATCGCCATAATGGCAAATGCACTCGTCAGCATACCGAAGTTGTTCACGAGCGGCAGATCAGCCAAAGCCAACATCGACAGGCTGATCGCAACGATAGCGCTCGTCTGGGCAATCGCAGGACCGCTATGACTCATGGTCGCAGCAACCGCTTCCTCACGAGTTTTTCCTCGCATGAGAGACTCGCGGAACCAGGTCAGCATGTGCAGCGTACTGCTGACAGTCATGCCCAGCCCGACCAGAGCAGTCAACAACATGCCCGTGTTGGCACGAATGCCAGCCAGTGACATCACACCGAAGACAGCCACAAGTGGCATGGCATTAGAAAGTAGACTCAACAATCCGCCCCCCGCGCTGCGCAGCATCATGGTCGAAAGAAGCGCCGTCGCGACGAAGGTCAACAGGACACCCTTTTTCAGGCTGTCGACGAATGCGAGCTGAGTTTGCAGGAAGACCGGAGTGATGCCGGTGACAAGGTGCGTCGCTGCTCCATTGGCAGTGACCCCTGCAGTCGCCAGTTCGGCACGGACAATCGAATCGAGTTCACTCAGCAGTTTGATGTTGTCATCGTCGGTCATCAGGAAACTCTCTGCGGTGATCCGCCAGATTTCATCACCCGATTTCGCGAGGGCTTTGTCACCTGGCTTGTTGCCATCGACGTCGGCGCTGGCAAAAGTCAGGAAGTTGCGAGCCCCTTCGACTTCGCCCGCTTTGATTCGATCCAGCACTTCCGAGGCTTCACGATTGTATTTGACCTTCACGAAGAAGGGGGCATCTTCCGCAGGTGGCTGGGTGACAGGACGGAAGTCAGCAAGTGACATCGTGCCCGCGATACCAGCATGTTCGCCAAGTCGTTTCTCGATGCGGCGAACGATTTCCAGACGGTCGAAGAACTGCGTATCCTCTTGAAACTTCTGATCAAACTTGATGATCGCATCGACAGGCACCACTCCTGTCAGAGTGTCTTCGATGAAGAAGTAATCCTGCACAATTCTGGAGGAGTCAGCGAAAGACTTGATGACTTTCGTTTCCGTCTGAAACGAACGCAGTCCAAACAGCCCGACTGCGAGCAGCATGACATTGACACCCGCGATCGGCAAACGCCAGCGATACATGAACAGGCCGATGTGATACCAGGCGGAGGAGTCTTCATTCGTCGTCACGTTCTTCGACGAACCATCCCACAACTGCATCAGGCTCGGCAGTCCCAGCAGTACAACGACCGCGGAAATCGCCATGCCGATCGAAGAATAGAGTCCGAACTCGCGGACAGGTTCCAGGTGACTGGTCATCAAAGATGCCAGTCCGACAATCATCGCGACGGATGTCAGTACACATGGCAGCGTGGCGAGTTGCATAGCATCACAGACCAAGGCTCGTGGTCTGGTTTGTCGCCAGTAACTGGTGAGATGAAGCGCGCTGGAAAGTGTCAGCACGAATAACAACGTCGGCATGATCGCAAGGACCATGTTGATCGCCCCACCGGTGACTGAGACCACCGCAAGGGTCGCGATCGTGACATAAACAGAGACAAAGACAACGAGCACAGCCAGCCGCAGACTTCGAACAAGAATCAGCGAGAGAACAAAGCCGACCAGACACGAGGTCAGCATCACACTGCGTTCATGAATCTTCCATAGCGGAGCAGCCGGATTCCAGGCAGCTTTCAACAGATCCTGATTGAGACGCGAGGCTGCGACTGGGCGTCCCCCCATGCGAACGTCGGACTCGGGAACCCCGGCCTTGGTACAGGCGTGTTTGATTTGTGCGAGAGCTTCGCGTCGGTGTTCCTGCCCGGCATCGGTCAGCATCACAACCATCGCGACTGGAGACCCAGCCGAGAAAAAAGCATCCTCAATGAGTGGCTCGCCGTCAGGATACGCCTGACTCGTGCGCCCTTTCATGTTCTTGATGGCTTCGACGACAGTACTCGTCCCTGTGGTTTTCGCGAGAAGTCCCTGCCAATAGAGTTGGCCATCATGCAGCGGAATCTCGGGAGCGGGAACTTCGATCACTTCGGCGGCTTCAACACGTACCGAGTCAGCAGTCAGATTATCATCAAACGTTTCCGAGACCGCGTTCTCATCGAATTTTGAGAAATAGCTCCCCTGCCACAGGCTGACAGCCGGCATGATGGTGACATCACGATCCACCATGCGTTTGGCCAGCTGAGCGGCTTTTTCAAGCGTCTGCTGTTGATGGAGACGCCCTGCTTCGGTGAGACGAATCTTCAGAGCGCCGCGTCCGATCAAAACCCCTTCAAGTCGCCTGGTTGCTTCCGTTGGTTCGACCTCTTGAGCGGCGATTCGGCTGGCGACTTCCTGAGGCGTGAGAACGCCCTCAATGTACGGCGAGCCGCCTCGTTTGACCTGCTCCTGATCGAGAGTTCCTTCGAGGGTCTTTTCGATCACCGGGATGCGAGGATCGTCGAGAGTGCTGCCGTTCCAGGTGACGATCGCGCGGTTCTCATTTGGAAACGCAGACTGATACCAGCTGAGAAGTCGCGTCTGAGAATCGGAATCGGGCAGCCAGGCTTCAACCTCGTTCTTCATTTCGAGATTGCTGATCGAGAAGTAAAACAGGGGCATGAAGAAGCACAGCCCGGCGAGAATCCAGATGGCAGATCCGTTGCCCCAGGGATCCCGTTTTTCCATGAACGTTTTCATAAGGCATCTTTCGTCGACGTGTCCCTGTGATCACAACCACGTGTGATCAGGAAGACGTGCGTCGCTGCGCCGGATTCGACAGAACGCCGAAATCAGACGGAAGTAAGACAGGAACATCGCTGCCCGAAAGTCTTGCGAGCATCCTGCGCGCAAGTGACCCAAGGACCGCGATGAGTATTCGGGGGGCGAGTTTAACTGGACCTGTCAATCTCGGAAAGAGGCCTTCTGAAGGCTCGGCGAGTCTTACAATCTGCTGTCAATCTGGGCAAAGCACATGTGAGCAGCGGTCTTATTCGACCGCTTTTTCAGTAGCGGTTTTCGGCGTCTCGTCGGTCGGTACGGCAGTCGTGGTCGGTGCAATCTGTTCGATGTACGGCTTTTTCTGGCGATAGAGTTCTCGTCGCTCGCTGATGACTTTCGCAAAGTCTGGTAAATTGAGCTCCTGGGCGCGACCGATCGCAGAATCAGCAGCGCTCACGGCAACGTCATACTGACCATCAGCGGCAAGGGCGGCTGCCAGGGTGTTCAGCGCGAACGGATCGATCTTTCCTTCGACTCCATCGGCTCCTTTCTGGCGTTGTGCATTACAGACTTCTTTCGCCAGATCGACCGCTGTCACGGAGTCGCGGAGTTCCTCATTCGGCATTGTAGCCAGATACCAGGCGAGCTGACGTTTGAAGTCCATCATCTTGGGATACTGACTGACCAGCGTGACCAGATCACGGATCGCTTCTGCCTGCCGTCCGGTCATCATGAGTGGAAACGTGCGGCCATAGCGAGCTTGAATCTCCTGAGGAGTTTTGGCGAGGATTTCATCATAGATCGCCAGCGCCTCGGTCATCTGACCTTGAGCCTGCTTGAGCTTGGCTTTAATAAGATATGCTTTTAAGAGACGTGGATGTGACTGGATTGTCTGGTCAAGCAACGAAGTCGCCAGATCGAGCTGCACATTACGAGTAATCAATGACTCAGCATGTTCAATATTGAACGCAGCGAGTACTTCGTCCGTTCGTTTCTGATCGAACGAAGGTGACGTACGCATCAGCTCGATCTGCTTATCGAGTTGCACGCGGGCGAGGTCGAATTGCCCGGTCGCTTCGTAAAGACTCTGGAGACGCTGATGAAGTTCAAGAAGATCAGCCTGGCGGAACGAGCGACTGTTCTGAGCCACGAGGTACTGCGCGATCGCCTCATGCAGGTCACCCTTCGTCTCAAAAATCTTGGCCAGATAAAGGTGATAGTTGCCGATTTTCGGATCGCCGGGTTTTGACCTGGCGATCGCTGAATCCCAGGCAACCGCTGCGTAGTCGAGTTCCTTATCCTCATACGCCATGAAGCCGATCGCTGAATATGCATCCGGGTTATGAGGCGTAGTTTTGACGACCGATTTCCAGAAGACTTTCCTGTCGGCGAATTTCTGATGCTCACCATAGCTCAACGTCGAAGCAAATCCGTAGACGATGATCACAAGCCCCGCGATGACCGATCGCATCACGGCAGCCGGAGCCTGAATTCGATTGAACACCACGCTCAATAAGGCTTGAACAAGGCAGGCAATTCCGGCCACAAACACCACCAGCGGCAAGTACATGCGATACTCGGCATACGCATCACTGGTCTCCATCAGACAGCGGGGAATCAACAACCAGCTGAAGACCGCAAGCAGAGTTCCGATTCGTCGGAGAAATAGTGGCGAGAGCAGGAACATCAGCGAAATGACAGACAACACCAGCACAGAACTGCTTGGCCCAGTTGCATCAACAATCGGCCATCGATAGTCGGCACACAAGTCGGCTGGCGCGAAGCTGTTCATCAGATAGCGGACAATGACATCTGGTTGCGCGTTCACATAACCCCATGTGAGCGGACCGTCCACGATTTTGCTGATCCCGCCCGTCATGAGATGAAGTCCAAGAACAGCGATGATGATCACACTATAGCAGGAAGACACCAGCCAGCGGCGTTTCAAAATTGTGGCAAGCGATTCCCTGGAAACCCCGTACTCGATGACCATCACAATGATCGGCATGAACAGGACAACGGGCTTGCAGAGCGAACCAACAGCAAAACAGATTACGGCAAGCAGCGACAACCAGCGATAACCCCACCAGCCTGCCAGATGAAAGAACAGCATGCCCGCCGAAAACATCGACGCCAGTAACTCCGGACGATTCGACGCGAAGCTGACCGTTTCACTCGTCAGCGGGTGGACCGACCACAGCAACGTTATCACAAACGCAAAAAGCTCTCCGCCGAGATTGTTCCCAGTCGCCAACTCAAGACGCTTGAACGCAATGCACAACGACAGAAAGATGAGGAGCGTCGTCATGAGATGAAAACCAGCGTTTGTCATCTGCACAGCACGTGCATTGAGCAAACCCATGGAATTCTGGACGACGAAGGTGAGTTCAGAAATCGGCTGCGTGCTTTGTGTGAAGCTAAGGCCCAAGCGGGTCCAGATCGATGCCTCCGCTCCGCCTCGAACGCCAGAGGCAATCGAAGCCATATCGGGTCCCACGAACTGAAAATTCCAATGATTGATCAGCGGCAGCGCAGCGAGGAAAACCAAAACCAGCGACAGCCAGAACGCAGGCCACAGTGACGAGCTGGAAGTTTGCTGCTGACTGCCTGCGGTCGACTCGACAGTGGATGTGTTCGAGACATTGGGATCGAACACGGGATTGATAGGCAGGACCATTCAGAATTCTGTTTCTTGGGCAGGGCTTAACTGGTCGAAGTGTCGGTCGAACCCGACAGCAGCGACTTGAGCCACTTGGTGTAATCCGGATTCACGGAATCGAACGACCAGCAGATGACACATGGGACATCGTAGGAGTGCAACTCAAGGATGGCCTGAGTCGCAGCGTCGACGTTCCGATTTGACGTCTTGACCAGCAGGACCGCCTCATTCGACTCCGTCAACACGCCTTCCCAGACATATTGGGAAGTCATGCCAGGCAGGATGTTCGTACAAGCAGCCAGCTGTCGCTCGATCAGCGTTCGGCCGATCGTCCTGGCTTCGTTCTGATCGCTCGTGGTCACATACAGGATGGAAAAACGATCACAATCGGGTGTCTGGGAATTCGCCATCGTCACGAGGACGTCCTTGGAAATGCGGCATCCGTCGCAACTTGATGCCATCAATGATTAACATATGCGGAACTGTGTGTGATTATCTTTAACGGGACGTTCAGATTTCATGAACACCCGAATCATCCCTTGGCAACCAACCCGTTTCGAGTGATTGGTAGAATTTCAGCTCGTCAAAGTCGTCACAGGACGAGTCAGCGCACACATCGGCATAGTCAACGCGACAAATTGCAAGGGATACTCTGGTAATAGAAGCATCTCAGGCGTTATAGTTGCAGAATTCACATAACGTATCATCTGTCAGCAATTTCGGACAGTTTCTCGTTCAAAATTGCATCGATCGATAGTATCTGTCCACTCCAACTGCTCACTTACCAGACGCGCCGAAATCGGCTCTCTCCGAAAGGTCACCATGACTCACCCCTGGCATGACGTCACTCCAGGAGACGATCTTCCTCGGACCTTCCAGGCTGTCATCGAAATCCCGATGGGTTCGAGTATCAAATATGAACTCGACAAATCGACCGGACTGCTGCGTCTGGACCGGATGCTTTATTCAGCCGTCTATTATCCAGCCAACTACGGTTTCATCCCGCAGACTCTCGCCGAAGACGACGATGCCCTCGACGTCCTCGTGATGTGCAAAGAATCGGTCGCCCCGCTGACCCTGGTCAACGCCCGCGCCATCGGTCTGATGACCATGATCGATTCGGGCAAGAAGGATCACAAGATTCTGGCCGTCGCGCTCGATGACCCCGAATACAACAACGTCACCGAAGTCGCTGAATTGCCAACGCATCGCATGAATCAACTGCGGCGTTTCTTTCAGGACTATAAAATGCTTGAAGGCAAATCAGTCGAAGTGAATACCATCCAGGAAGCCTCCACGAGTTGGCCAATTATCGAGGAAGCGCTCGAAGCCTACAGCACGCAGCGACGGAAAGGTTTCTACCGCAAGTAAGAAGTTTCCCTTCCAGACAAGCTGTCCTGTTTTCTCTCGTCTGTTTCCCTTTGGTCATGTCAATTAGTTACGGTGAAGAATGTCCCGACAACCAGCCACTCGATATCTCGGCATTGATGTCGGCGGCACGAACATCAAAGTCGGGCTGACCGATGACCAGGGACACGTTCTCGCCTCGACCAAAGTCGATACCGACATTGAGGAAAGCCTGGAGGCTGGCCTGAAGAACATGACGCAGGCCGTCAAGGATGTTCTGTCTCAGATCAATATCTCGATCAACGATGTCGCCGCGATCGGCCTGGCCTGCCCGGGCCCCATGGACATCAAAGCAGGACGTCTTCTTCAACTGGCCAACCTGCCGACATGGCGCAACGTTAATATCCGCGACATCGTCGCTGAACGTCTGGGTCGACCGGTCATTCTGCAGAACGACGCCAACGCCGCAGCTTACGGCGAGTACTGGGCAGGTGCTGCTCAAAACGCCGAGATCATGGCATTGATCACACTGGGAACCGGGATCGGCTCAGGCGTCGTCATCAAAGGCGAGATCCTCGAAGGGGCCCATTCTCACGCTGCTGAGTATGGCTTTATGATTATCCAGACCGATAACGGCCGCGAGCACCCCGGCGGAGGATATCATGGCGTTCTTGAGTCGTATGCGAGCTCTCGCGCGTTGATTATCAGAGCAGTGCATCGTCTTCAATCAGGTGATCCATCGACGCTGAGCAATCTGCTCGGCAAGAAGGACGAACTCACTCCACTGGCGATCATGCAACATGCCGAAGCTGGCGATGTCCTCGCACATGAACTGGTCATGGACGTCGCCCGCTACATCGGCGTCGGCATCGTCTCCATGATGCACACGATGAACCCGGAAGTCATTCTCCTCGGTGGAGCAATGACATTCGGCCAGCTCGCAACCCGGACAGGACGAGACTTCCTGGCGGGCATCAAAAAAGAAGTCAAAGATCGTGCGTTCGCGATCCCTGCGGCACGGACTCGCATCGACTTCGCTCAACTCGGCGGCAGCGCCGGTTTCATCGGAGCCGCCGGCTGGGCCGCCAAGTCATTTCGCGTTTAATCCCGCTCATCAGTGCAAGACGCAGTCTTCTTGCTCATCGTAGGGTGCTGGTGAGGCTTTGCGAACCGCACCAATTGTGCAAACGAACGTCGTTTTGGCGCGGTTCGAAATCTTACCTGCAACCTACATTTCTCGCACAACTGAAATGAAAAGACTCGCTCTCAGCGTCTTCTCAAGCCGTCTGACTCAAACGTGCCCCCAGCATCGCAATCAGTTGCAATAAAACAACCGACGCCAGTACGACCACGCCGATCGCCAGCAGGAAACCCTCCGTCAGCACGACGAGCATCACTCCGAGGATCGCCAGCCCCAATCTCGCCGGCCCTGGCAGGGTGCCCGAACCATCCATGTCTCGCAGTCCCCATAGAACAAGAGCAAGGCTGATCAGCAGTCCAACAAACCAGACAGCTTTGATCGCAATTCCCGCAGTGGCTGAGGTGCGGACCTGAATCGTCAGCATCGGCTGTCCGCCGACTTTCATCAGCGCGAGGTTTGGTTCCGCTTGTGGCAGATCGAGCAGAAAAGAGAGACCTTTGCCGGTGCTGGCGGCTGGAGCTTGAGCTGGTCCGGGCAAACCGATCGGTTCAGCGACTCTCGGCATCCCCCAGAAAGTCACTCCGCCGGAAGATTCGATGCCGATTCCTGACTGTGGCTGGTTATAGGTCAGCGTTCCGTTTAAATCGGTGTCCACAGGAGTGTTCGTGTTGTTTCTGATCGTGTGACTCCGTAGTGCTGCTGGACCGCCCAGAGGAATATGAGGCGGGCCACTTTGCATCATCGGAGCGATCTGACGCTTCATATCCGATCGGCTCTCCAGCGATTCATTCAAAATTGAATTCTGGTTCGCGAAGTTTCGACTTAGTTTTGCGCGTTCGCTGCCATCGCCATCACTGTCGGCTTTGGACTTCGTCGCGTCTTCCCACTTGGATTCTGATTTCTTTCGCTCGAGATCCTCGACACCGAAGCGGAACATATTCTCTGAAGACTCCTGTCGAACGACGTCTTTGTTTTGAGCGTAGAAGTAGCTGTTGTTCCCTTCGACAAGACCACGGCCGTTTGAAACCTGCGGATCAGCAGCCTGCTGGACCGTGGATGAATAAAGATCGGTCAGATTCTTCTCGTACGCCTGGAACGACTGACCGGCTTTACTTTGGAATTCATTGACTTCCTTCGTGACAGCCTGACCGCTTTGGCGCTGAAGTTCCCGTTGAGCTTCATTGATCCGCTCGGCGAGAACTTTCTGATTGTCGACGGCTGTCGACCTCAATTTCTGACTGACGCCCAGATCCGTTGCATAGCGGTTGAATTCATCGAACTCAGCTAACAGGCCAGACAGATACTTCGCCTGCGATGACTCCAGACTCGTCTCGACGAGGTTCGTCTTGTCAGACTGACGCACGATGGTCGCCGTGTATCCGCCAGGCAGCATGACGTTCCATCGCGTGTACGCGACCGGTATGCCGAAGACATCGGACTCCTGCGGCGAGATCACCTGCAGCACTGGCAGCGAGATCGTCTCTGAACCGGGCGAGCCGGTCTTTGGCAAGGTCGCATCGAGCCGACCCTGCGTGATGACTTTTACTTCAAACGACAGATCCGCTTCCGACGTGGCAGGCAGAGGAACAAGCATCACCGGGCGATTCTCGATCGTCGTCGCGACTGCACGAGATGGCTTCCCGGCCACCTGCACAGACAGCAGTGTCGACTTCTCCGGCAGGCTCAACGCGATGAACTGACGCGAGATGTTCTTGATCGTATAGATCGCCGTCGTTCGCCAGCTCCCATCAGCTGATAACTTCGTCGACAGCGACGCATCGTTCACAGATGCTTCTGCAACCCGCTGCACAATTCCACGACGAATCTGCCAGATGAGGTCTTCACCTTGAGAACGAAGTCGCAGGACTTCGGAAGCCTGCACCACGAGTTCAGGACGAACCTGCAACGTCAACTCGTCAGGAGCAACCGTTTCAAGTAACTCCGGCTTCAGCGGAAGAACCTGCTGTTCAGACAGGTTGACCAGAACGCCGAACGTCGTTTGCGAAGTAATCGAAGTGAACTTCGACGCGTCGTCGGACTGCTGCTGAATGAACTCGATCTTGGGCATCAGGACCTGCTGATTCTGTGGATACGGCAGCGACGCCGTCCCTGTCAGAACGTACTCACTGGAAACCGGTTGATGCAGCAGAATCGTCCAGCGAGTCTTTCCATCCGGACCAGGGGTCTGACGAACTTCGCGAATCCCGTCACCTTTCCACTCCAGATCATCGGTGATCTGGCTGGAGACGAGGCAGTCAAACTGATCGGTAGCCGACTGTCGGACCTGCCAGCGCAGAGTCAGTCCATGATCGACCGACGTATCGCTGACCGCTGTCAGCACCATGCCATCGCACGTCGCGACCAGTGGAGCCTGTTGCAGGGAAACAGTCACAAAGTCTGGTTCCAACTGACGAGTCCGAAACGCGAATGAGGCGGGGAGACTGGAAAGCTTCTTCAAGCCTGCTGGCAGTTCATTGGGTGAAATCGGAGTCCAGCCAGCATAGGCCGTCATGACTCCCGAATACCCCCCTTGCAGCCAAAATCCAACGTAGGCTTCCTGCGAGACAGCTCCCGAGACGCGAGGAAGGTCGAGAGCAATGAGCGGTTCAGCCGTATCGCGTGTCACCTGAAGTTCGAGGTTCAACTGAATCTTTCCCGAACGCGGCGTGCGGAAGAAGACCCGCAGTTCGCCGAAGTCAGGATCGACCACCCAGTCATCAAGTTCCTCTGCAAAGGCATCAAGGACCAATGCTCCAAATGGCAATGACAGCGACAATTGCCGCGTCGGCATCTGCCCGGCATCAATGGTGATCGACGAGGCCAGTTTGACACGATCTTTCTGCACCATCACACCATGCAGCGACGTAACGTCGTACGAGGTCGACTGACGAGACAGCGTGATCGTCGCAGCAGTAGGCTTGGCGACGTAACGATAACAGGAGAAGACGCGAGCACGTGACTTCAGAACATCGTCCGGCCACAGAGATGCATCGTACTCCACCTGGGTCAGACCGGTCAGATTATCGACGCGATCAATCTCCAGAAAGTCATGTTCGAGCAGCAGCCAGCGTCCGGTTTCCCGCGTGACATTAGGGAGTTCGACAGTCGGCAGGTCGAGCGTGAACTGATCGTCCTGGGCCAAAGGCAGATAACACGTCAGCTTGAGATCAGTCGAGTTGCTGATCCCACGTCGGAAGTAAAGCTTCCCTTCGTTCTGTCCTTCTTCGAACTGCCAGCCCGCCAGATCAACGCCCGTCATCGTGCGGAGCTTCAGACCTTCAGAGAGTTTAATCGGCAGTTCAAGAAGCTCCCCCTGACGGACGGTAATGCGATACGTTGTCGATAGTTCGAGCACATCCTCTCGCAGTCGATACTGCTGGAAGCCCTGAGCATCGACAATCTGCTTGCGGTCCACACGATCCCGTTTGGGATCGAGAGTGATCTGAATCGGCCCGCCGGCAGAGATGCCGATCTGGAAGACATCCCGATCGTTCTGTGTCGACAGACGGAATGTGTTGTCCTGCTGATTGAATCGCAGATCAAAACGATCCTTCGGCAGCGTGACCGTGAGCAGGCCCGAAGTCACAGGCTGGAAGAACCCCCGCAGCTGTGCACCGGAAGCATCCATCGATCCTTTCAGTGTCGACTTGAAATCAATAACATTCGAGCCGGCCGATGTCAGCAGAACACGCACCGTCTTGCCATCGCCACTTGGACGAATGGTCGCGGTCTTGCCATTCACAGTCGCTTCGGAAAGTGTCAGTTCTTCGACAGGCAGCGTCAGTTCAATCGGCTGGCTTTCCGAGACAGTCTCGTCGAAGACATACACCAGCAGGCGTCCGTTCAACGGAAATTCTGTACGAGTCGTGTCTCCATTACTGTTGAAAACATCAACCAGAGGCAGATCAAAAGACGCATTCAGGATCGACGAGCGAATCCCCGGTGCGGGCATCTTCGAGACGGCTTGCGTCGAGGCCTGATGCAGTCTTAAAAATTCCTCGCGAGACAGATAAACCTGATCGATAGACGGCTGGAAGCCCTCTTTAGGATCATATGGCACGATGATCTGTGTCAGTCCAGGCTGTGCCGTCATGTGTCCCACCAGACCACCGCTTTTACTGACGGGCTCCTGGGCGTGGACTGTCGAGTGACTTCCAAGGATCAACGCCGCCAGCATCAACATCGTCACAGTCGCAGAGCGATGACGTCGCGATTCCGCCTCCGCGGCCCGCTTGATCGCACCTAACATCCGATGACTGATCAGCAGCCCGGTCCCCAGTAGAACGCCCAGAAACAGCCCCAGACAAATCGACGTCAAAAGCGGCGCACTGAAGATCGCCAAGGCGAGTGGCAAAGTAAGTCCCACCGCAACCATGCCGACCTGGGCTTTCACGGAGAGTCGTCGCAGCATCCACAACAGCAAGGCCGTCCCCGCCATGACGATCGACATAACGGCTCTGAGCAGCAGATTATTGTGCAGCGTGACATCGAGCTTCAAAGGTTGAGTCGCCGCCTGCACGCCATCGTAGTGAAGGTCATAAGACTGATAAGTCTCGGGTACTTGAAGCGTCATCGGAATCGAAAGCAACCCCCCTGCCCCCGTCACAGGGACCACCGCCGCAATGGCAGCCGGCGCGGGCGCGGGAGCATCAGCGGGTGCGGCAGAACTTTGCGGAACGATCGGCGAAGGCGATTGAATCGCCAGACCATCCTGAGCAGGCAGACTGACGGCTGCAGGAGGTTGAAATCCATCATCTGTAAATCCACCGCCCACTGGACCGCCCATCACGCCACCGCCCAGACCGCCCATCGCGCCACCACGTTCACGATTACTTTGATCCCGTCGCCCGACGACATCTTGCTCAAACCCAAAATCAAATGCGGCAGAAGGCGTTGTCCCCGAACCGGTCTCTGGTTTCATGGCGGGAGTTCGTGCTAATTGTTCGGCTTCAAAATACAGTTCCGATTGACTGGAAGACTTTTGCGCGACTCCAACAGAAGTCGCTGTGTCTCCATTACCGGCAAAGAAATCGACCTGTCGACCGCCTTGTCGCGACGGCAGGAAAAGGGTGAGTACGACCCCACAGATCACCAGCACTAAGCACCCCACCGCAACATTCTTCGGACGTTCCGCAACAGCCGATGTCAACCACGGCACGATCACCAGCAGCGCGACAAGCAGTCCTCCGACGATCGCGATGCGAGCAGCGAAGTCTCCCGAACGGTTCGGGTCGAGCATTGCTCGCAGGCGTTCAAACAGATTCAGCGCATGTGGCTGGTTCGATGTCAGCAGAAAGTCCCCCTGCCCGTCAGAGATCTGGTAACCGCGAGGCGTATGCAACTTCCAGGCTTCCTGAATGATTTCCAACGGTTGACGAGTCCCCTGCCCGTCCACAACCTGCACCATCGGCGGAGTCGCGACGTAATCCTGTCGCAGCGCCTGAGCACTGCCATCGGTTTCATCCGTCGCATAATAGAGATCGCAGGTCATTGCCGTCGAAGCTTCCGTATTGATCCCAGCCAGCGGAATGACCAGGCCATCCGCGACGCGTCGAGACTCCACTGGCCTGTTATTGAGCAAAATCGCCCACAGAGTCGACTTCTCAGGCAGCGCGACGTGCAGACTCTGGACTCCCGAGACGAGCATCGTCAGGTGAGCATGATGTTGCGCCTGCTGGCGCGGATCGAGTACCGTTTCCAACGTCGCGTTCTGACAGACCGCAGACGGCAGCGCAACGCGATCAAACCGAACCTCATTGATCTGGGCTTTGGCTCCCGTCGTCGCGAAGCGAACCGACGAAACAACGCGTGCATTGTTCAACAAAGCCGACGCAGGAAGTTCTGCCCGGTCAACCATTGATAGAGGAGCATTCTGCGCATCGGTCGCCGTCAGCGTCAGTTGTTGATCATCATCAGCGAGCAGACACATGTAACCCCAGAAGCGATTCGCGGAAGGAATCGTCAGCTGAGGCAGGTCGACAATCGTTCGATCATCCAGGCTTGGCTTGGGAACCCGCACATGACAGGCAAGCTTGAGTTCACCCAAATGACGTTGATTGAAACGCAGTTTGAAGGGACGCCGGGCCTGCTCGACCGCCCCCGTCGATTGCTGCAGAACGCGCGTCGAAGAGCCGATCGTCTGAAACTGAACATCCGCGCCGACACTTTCCGGCAGACGGACTTCGAGTTCCTGCAGGCCTCGCTGTTCGATGGTTAATGTGGTTTCAAAGTAAGCATCCATCGTCTGTCGTTCGAGACGATAGACAGCCAGCACCATCGCCGACAGGTGCACGTTCTTAAACTTCACGGCCAGCTGCCCACTAATCTCGGGCTGCTGATAACGGAAACCAAATCGCTCGCTCGTCAGCCCCAGTGACGCCGGAGACAGCCCGGTCATTTCGCTCGTCACCAGATCGAGATCATCGCTGCTGGTGATGCCATAGGCCCCTTCCAGAACATCGACATTCTGAATAGATAACGTAGGCAGCGCGATCGTGACGTCATCCGCTGCGGGTGGCCAACTGAGGGCAGCAGGTTCCGCCTGAATGATCAGCTTGACCGACTGGCCGATCGCGAGCGGTTGAGGAAGTTCGATCTTCAACGAGTTGCCCCCCGCTTCGAGAGGCTGTGTCGTCCACTCCGCAGGAAGATCGTTGATGGTGATCGATTCAATCTGCCAGTCCGCAGACGCGTTGACATCGATATTGAACAGCGGCGCAAACAACGTCTTAACGTCCGCGATCGACTTCAGAGAAACACGGGCTTCGGTCAGATCGAGAACGGTCGTTTGCGCGACATAGACAGCGCGTGGCTTGACGGTCAACGTCGCATCGAGTTTGTAATCCTGATTCCAGTAGACCAGATCCGTCGTAAAGCCAGGAACTTCAGACATCGTCGCGGCGATCGGTTGACTGGCATCAGCGGCTTCCGACCGCATGCCAGTCGTTTCGACGAAGACGAGCCGGGCGTTTTCCGGCGTCTTGAATCGAACGACGCCGGTGTGGGAGAGCACGTCATCGAACGCGAAACCCGCCAGTGTCAAACCCTGTTGGTTCTTATCCGCATCGAACGCCGTCTGCAGGATGCCGCGGATCTGGAACTCGCAGGCGTTGACCTTGGGTTGACGGAACTGTACCGACAAAACTCGTTCTTCCGAAACGCTCCAACCTGCTATCGCCGTCGAATCGACACTGACAACGTCGAGATTTTCCGGGAGTCGAACCGAGACCTCTGACTTCTCCTGACCAGGAAAATCGAGACGTGAGTTCGAAATCCAGCTGGCTCCCGCGGGAGTCAGGTGAATGCCAATGGACGAGGTGGCCAATGTGATCGATGACTGCTGACGAGCATCGGACTGACGCTGATATTCAAGCGTGAGAACAGGACGCGTTCCCAGCATCAGCGAGAACTCTTTTTGAGACGCAGCTTCGCCTTCGCCTTTCATCGGGTAACTCAAAGCAGGGAACTGATCCTGCTTGGGAACAGAGACAACCATGCCTTCAGGGATCTCGACAGTCAGTTTGGACGAAGGAGCCGTGATCCAGTCACAACGAGCCGAAAGCCGATCGCTCATCAGTTCCAGCGGCTTGGAAAGTTCCAGCGTCAAAACCGTCTCACCAGCCACCTCGGCAAGGACGGCAAACGTGTGTGGATTGGACGCGAGCACGATCTTCGAAGCATCGACCAGTTGAACAGCGGCTCCCGCAACTTCCTGCGGCATTCGGACCATCAGCGCAGGAGCTTCTTTAATCTTCGCTGACTCCAGATTCCAGCCGGGCACATTCAACTGCAACTGCCCCCAACCGGATTTCTTGCCCTGCAAGCGACACTCCGCCGTGACGAGCAACTGCTTGCCGACCAGACGAGCACGATAATTGATATGCGTCACACTCAGCGGGTTGAGAGCAGGATCGGCCTGAGTCTGTTCATTCGCCTGATTCCAGATCTCAAGAAACTTCTCAATCGACAAAAGGACCCCCGGCTTATCCTGCTGAATCATCGCCGGCAATTCCGCTTCCGGAACATAGACGACATCCACAGCAGGCTCACGCGAAGAGTCATCCTGAGCCAACAGCGTCGTCGACATCAAAGACGCCATGGCAAGGATGACTAACATCACAGCCATGTCCCTTCTCCCTTGAGGGGAGAAGGTGGCGGCACGACACCTCAGGTGTTTACGAAGACCGTGACGACGGATGAGGGTGAGCGCCAGGCAATAGAAAGCTTTGACCATCGTATTCAAACGACAGGAAATGGTCTGCTTCCTCGTGATCACTGAGTCAGCGTCAATTGCTACTGGACCGTGTTGAAAAAAACTAAACCACATAAAAGGATCCGCCAGCCGAGATGTCAAAGGAAAACCAGTACGCCAAGATCACCAACAGTTACGGCAGATTGGAAGGCGGCGGATCACCTGCCTGGTCCGTCGGCGGAGTCACGTCAGGAGGTGTCGTCGGTTTCGAATGCGGCGGTTCGGTACGTCGTGTCGGCGACGGCTTCGAGGGGAGCTTGCTCACCAAACCGACCAGCCCGACGATCCAGATCCCCGCCAGCGTCAGAAGCCCATAGCGACTCAGTTGCAGCAGGTGATAAACCTTGTTCGGATCATTGAGTGCTAACAGCGACATCCCAAACGCCACCAGCAGCAACAGCGTCAGGCGATAAGCCCAGGGTGCTTTCAATAACAGCACCGCAATGACGACAATCGCCCCGCTGATGACGGCAGTGAACGGAATCACCGACCACCATGCCGCAGTGATTTCGTTCGCAGAGCCAAGCTTGCTCCAGTCATGAACGCGACCTTCGACAGGAAACTCGACGATCCCCGTGGCGCTATTGCCAATCCAGCTGTTGAATGGATCAACGCGATCATCGGCTCTCAGCAGAGGAGCGGTCAGACCCGCGATCACTGGTTTCTCGACCGTCGGGCGGAACCCGTTCGGCGTGCCAATCAGGACGTGATCACGAGGCGTCCAGATCGCGACTCGCAGTTGCTGCACAGCGAGGTTGAGATCCGATTCCTGTCCAAGAAGTGGCAGAGGAAAGCGGAAGCCGCCACCCCAGGCATTGTAAGGAGCAGCGCTCAACGGCCAGCGACAAATCATCGCCAGTGAGAATGGCTCATCCGCGGCTTTCTGTCGCGCGACCGAGACATAGTAATATTCATGCAGATCCGTTGCAGGAATCTGGCTCTTCTCAAGAGCCGCCTGCTTGCCATCAATCCAGACGCCCAGTGACACCGAGTTCTTCGGCATCGCAAGCACAAGCCGCTGACGTTCGCTGGTCAGAATCTGAGCTCGGAATCGCAGCATCGCGACTGGCTCCTGATTTGTCACGATCTCAACGAGTGCACGAGGGATGACCGTCTTGATCACTTCCTGAATCTCACTCTTCGAGACAGACAGCTCCAGGCTGATCGGCTCAGAATCGACTGTCTCGACATAGCGATAGGCAGCAATCCCGGACTTGGGCAGCCGAGTCAGTTCACGCACATCGATCGCTTCCAGATTGGGGGCAGATGACTTGGCGGTGACCGAGAGAGAACGGGTTTTCTCCAGCGAGACTTCCCCCTGAATCTGTGTCAGCGGCGTCGCTGTCTGACCGGCAGCTTCTTCGAGTCCGAGTGGACGAGGCAACAAGAGATTGAGCTGACCGTTCATGTCTGCACCGGCGGGTGCAGTAGCCGGCGCTGCGGTGTTCTGATCATCGGCATTCGCGGCCCCATCATCGAGAGGCAGAAAAGCCTTCGCGACCAGCGTGACGTTCCCCATCACAGGTCGTTGCAGCACGACGGTCCAGGTCACCCAGTTGTCAGCATCGGGCTCGCTGGAGGTCTTCTGCTTGATGGCCGTTTCTTTCGGCTCGACAAGTTCGATCTGCACCTTCTGAGCATACGACGCTGGCACCTTAAAGCGGAACGTATCCAACTGCGCAAACTCAACGTAATAAGAGACAGTCGTGGACAGATCGATCAGCTCTTCGCGGATTTGAACATGATGGGCCAAACCAGCGGACAGCCGAGCAGGACGAACCTTGAGCGCCAAGGGAATCGTCACCGGCTGTTGTTGATACTGCCAGCTCGAAACAGGTTGTACCCGGCTGAGCAGCTTGCGGAATTCGCCCGACTGATACTCCCCCGGAAAACCCATTGGCGTCTGACGAGTCCGAGCCGAGACAACGGCCTGCGGATCAGTAATGACTTCCAGATCGGTCGTCGCGACGACATCAATCATCCCCGTACTGCGTTCAGTGCCATCGACGAGGAACAGCGGCAGTTCGGTCGTCGGCGTTTCCTTACTCACAGGGACAACACACGAAAGCTGGATCGCGAAGGTCCCTTGAGTCTTTTGTTTGAGATCAATCTGGACCGTGTTTGTTTCCGCCTGCACGCGATGCTGCGAGACGTTCGGACCATTGACTTCGATCTGCTCTGCTCCAACGGGCACCTGGACCGTGACGGTAAAAATCCCGGCTCGTTCGATGGTCATATTGAGGATCGATTCGAGGAAGATCTGATCGGATGTCAGCAAGGCAACGGTCATCTGCTGACTGGTCACCTTCGGAGTGATCGGTCGCACGGTCGCAGTCAGTTGGAACGTGCTGGCATAAAAGCGATACGCCAGGCCGTTAGAAAAAGCGACCCGCTGATTGACTTCCGTAGGGACGATTCGCGACAGCCCCTGCTCCTGCTGGACGTTGATTTCCAGATCGGTTGACGTGCTCAAAATCAACTGCCCCACTTCGCGAGCCGCCTGGGCGGACTTCATCACACTGATCGGCGTCACATCGGGACCAGAGGCAATCGACAGCTCAGCCGGACTACCATCTTCCGGAATCGCGAAGTCCCGTTCCGTGTGAATATCGAGAGTCACCTTCCCGGAGACCTCTTCATACAGTTTGACGATCAGCTTCTGAGCATCTTCGCCATCTTCCACGGTCCAGTCACTGATCTTGCCCGATGAAGACAGATCAAGGACGCGATCCCCCTTCGGCAGCAGGATTTCTAACTGCTTGACCTTGCCTTTGAGGACTTCGAACTCGAAGTACCCATCACTTTGCAGCTGACGATCTTCAACGTGCAGCTTCAACCATTTCTGGGCATGCAGTAGCAGTTCATCCGCCATCTTTTCCTGAGTCGTTGGATACCACCGCAGCAGCAGACCAGAGACCGCGCCAAGGTTGGCGGAAATCGAAACCGATGGGTTCTCGGTTGTGCCGACTTGTTTAGCCAGTGGCTGCGACTGCCCGGGACGAAGCAGTTCGATCGTCGCGTTGGCTTGTTTCAGCTCTGCCTTCAGAGTCGACAGCGCAACAGCTGGGATCGTCAGCGTGGCCTGATTCCCTTCGGGCGTGGCATCGACTGGAACTTCCATCGTCAGTGTCAGGCTGTATTCGCCGGGTTTGGGCATCGCGAAGATGTAACTGCCATCGCCGCTGGCATAGAGGAAGGCGTCCTTATTATCAGAGGTCCATTCGCCAAGCGCAGCGGTGCCGAGCGAAATCGTCGCCAGACTCCACTTCTCTTCCAAGGCACGGATCTTGAGCGTGGATTGAATCGTCACCAGCTTCTCGCCGACGGTAGCGACGTGACTGGCCTGCTGCACGACCGAGGGAACCGGCGGCTTGACCAGGGTCTTTTGCTTCTGAGCCAGGAACTCGACAAATTCGTCATACGAGATCAGCCCCGCACCGGGCAGCGTGGTCAACGCCGATCCCAGATCCTGCACCGGGATGAGCAGCCGCTCGAACCCGATCTTGGGTTTCTTGTCCTTATTAGACTCCTCTGCCGTGGCGATTGGCGTCGTCTCCTCCTGGAGCCACGCCGAGGCCTGCAGATTTCCAATTGATGCGCCGAACGCTATGATCAGAAAGAAGATCAGGCTGACGAATCTGGCGGAGAAAGCGCACTGCAGGGGTAACATAAAAGTCTCTCGAACAGCTTGGAAAGGTGTGTCAAACAAAACCGGCACATCACTCAAAATGGCAGAACGGAAAAATGGCGACCTCGGGTAGCCTGCCAATCCTGTGGAAAACAACAAGAATGGCGGCTTTGGGCATCTTAAAGTGATTTTGCAGTCATTTGAAGCTCAGAATTTCAGTTCAAAGCCATGTCATGACCTTAGATGCGCCTTTCGTAACGACATTCCCATAAATCCTCATTAACTTGACATTTTCTCTCAAGTCTCAAGGTGTCGGCATGAAATTCACCAAGATGCACGGTCTGGGTAACGACTACGTTTACGTCAACGCCTTCGAAGAAAAACTGACCGGCGACCTCCCCAAGCTCGCGATCGCAGTCAGTAACCGTCACAAAGGCATCGGCTCGGACGGGCTGATCCTGATCGAGCCTTCCGAAGTCGCGGACGCCCGCATGCGGATGTTCAACGCGGATGGATCCGAATCAGAAATGTGCGGAAACGGCATTCGCTGTGTGGCGAAATACGTCTACGATCACGGAATCGCCCAGAAAGACCGTCTAAAAATCGAAACCGGGGCAGGCATTCTGACCCTTGATCTGACCATCAAAAACGGTCTGGTCGAACTCGTCCGCGTCGATATGGGACGCCCAATTCTGGCATCCAAAGACATCCCCACGACCCTGCCGGGCGATCCGCCGGTCAATGTGGGCCTCGATGTCGATGGCAAGTCGATTCGCGTGACCTGCGTATCGATGGGCAATCCACACTGTATTACTTATGTCGATGAATTGACCGACGAGTGGGTGCTCGGAATTGGGCCGAAGGTCGAGCGACACATGGCCTTCCCGCGACGCGTCAACGCAGAATTCATCCAGGTCCTTTCTCGCAAAGAAGTGAACATGCGTGTCTGGGAACGCGGCAGCGGCGAAACACAAGCCTGCGGAACCGGAGCCTGTGCGGTCTGCGTTGCGGGAGTTTTGACCGGCAAGACCGACCACAACCTGCTGATCCACCTGCCGGGCGGCGATCTGAAACTCGAATGGGACATCTCCACCGACCACGTCTTCATGACCGGCCCTGCAACGGAAGTTTACACGGGCATCTGGCCGGATTGATCGAGCCTGCATTCAGTCAGCGTCAGCAAATAGAAACGGCCCGCGAAAGTAACCTTCCGCGGGCCGTTTTGTTTGGATAGTAATCAGGAGTCAGTTTTAGAATTCACTGACGGTTTCTGAACCAGAGCGGGTGCCGAGCGCCCCATAAACGCCGTATGGTGACTTGCCACCCATGACAGGAGTCAGAGTCAGGTCGCCGGTGTTGATGTTTTCCGAGACGAATCGGACGGCTCCATCAGCCATTGTGAATTGAGCTCCACCTTTGTGACGGCTGGCTGCTGCGAAAGTTCCATCGCCGCTGTCGTTGTTTTGACGCATACATGATGGGCCGTTGATAGGAATATTGGTCGTAAAGTAAGCAAAAATTGAACCTCCGTCCGCCCAACGATAACCCCGTTTCTGATCGCCTCCCATCAGTCCCCCAGCGTTAGGCCAGGTTGTTGTGTAGGCTTGTGTGCTCTTGTCGTACAGAGCCAGACAGAGTGACGGATTATTCATACCCGCATCCCAGTCAGACCCCGGTTTGTAACCATCTCCGAGGACTCCTGCCCCTTCAGGACGATGCATTTCGCCAACCAAAAAGGTATTACTTGTCCCGTCGAGAACATCGCGGATACCAAATTTGCTTTGATTACAGAACAAGCCGCGGGCATCCCTGTCATCCAGACGGTGTGGGTTATCGCCGGCATTGTAGCAATAGTTAGAACCTGCCTGACCACCAAGGTTTGACTTGGTGTAAGGATCCGACGGACACATAAACGCGGGAATATCGGCAGCAGTTGGGACAATACCGCCGATTGACCACTCATTCCAAGGGCTCAGATCGCTGGTCATCAAAGCAGCTTGAGACATGAACTGATCGTAAAGAGCAGGTTGTTCGATGTAAGGAAGAATGTGAACATTCACGCTCCATCGACTGCCGTTCTGGTGTCCTGGCCCGAGACGACCGGATGGAAATGTGTTGTAAGTGTCATGGTAATTGTGAAGCGCAATCCCGAGTTGCTTCAGGTTGTTCTTGCAGCTGCTACGTCGAGCAGCTTCGCGTGCCTGTTGGACAGCAGGTAGCAGAATGGCGACCAGAGTGGCGATGATTGCGATCACCACCAGCAGCTCAATAAGCGTAAAACCGCGTGGCCTAACAAGTTTCATACACATTCTCCGTACAGTAAGAGCAAAAAAAGAAAGGAAATCGGCAGACATGCACAAGAAAACATATCACAACCTTCTCATATTTCAAGATGTATCTGATATATTACGTCGTGAGACACTCGTACATTTTGCCAGAGAATTGAGTCTTATTTCTGAACAGGAGACTGCGAATTTATTGGCGTGAAGCCTGTCTGACTGGTTGGGACCGTGAATTTTCTCCCTTCGAATGTGCTTCTATGTAAGAGACCTTATCAGTTAAGCCCTGCCCACAGGAAATATTCTCGCTGGCGGAGAAATGGGTGCTCTGAGTTCTGATGACGATAGATCTCGGCTAAGATCGACGCTGACCGTGGTTATCAGCGTGTTTCACGACGAAGGAATCTGAAACGTGGAGTCGAAGAATTTTTCCAATCAAGGGCCCTCGACAGCGATGCGAATCTTTTTTGGGCTGGCTGTGCTGACGGTTGCCATGACTGCTGGCAGGTATTGGGTACTCACCAAAGCCGTACCGACTCCCGATGTGCCAGAGACGCAATCCCGCATGTTCTTCGCCAACGGCCTGGCGATGGGTTCGACTTATGATGTGAAAGCCGTCGTTCCTGAGCATCTCTATCCGATCGAAAACCTCGACTCGGACATCCTCAAGTTCCTGCGTGACTTCAATACAAAGTTCTCAACCTACGACCCGAATTCCGAAGTCAGCATGTTCAACAAGTCGACGTCGACCGAATGGTTTCCTGTGACCAGAGAGGTCGCCGAGTTGACGCAGATGTCGCAGGAGCTGTCTGAAAAGTGCGACGGGGCGTTTGATATCACGGTCGGCCCGCTGGTCGATCTCTGGAGCTTCGGCCCTGACAAGCGTCCTCGGAAAGTCCCTAACGATGAGGAGATCGCGCAGGCGCGCGAACTGGTGGGATACAAGCGCCTCGAAGTTCGTCTTGATCCACCAGCGATTCGCAAGACGATTCCTGGCCTGCGCATCGACTATAACTCGATCGCTGCAGGATACGCGGGCGATCTGATTGGCAAAATGCTGGAAGCACGCGGGCTCACCAACTATCTGGTCGACATCGGCGGCGAAATCAAGGTCTCGGGCGAGAAGGGGCCCGGAAAAGCGTGGACGATCGCGATCGAAAAACCGAGCGCCGATGACGAGTCCGAGGCATCACGGACGATCCGGTTGAAAGACATTTCGATCTCCACAGCTGGCGATTATCGCAACTACTTTGAAGAGAATGGCATTCGTTATTCACACACCATTGACCTGTCGACAGGCAAGCCAATCGCCCATCGGCTTTCCTCGGTGACCGTGCTGGCGGATTCCTGCGCGATGGCTGACGGGCTCGATACGGTCCTGATGGCGATGGGGCCGGATGCAGGATACGACTGGGCGATGAAGAATAACGTCCCGGTCTATATGGTCGTCAAAGGAGACGATGGGTTTTATGAGAAGATCACGCCGTCGTTTCAGGAAGTCCTCGCGAAGTAGTAGTCGTCCGGGTCAATCAATACAACTGCACGGCGATCCATTTGCCATCGGGGGAGTAGGAAGCACTGCCGTAGCCGAAGTCGGTGAACTGCTTGGGAAGAGGCTGGGGTTCTGCGTCTGGATGCTCGACATCGACGACCAGCAGGCAGCCGTCCTGCGGGTAGAGGAGTTGCTTGCCGTCGCGTGAAAAGTCGATGTGTGGATGAACCAATTGTGTCTGGGGAAACTGGTCGAGCTGAAAAGTATCAGCGTCAATGCTGACGACGCCGACTTTGCAATCGTAATTTTCGGTCGAGTAGTCATTGGTGCTATTAGCGAGGAAGGCAATCTTCCTGGAGTCGGGCGACCAGGCCATGTTCCAGAAAATGTGCAGGTATGGGTTTTTTGAGTTGGGAATGAGATCACGGGACTGGCCGGTCTCGACTTCATACAGAGTGATCTGGGGAGGCGAGGTATAACGATGAAAGGCGATCCAGCGTCCATCGGGCGACCACTGCGAACCCCAGCCATTATCTGCATTGGGAATCCCTGATCGCTGACTCCCATCGACATTCATCATGCAAACTCGCCCGACTGCCTCGTAGCCGCAAAACGTGATCTGCTTGCCATCGGCCGAGTAATTGGGCATCAGGCCCAGCCCCAGGTCCTTCACATCACTGCCATCGAAATTGACAGTGATCATTCTCGCGTCCGTCAGCTGCTCTGATGAGCGTTGCACATTGAAGGCAACGCGTTTGCCATCAGGCGACCAACTGGGCGAGCCGTGAACGCAAAGATCGTTGATGTATTTCGGATCGGTGAGGAGAAGACGAGGCGGCGCACTGAAATCGGACGGAACGATCGCAACGATTTTTGTCTGCTGAGGGCGCGAATAAAGCCAGTCCGCAGTGACAATGTTGTCCACCGGCGCGGAGATCTGCGGGAGGGCAGCTTGGGCGGGGTTCGCGATCTCGCCGGCGATAAAAATCGCCTCATTGTCCTGGACAATAAACTGCACCTGCCCACAGACAGGTGTAAAACTGACCAGAAAAATCAACATGGCAAGCAGGCAACAGCGAAACATCATTCACTCCATTCGATCAGCGCAGCCCCACGGCGATCCACTTTCCGTTCGGGGAGACCGCAGGGTTGCTGTAGCCGAAGTCTGGCGACTGGCCTTGCAGCAGTTGTGGTGTGGCGTCCTGCTTGGTGAGGTCAAACGACATGATGCAGCCCGCTTCCCCATACACAAGCTGATTGCCATCCGGGTGATAATCGAGGTAATACGAATCGCGATAAAACGACGTGAGAACCTGCCGCTCGTAATTCCCCGGAGTGACATTGACGAGAGCCGTTTCTTTGAGCCCGTCACTTTTGCGGACCCCGCAGATCGCGATCTTCTGGCTGTCAGGGGACCAGGCAAAATTCCAGTAGATCTGGCGATAAGGATTGTCCTCAGCGGGAATGATGCTGCGAGCCTCTTTCTTGACGAGGTCATAGACCATCAGCTCACAACCATCCCGCCACAAATAGTAGGCGATCGAAAGTCCATCAGGAGACCACTGCGTCCCCCACCCATTCTCAGCCCCCGGAATCACCTGACGGTCAGTCCCATCAGCATTGATCGTGCAGACATACCCCGGGGCTTCATAGGTCGAAAATGCCAGACGTGTTCCCGCTGGCGACCAGTTGGGCATCAGGCCAAGTCCAACGTCCCTGACATCCGTTCCGTCCACATTGCAGGTGATGATGCGACCTTTATTGAGGTCCCCATCGGCAGGCTGACAGTCAAACGCGATTTTGCTTCCATCCTTCGACCATGCCGGCGAGCCGTGACGACTCTTCGTCGTTACATACTCCAGATCCTGAATCAGCAGTCGAGGCGGCTTCGAAAAATCCGTCGGCACAACACAAATCGGAAACGCTCCCTCAGGCAGCGTTTCCGTCCATTCCGCCGTCACATACCCATCTTTGGGCAGTACGACATCCTGCGCCATAACAGCCCGTGAACCGATTACCGCAACTCCCAGAACCACGCAGGCATTCCAGAACACGTTCATTCGAATTCCTTCAAGAAGCAACTGACTTGAAACTGTATGTCCACTGATAGTCTGGCAGATTGACGTTGACGTTTCCACACTTTCTGAGCGAACATCCGACCGCTGGTCATAAATTCCTGGATAACGCATTCGGTGCAAAAAGTGGTGTGACGATGAAGTGTTTCTGGATCGTGCTCTTAGTAACTCACCTCATGTCATTAGCAACTGCCAGTGCCGAGGAAATTCTGGTAAAGCTGCAGACGGTCGTTGAAGGCCAGACTCTCAACGGCAAGCCGATCGAGCTGGCGTGCTCAGAAATCCTCGCAAGCACTGAGGAACCATTTCGCGTCAAGCTCATGAATGGTGATACGACCCTGACGCTGAAAGGACAATTGAAGTCACTTGCTGATCGCGAGTATTCCTTGAACTGCGAGGAAATCCGCGTGGTGGAAAAGGAAGGTGAAGAGCAAAAACGTGTGGCGACAACTGTTGATTCTCAATTGAAACTCGACTCGCCAGTTTTGCTGGGATATACGCGAGGTCCTTCACGTTGGCTCGGTAAGCGTGGACGCGTCCACAACAGTTCGATGTATATCGCAAGAGCACGCGTTGAAGTCGTGCTCAAGACGCCCGACGCCATTCAGGAATGATGGTCTGGATTTCGTTCGATGACTGCGAGAAGAACCAATGAAGCAAATGATTATTTTTCTGATGACTCTGGTCTTAATTCCTTCTGGTCCCCTTGTGGCTGAGGAATTTCTGGTGGTGATGGAAATCCACATGAAGGAAGTCTTCGGTGAACGGAGCCTGGATGATGTCGAGAGCAAGATGATCGTCAGCATGGAGACAAACGCACAATTGAATCAGCCGTTTCGCGCGAAGATTCGCAACGGATTTCACATCCATACGATGAAAGGGAAACTGACTCAGAAAGAAGATGGTCAATACATGCTCGATATTGGATTACGAGCCGAGAAGGAATCTCAAGTCCTTCTCCATACATTGAATGGTTTGGAGCCCGTCATCGGACTCACGGCGTTAAACTCGACCATTGGTGTCCAAATCGGAAAGGCGGTCGACATTGGAGGAACGCGCACAGCAAATTCAGATTTTAATAAACCGCTCCATAAAGTCTCCCAAAACTTTACCGTCAATGTTGTTCGTGTGAGAGACGTGAATATTGCGGACAGATCAGAAACTGAAATAAAAAAATGAGTCTCCGCTGCCTGCTATTCCTGATGCTCTTTCCGTTTGCGATCTCGACAGCGCAGGCGGAGGAATATGTGTTGATTCTGGAGCGTTTGCAGAAATCTGCCTATGGCGATGAAGAAATCGAATGGGTTAAAGCCAAGACGGTCGCGAGACTGGAAACGGACATCAAACTCGATCGAGATTTTCATGTGAGAGTGCGACAGGGATTTAAAATCCTCACTTTAAAGGGCAGGATTTCTCGCGGAGAAAAAGAAACCTTCACGACGAAGATCACTGCGAGAGCAGAAAAAGAGATGGTTGACCTCACGTTTGTCGCAGGTGGTAAAGAGCCTGTCGTCGAAATGAACTCGATATCGTCGACAGCTACTTTGAAATTGGACATTCCGCAGATGCTTGGCATGTCGTGGAGCGGCGGCATGACAAAAGAAAACCAACATTATACGAGCCAAGACGAATTTGTTATTACAATGAGTCGTAGTGAAGTCGAGAAAAAATAAGGCGCAACAGCTTTCGCGATGGATTACTTTCAAGACCAGACTCCATGTGATTACTTCCGAGAACTTGCGTGACGAATTGTCCAGTTAGCCGACCTCTTGAGTAAAAGTTACTCCAGCTTACCAGCGGATCACGGCAATTCACTTCCCGGCAGCCCTAAACGCAGTGAATGCGAGTTAAGGCAGCCTTCGTCTTGGCTTCACTAACATCACTTCTGTCAGAGTCAACCGATTCCAATCCACCTCCCAGTATCGCCGAAAAATCAACTCGCGGATACACCCTCAAAAGCTGATCAATCGCATCGCGTGCACCAGCATCTTTTTCGAAAGCCACTCGACCCCGGCCACAGACTCCCTGGTTGAATCGCGTCTGGATTGTCTGTTCCTGAGCGGTCTTAAAGTCTTCGACAGAGACAGTGATGCCCAGTTCAGTCAGCAGTTCTGCGGTCTTGAGTTGCGGTTGTGTGAATAGTTCCTCGTAGGACACGAATGCAGAGGAATGCGCGAACTGCTGGCGATGCTCGATCCATGAGAGATAGAAATTGATGTACCACGGCGCCACTGTGCGGCTCGCTGCTTCCAGCTGACTGATCCCCTGGGATTCCAGATCCTTGAGCAACTGTTTCGTCCAGAACGCCATCGGCCCGCGACATGATTCCTGCCTCCAGTGATCGACCACCGACACCATGCAGTCATAGAGATTCCGATACAACACGATAAATCTCAAATCGAACTGCCGGGCTAACGTCATCGTCTGATCCGTGCAGCGAACATGCAGCTGACTGACCTGATGCGTCAGCGGATGGCGATACATCTCTCGACGAATGCATGCCTCATCCAGTTCCTGCTCCCGACGGCCGAACACAGGCACATATCGTGACTCCTTCCAGCCCTTGAGCGCTGCGAGGTTTCTGGCCAGGTAGGTCGAGCCAGACTTCGGAAAGCAGGCGACCACGAGTTGATGCTTGCCCATACGTCGTCTCAGCTGAACCAGCTGACGCGTCGTCAAACCACTGACCAGGGCGCGCTGAACGAACCGCTCCAGACGTTTCATCAAATCAAACCTCAATCTATCGCCGCAGGGGAGACAACAATACAAACACGCCGGCGTTATAGGCTGGACAACTCCTGTGCAGAATTCGCGTTACGCTCAATCGCGACCGTCAAAAATCTCTTCAGAAATCCTCGAAATTCTTGGCACTTCTCGAAGTTCGTTGACGCATTTCACCGCAGCTCTATCGCCTTTTCATCATTTCTCAACGATCCCATGATGCACTCACATTCGCATGCCAATCCCCAGCGATCCCATTTCGATTCTCCTCCAGCAGCTGCAACTGGGCTGCCAGATTCGTCATCGCTGGCGACTTGATCCTGTGCGCCCGACTGCCTCTGTGTGTCTGACGACTCCCGGATTTCTGATTGCCCTCGATTGCACTATTCGCATCCAGCTGGAAACAAGTCGTCTGCTCCTCGAGCCCGGTCAGGCATGGTTCATTCTGGAGAATCGCGGTGCTGTTCAAGCCGATCTCCAACTGACGAATCAATCATTCGCGTCGAGCGTCATCATCGGCGATCTAACAGGCTCTGCCCCTCATCTGGGCCACGTCATCGGCATTCCACCAACTCTCATCACCTCTGCAATCGCGTCCCGAGATGACATCACAACCACACTCTGCACGCAGCTGGCGGCGATCTGGGCTGACAACGCTCCTGGCTCTCTCATCATCATGGAGCAGCTGGTCGCGACGTTGTTATTACACAATCTGCGAAAGGAACTCGGTCACAGTAACGCACTCGAAACCGGTTGGCTTCACGCATTGAGCGATCCGGACATCGGTCCCATTCTCTCGGAAATGCTGCAGTCGCCCGAGCGTAACTGGAGCGTTGAATCGCTCGCTGCGATCAGCTGTTTGTCGCGCTCGTCGTTTGCACGACGTTTTCGCGATCTGCTGCAATCCTCGCCGATCGAGATCCTGACTCGCATCCGCATGACGCGTGCCCAGACCCTTTTGTCACGAGGACTACACGTCCAGGAAGTCGCCAGACAAGTCGGCTACCGCACGTCGTCCTCATTCTCAGACGCCTTCAAACGCTTTACCGGACTTTCCCCACAGAAATTCCGCGAGATTTCGACGCCCCCGGCATCATCCTCGGACGAAGAGAAGACAGCCGCCATTGCTGCTCTCACCATCGCTGCGATACCCGCATAGTCATGGCGGCTTGCCGAGAGTCTGCTGGAATTCCCGTTTCTACCCCGCTACAACGAAGTCTGACGCGTGTTAAATGACGATTAAGATCCCCGTCATGTCTTCGAGCAACCTATGCAGCCAGCCAACGTCACACAAATTCTCCAGGCCATCAACGAAGGTCAGAAGTTCCGTACCGAGGAACTCCTGCCTCTGGTTTATGATGAACTCAAAAAACTGGCCCAGCAGAAGATGCGTCTCGAATCCGCGGAGCATACGCTTCAACCGACTGCTCTTGTCCACGAAGCCTTTGTGCGTCTAGTCACTCAAGGCAACAGCCAGGCCTGGGATCATCGCGGACACTTTTATATGGCTGCCGCCGAAGCAATGCGACGCATTCTCATTGAATCCGCGAGACGAAAATCGAGCCTCAAACGTGGTGGCAACTTCAAACGCATCTCCCTCGACGAAGCCGAGAATGCCAGCGACGATCAGTCCGACAGTGAACTGGTCGCGCTCAGCGAAGCTCTGGACCGCTTTGAAGCCGTCGACCCGGAAGCCGCCCAGATCGTCAAACTCCGCTACTTCACTGGCCTGACCATCGACGAAGTCGCAGAGATGCTCAAAGTCTCACCTCGGACGGCAAAACGTCATTGGGCCTACGCCCGTGCCTGGCTACAACGGGAATTGACCAACACCTCGTCGTAACTTAAGGAGAGGCGGGGCGAGCGAGTTGTTCTGCCAGTCGGCAGGCATCGAGCATCGTGGGGTCCAGCTGGCAGGCTTTCTGATAAGCTTTCACGGCTGCGTTCACTTCCCCTTGTCTCTCATAGGCAACAGCCAGATTGAAAAGCAAACGCGAGTTGTCAGGATCGACTCGCAGGGCCTGATGATAGGATTGGATCGCTTGGGCAGCATCTCCTGCACGGGCCTGAAAGACTCCCAGGAGTTCCCACCACTCGGCATTGTCGGGCTCCAGGCTGGTCGCGAGCGTCAGATCCTCAATGGCGCCGGAAAGCTGATCCAACTGAAAGCGGGCGACGGCGCGATTCCTGAAAACCGCTGTGATTCGAGTCTGGTTCGCGATGGCTTGATCGAGATAGTGAAGAGCCGACGGGTAGTTCTGCTTGTCGAGATAATAGACACCAAGATTGCCCAGCGCGACATCGTTTTCCGGATCGAGCATCAAGGCATGGAGAAACAAGCTCTCACTGGATCGCCACACCAGTGCCTGCTGATAAGTCATCCCTGCGAGCACGAGCCCCAGCAACGCAACAGGTCCATAAAAGAAACTGCTGAGTGACGACTTCGTACTAGTTGCGACTGGTGCAAAGGCAGTTCCCAGGAGCATCGAGCAGGCAAGGTAAATCCCGATCGCGGGGAGGTACATATAGCGATCCGCCATCGATTGATTCCCAACTTGAAGGATTCCAATCACCGGCAGCAGACTCAGTAAAAACCATGCCCATCCCATCAGCAGATAAGGTCTCTTCTTTTTCTGAAACCAAACGCCCACTGTGACGGCGAGAAGAAAAGCGGCCGAACCAAGAACGCGTTCATCGAGAGATTGAAACGTCAAGGGGCGATAAAAGAAGGATAACCCAACAGGCCAGACGAGTTCGCTGAGGTAACGCACGGGACTGACGAGCGCGTTGGCAAGTCGGTGTTGCAAACCAAAGACCTCCAGCGAAGCGACCGCTCCCCCTGACTTCTGTGCCAGCACGGTGAACACACAAAAAGTGACGACGAGCAGCCAGATCGGCCATTTCTCCAGGAGCAGAGAAAAAGATCTCCACAGGATATTTTTAGTTGGCCCCAGAGACTCTTTTCCGTATCGTCCCAACGGCCAGAAATCCAGAGCTAGCAATAGCAGCGGCATCGTCACCAGCATTGGCTTACTCAGTAAGGAACACAACGTCCAGAGACACGGCATGATTAGTTTCTCGGCCGGGAGCAACTCCTCTGTCGACTGGTCCTGGACAGCATTCACATAGCTGATCATCGCCAGCATCCCAAACAGAAAAAACAACAGGTCTTTACGTTCCGTGACCCAGGCGACAGACTCCACATGCACGGGATGCAGCAAAAACAACAGTACGACAACCAAGACGACTTGCTCGCTGAGTCTCATTCGTTTCAGCAGACACCACAGGAGAACTCCATTCACCAGATGCAAAATCAGGTTGGTCAGATGGAACCCGAATGGATCAAGCCCCCAGAGGCTGGCATCGAGCTGCAACGAGATCCAGGTCAGCGGGTGATAGTTCGCCAGATGAAAGCCGGAGAACGCCCAAATCAGGTTCTCCCCACTCAGGCCTGTCGCGACAGGAGGATTCTTCTCGATGTATTGATCGTCATCCCAGAGGACAAATTCGTGCTTGAGAATCGGGCTGTATGCGAACGCAGCGACCAGCAGCACGAACAGTAACGGAAGTGTTTTCATTGTCATACGGGTCACAGGAGTCGGATCGAACACAGGACTGCAGAGAAAAGGGTCACCGACTAGATCAAAAGAACAGCCCGTTGACCATCGCCTCGTCTCTCGTCTTCATCAATTCTTTTTGAAGTCTGACTCCAAGTGGTGAATTACTTGTGGCCAATATGATCCCTGTTAACCACCTTGCTAACGAACTGACGCAGCGATACAGTCAAAACGATAACAATTATTCGAGGAGCGAAAGAATTGAGTCGTTGGTGTCGCTGGAATGATGTGTCGTGGTTAAAGAATGCCTCGTCTGCGCGGGAACTGCTGCAGTCGATTCGACAATTGGCTGACCTTTCTCTGGAAGTTCCGAGCCTGGCTGACTTCTGCAGTCGTGGTTTGGCGCTCATCATGTCGGAGTTGTCCGCACAATGGGCATCGCTGTTGACGCTGACGCCGTCGGTCGATGTCGTTGCCGAATCCGGGCGGAAGCCTTTTCGACTTCCGGAAGCCAGTCACCTGCGTGACGTCCTGGATCGCGATGCTGCTCTTTTCCTTCCGCCCACGGAAGCAGGCGGCTGGGCGACGATTCTAGTGCCGCTCATTCAACAGCCGGGCCAGACGCAGGAGCCTCTGCTGCTGGCGATCTGTGGACGCAGTCTGACTGAAGGTCAGCTGGAAGATTCTCTCTCGCTGGCCCAGGCCTTCACCTATGCTCTCTCGGTTGTCAAAGACCGCGAGCAATCTCGCATCACGCAGTCGATGACCGAGGAACTCCTGCGGATCTCGCTCAAGCTCAGCGAGTACACCGATACGGAATCGCTGCTCAATCAACTCGCCCGCGAAGCGACCCAGCTGATGAAAGCAGACCGCGCGAGTATCTTCGTCTGGGATCCCAAGCGACACGAACTCGACGCCAGCCCAGCCCTCGGCGTCGACTCTGGTAAGCTGAAACTTCCCGATGACAAGGGAATCGTCGGCGAAGTCATTCAGACGGGGCAGTCCATCCTCGTTGATGATGTCACGATCGATAAACGCTTTGATCGCTCGGTTGATTTGAAGACAGGCTACCGCACACGCAACATTCTCTGCGTGCCGCTGCGAAACCAGTCGGGTAAGATCATTGGTGCGTTCGAGCTGATCAACAAACTGGAAGGTGCTTTCACCCTCGCCGATGACATGCTGCTCCAGCGTCTGGGAACTTATGCCAGCTACGCCCTCGAACGTGCCCAGCAGTTCGAATCGCTGAATAAGAACGTCCGACGCTTGACGCGCCAGATGTCTGGACAAGCTCAGCTCATCGGCCAGTCCCCCGCGATCGAATCGCTGCGGGCGACGATTGAGCGTCTCGCGACAACGGACCTGCCCGTGCTCGTCCTCGGCGAATCGGGGACCGGGAAAGAAGTCGTCAGTCAATCGCTGCACTATCAGGGGGGTCGAGCAGAGAAGCCATTCGTCGCGGTCAACTGTGCTGCTCTTTCCGAGACACTTCTGGAAAGTGAGCTCTTCGGCCATGAGAAAGGCGCCTTTACAGACGCTCACGAAGCCCGCGCCGGCAAGTTTGAACAGGCAGACGGCGGAACTTTATTCCTGGATGAAATCGGCGATATGTCTTTGTCCGGGCAGGCGAAGCTGCTGCGAGTTCTTGAACAGAAAGTCGTCACCAGAGTTGGTGGCTCGAAGTCGATTCCGGTCGATGTTCGTGTGATCGCAGCGACGAATGCAGACCTCGTACACGCCGTCACCGACAAGCGATTCCGACAGGATCTTTACTACCGACTTTCTGTCGTCACGATCTCGCTGCCTGCATTACGAGACCGGCCGGAAGACGTCATCCTGCTGGCGGAACACTTCCTGCAGATCTTCTGCACTCAGGCTCGCAAGGCGCCGCTCAAACTGACAGCCTCCGCCCGCAAGAAGATGCAGGCTCACCACTGGCCTGGCAACATCCGCGAACTGCGCAATCTCATGGAGCGAGTCGCGTTTCTGACGCCGTCGCCTGAAGTGACCGAGGACGATCTGGCGTTCATGCTCTCACCCGAGACGACATCCAGTGCCGCTGCCAATCTCGAAATTGGCCTCATGCCCGCGACGGAAGAGTTCCAGCGGGACTTCATCCGCAAAGCCATCAAACGGGTCCAGGGCAACATGTCCGAAGCCGCCCGACTTATTGGCCTGCATCGCAGTAACCTGTATCGCAAGATGCGCCAACTCGAAATGCACGAAGCGGGCGGAGAAGAGTAAGACTCCAGCTTTCGCGCTCAAGACAGTTCAAACGAGCGCATGAAAAAGGCGGCTGTAACAGCCGCCTTTTTCTATTCATTGAGGTCTATCTAGTTGATGCGTCGCATGCTCTTCATGGTCGTGCGGTGGTTCTGAAGGAGGTCGACCGCTTTCAGGAAAACAGGGTCTTCATTCAGAGTCTTTGCAGTGACTCGCTTGTAGCTTTCTTCCTTGGCTTCGACCGGGAAGTCGGGGCGAAGTCCAACGCCGCCGAACCAGTGTCCGTGAGGCGAGAAATACTTGGCCGTTGACAGTTTGATCCCCGTCCCCATCGAGACGTCATAGATACTTTGAACGGACCATTTGCCATAGGTTCGATTACCGATGAGGAGTCCCCGATTGTGATCGCGGATGGCACCGGCGACGACTTCGCTGGCAGAGGCTGAGTTTTCATCGACGAGCAGAATCAGGTCGACGTTCCAGGTCCCAAGTTGATGAGCCGTGTAGATCGAATCCTGATCCGACATGCGTCCCTTGGTCGAGACGAGGACACCTTGTTCGACGAACCGATCCAGAACATCGACAGCCGCGGAGAGCAGCCCGCCAGGATTTCCACGCAGGTCGAGGATGACAGACTTCATGCCCTGGTTATTGAGATTCGTAAGAGCCGCATCGAGTTCTGTTCCGGTGGTCTTTTGAAAACCGGTCATCTTGATGTAGCCGATGCCGTCCGCCTGACTGACCATGAAGGTCAGTGGGATCGAGCGGATCTTGACTTCGCGTCGAGTGAATTGTTTCTTGAGGACTTGTCCGGTGGTGGCTTGCTTCCATTCGATGTTCACCCGGCTGCCAGACAGGCCTGTCAGATAATTCGCCGCTTGTTCGGTGGAAAGAGGCAGGCAGTTGTGACCATCAATCGAGAGAATGTAATCGCCAGGCTCCAGACCGCCAGCTTCCGCAGGACTGTCCGGGAGAACATTGACGAGAAGAACCCCTTTATCGGTCTCCGCTTTCATTTCGATCCCCAGACCGACGAATTCTCCATTGATGTTGCTGTAGAGGTCCGTCAACTTGCCCGGAGTCAGGTATCGGCTGTAATCGTCGAGGGCGTTGCAGCCACCGAAGAGATATTCCATGATGACGGGAACCGGCTGAATGCCCGTCAGAGTGTTGGCACGACGGGAGACCTCCAGAATCATCTGCTGAGCCTGCGAGAAGCTCGACAGAGATTTGTTCCAATAGTTCTCACGCAGGACTTTACGCAGCTCCATGACCGAACGAGGATCAGCTTTGGGCATGTGCGTCGCGACGAAACGCTCATTGTTCAAAGCCAGATACAGGCTTTCGGTCCCGTGAGCGACGAAGTAGCTCAGTTGAACCGGCTCGACATAGTAGACCTGGATCTTGTTGTAGACGTCGTTGAGAAGTTGAAAAGCCTCGTTGGTGTTCAACGAGAGCATCTGGCCGGTGAAAGAATCGTCGGTATAGCGACGGTCGATGCTGAAGTGGAATTTCGAGCGACGAAGGCCATAGCTCAGGTCGTTATTATCCGGCCAGGTCTCCAGCGAATGCTTATAATGCTCGATGGCATCGCCCCATAGCTTGGAACGCTCGAGCTCGGCCCCTTTATCGATGGCCGTCCGTTCGACCATGGAAACTTCCGGCGCTCCCGGAATCGCAGCGTCGATGACGCGCCACGTCGCGATTCCCGTTAAGAGAACCATGACGAGCAACAGCTTCACCGAAGCGTTTCTCAGATCATTGATGGACAGTTTAGGAGACATACGGCAGGCCTTTTATTTCAACTGATGCCAGGCGACCAATCTTCGGTTCCGCTGGCGAGAACACACAGTCACCGGACACTGCACCAACTCCGCGACACAGCATCCTGGTGAACCAGGCTCCCGATGGCTGGGCGTCGATTTGGTGGGTGGTCTGTGTATTCATCACAGGTGTCAAATTCCGAAAAGTCGTTACCAGGCGATCTCATATCGCTTCGTGCCAGCAGTTCCGTTCCTGCCTTGATGCTGCTTTTTGGAAACGTTACTTCGAACATACGTCACGATCTGCGGGTGGTCAATTTTTGACTTGAATCGACAGGCCAGTTCGATGCCGTATTCTCCACACTTGCTGGGGTCGTAACGATTTACGAAATGAGGGAATTGTGGAAAACCAGTGAGCCTTGGTGAAGATTGCGGGTCGGGCGGAAGAATTCATGCGTGGATGTTGCGTCCGCGCAACACGTATTTTCCTTCCAGATGTTCCTGCCTGTTGTGACCTCAACTTGCCTCCTTTGCTACACTGAGGTCACCCATCTACACCCACGAACTGCCATGTTAATAACGTCAGAATGTCCCTCGGTGATCAATGATGTCAGGTTTCTGCCATGTCGCTTTCTTCGGATAACATCCCAGTCACGCCTGCCGACCTGGAAGACTTTCGTCTGCTGCTGACATTAGAGCTGCAGGCCTACCAGAAGGAACGGGTCGAACTGCTGCTGACAGGAGTCGGCTTCCAGAACTGGGAAGTGGCTCATAAACGCTTTGCTCACCTGTGCGATCACAGCGAGGAATCCAGGCCGCTGTTACTCTCGATTCTGCAGATGCTGCTGCACGCGCTTTCCGAAGTCGCATCGCCTGACAGCTCCCTGATCAACTTCGAGCGATTCGTGCAAAGTGTCCCCAGTCGACACGATTTGTTTGTGCTGCTCAGCCAGCAACCCCGTGCAGTGGAAATCCTCATCAAGCTTTTCGTCAGCAGTCAGTTCCTGACCGAAATCCTGTTGAAGAATTCGAGCTATCTGGAACGCCTGACGCATCATCGAAAACTTGCGGAGTTCAAGACACAGCAGGAGTTCCTGGCTGAGGCACTCGAACAGGCATCCTCGCATCCCAGGATCGAAGCGCAACTCAATGCCATTCGTCGCTACCAACACTGGGAATTGTTGCGGATTGGTGCGTGTGATTCGTTTGGTCTGATGGATCTGAAAACAGTAACGCTGCAGTTATCGCTGCTTGCTGATGCGATCGTGCAGGCATGTCTGAAATTGCTCGCTGATGATCTCAATGTCGACACGACCGGATTTATCGTGCTGGCGTTTGGAAAGCTCGGCGGCGAGGAACTCAACTACAGTTCGGACATCGATCTGGTCTTTCTGGCGAAAGACGATGCCGGGCGTTTCTGGTCGCTGGCGCAGAAGTTGATCAAAGCACTCATGGAAGCAACGCAAGACGGGTTCATGTACCGCGTCGACATGCGACTCAGACCTTGGGGACGATCCGGCGCCCTCGTCACGACGATCACTTCTCACATCGATTACCTGCATAAATCCGCAGTCCTGTGGGAAAAGCAGGCAATGATCAAAGCTCGCTGCATCGCAGGCGATGTCGAAGCAGGTCGGGACTTTCTCATGATCGCTCATGACATCATCTATACGAACTCCCCACCAGAGATTCGCGAGAGCGTCCGCAAACTGAAAGCCACCATTGAAGCAGAACTGGCCAGGAAAGGCCGGACCTGGGGCGAAGTCAAAGCAGGCGTCGGATCGATTCGCGATGTCGAGTTCGTCACGCAGGCCCTTCAACTGATGCACGGACGCAATACCCCCGGCGTCCGCAGTATCAACACGCTCGATGCCCTGATTCGACTCGCGGATCGCTCGATCATTCAGGCTGATGAATATCGCCAACTGGCCTCCGGATACGTCTTTCTGAGAACGATCGAACACTCCCTGCAGTTGATGCATTACAAACAGGTCCACACCCTGCCGACCGAACCACGCGAACAGGCTTACCTCGCCCGTCGACTCGACTTCCCTTCGGCTGAAGTCTTCCTGACTTATTACGAGCGACACACGCAGGCCATTCGTAAGATCTTCGAGAGATACATCATCGGGTCTTCGTCGGCGACCGATGAGCAGAAGCCTCAATACTTCCAGTCGTTTCCCGATCGCGTTGCGGTTCACGGACTGGCCTACGAAGACGTTTTTTCGACCAAAGAACGAAGCTTCCACCGCGAGCTGATGAACCGCCTCTCGCCCACCCATCTGGTGGAGGTCCACTGCGAACTCACATCCGATAAGGAAACTCCGCAGATCTGGAAGCTGACGATCGTCGGCTTCGACACCGTCGGAGTCCTCTCTGCGACAGCGGGGCTGCTCTTTGAGCTGGGATGTAACATCATCTCGGGGAACTTGTTCACCGGGGCGATCCACGATGAGTCGTTGAGCAACTCCGGAATCTTCCAGATCGAACACCGTCGACCAGGGCAAACCAAGAAACCGCAGCGCGACAGCCATCGCTTTATCAGCGTGATCGAGGTCGCCTACGATGGCGTGCCGCTGACTTCGGACGACTGGCTCGAGTATGCCAGCGATCTCGAAGAACTCGTGACGCTGCTTTATCACGGTCAGGACAACGACGCCCACGGACGCCTGGCGATCCGAGTCGCGCGGGCTGTTCGCAGCGAGGCATCCAAAGATCAGACGCCCGATCGTCTGATGCCAGTCGAGATCAATATCGACGTCACCTCGTCACCGTTTGCGACGATCCTCGAAATTCGCGGCGATGATACTCCCGGATTCCTCTATGAACTGGGCAACGGGCTGGTCCTCTCGGGCGTTCGCGTCCATCGGACCGTCATCCAGACGGCGGGGAATCAGGTCGCCGATACGCTCTACGTCACGGACATCCTCGGCAAGAAAATCGACGACGCCAGCCAGCTGCAGGAACTCCGTGCCGCGATCACGCTGATCAAACAATTCACGCATTTGCTGCCCAAGTCGCCGAATCCGGAATCCGCGCTGCTGCACTTCCGAGACTTTCTGCGTCAGCTGTTTTCACAAGACAACTGGGTCGAAGCATTCACATCGCTGGAGCAGTCGAACGTGCTTGAAGCGATGGCTCAACTGCTCGGCGTTTCCGACTTCTTGTGGGAAGACTTCTTGCGCATCCAGCATGCGAACCTGTTTCCCGTCGTCGCGAATGTTGAGCGGATCATTCACCCCAAGACCAGACCTCAGCTCCAACACGAGCTCAATACCGACCTGAAACCGCTGACGACAATCGATCAGAAAATCGATTACCTCAACGCCTTCAAAGACCGGGAGATGCTGCGGATCGACCTGCGTCACATTCTTGGCTATGAGCAGACCTTCGGGCAGTTCTCGCAGGAACTGACGGAGCTGGCAGAAATCATCGTCGAGACAACGACGCGTTTGACCTATGAGGAGCTGCTCAACAGATATGGCCAGCCTCGCCTGGAGAATGGTTCGCCCTGTCGGTTCGTCGTCTGCGCATTGGGCAAATGTGGCGGTGAAGAATTGGGATTCGCCTCGGACATCGAACTGATGTTCCTTTACGAGGACATCGGCGAGACCAGCGGACGAGAGAAATGCACGACCGCAGAATTCTACCAGAAGCTGGTCGAGCTGTTTCAGAATCGTATCCGCTCACGGTCTGCCGGGATTTTTGAAGTCGATCTGCGACTGCGCCCCTACGGCCGCGCCGGCAGCCTCGCAGTCGCCCGAGAAGCCTTTCAACGATACTTCCAGCAAGGCGGCCCGGCATGGCCTTACGAGCGACAGGCGCTGGTCAAACTCCGCCCGATCGCGGGGGATCTCGATTTCGGAAACGAGATCGCCGAGCTGCGCAATGAAATCATCTTCACCGGCGAGCCATTCGACCTGGCAGCGATGAACGCCATGCGCGAGCGTCAGATTTCTCAACTCGTCAAAGCCGGGACGCTCAACGCCAAACTCTCCCCAGGAGGGCTGGTGGACTGCGAATACCTCGTCCAGGGCTTACAGATCACCTACGGCCACCTGAGCGCGGAACTGCGCTCGCCGAATACACGAGAATCTCTGAAGGCATTGGAACAGGTCGACGTGATCACACATCAGGATCGTGTCGATATTCGAGACTGCTACCGCTATCTACGCCGTCTGATCGATGCGCTCCGCATGGTCCGGGGAGACGCCCGCGATCTGACCGTCCCCGCCATCGAAACCGACGAGTTCGCCTTCCTCGCCCGACGCCTCGGCTACGATGACCCCGCCCAGCTGCATCTCGACATCGAACAAACCATGCAAAAAGTCCGCGAACTGCGCCGACACCTGGACCCGCTGATCGCCCCCTCTCCGTAGGCTCACTCCACAACGTCTGCGGAATCACTTTCAGCCCGCTGTTTTTCCAGTTCCTCAACGCGCTTGAGCAGCTTCTCCTGCGTTAGCGCACTTCGATACAGCTCCTGGCTGAGCTGATCCACTTGCCGCTGCAGCAACATCAGCTGCATTTCGACTTCGGTGAGGCGGGTTTCTGAATTGTTCATGGACGAGGCGATTTCTTAAGTTTTCGATACGCACTTAACGCGATTGAAATTCAGTGAATGTGCCAACAAAGCTGGCAGAATAGCATACTTCTTGTGCAGCCGTTCTGGCAAGAACGGCGATTTGATTGCTTCAAATGACAAAAATGATGCGGTAAGGCGAAAAGTGTCAGTCGAACTGCGCAAATCATCCTCGTTTTAATAGATCCTGCGCGTAATATGACTCTCGATTTGAATGTTGACAGTAACGCGCCGTTAACTGTTGGCACAGCTGTTATCGATGGAGTATTTTTTCCATGTTTTTTATTGATTCTCCAGCAGCAAACGCGAGCGCATCGTCTCGCAAATCTGGCTTTACGCTGATCGAACTTCTGGTTGTGATCGCGATTATCGCGACTCTTGTAGCCCTGCTCCTTCCCGCTGTTCAACAGGCTCGCGAAGCGGCCCGTCGTTCGTCCTGCAAGAATAACTTGAAGCAAATCGGCCTGGCTCTCCACAACTATCACGATACCTTCAATGTCCTTCCACCAGGATACATGCGTCGTGATTATTCTTACGGCACTTTCGACGGACCAGGCTGGGGATGGGGGACTTTCATCCTCCCGCAGCTTGAACAAAACGCGATGTACGATAGCCTGCAGATCGACAAGCAGATCCTCACCGAATCGCCAGCCATCCTCCCGTTCTCACAAACCCCGCTGTCAGTCTATCGCTGCCCCAGCGTTCCAGGTGGCAATCTCAACGAAGGACTGATGAGCGCCTCCGCGACCGCCGGAATTGCCCTCTCGACTTATAAAGGCGTTTTCGGAAACAATAACACACAGTTCAACGACTCTACTGACGACTGCCCTCTCTTCCTGGGAAGCTGCATCAGCGGCGAAAATGGCTCATTCGGCCCCAATAGCTCCGTCCGCTTTCGCGATATCACCGATGGACTCTCGAATACCGTCATGATTGGTGAAATCGCCCGCGGCATTAACGGCAGGAAAGATTCGACCGGAGTCTTAATCGATTACAAAGGATCCGTGTGGGCAGGTCTGTCCACTCAAGCCTCTCGCTCGAACGTCGCTGTTTTTCAGACACTCCGTGGGATTACTGCTTCAGGAGCTGTCGAAACCGGCTACCGTCTCAACGGCACAAACACTCACAGCTTCTCTTCTCACCACAAAGGCGGAGCCCAGTTCCTTCTGGGTGACGGGGCTGTCCGCTTCGTGTCTGAAAATATCGATGGACTCCTCACCAATTACATCGGCAATCGTGAAGACGGAACAGTCCTCGGCGAATTCTAAGACGGGCTGTCATTTCTAAACCTGGCCGAGAAGTTTCTGCTCGGCCCATTTCGCTGCTTTTTCTTCACCCATCTGAAGCCATTCAAGGCGGTCTCATGTCATCTTTCCGGGGTTTGTCGATCTTCGGTCTTGCTGAAGAATCTGCTGGTCAGGCAACTTTTCTAGCCGCTATTTTGCTGTCCGTGTTTGCTTTGGGCTGCGGTCCATCCAAGCCAGACTACAAGCTGTTTCCTGCAACTGGGACAGTCACGATTGACGGTAAGCCGGCTCCCGACCTGCTTATTGAATATCATTCTGCCAATGGAATTGTCGCCCATGGAAAAACCGACGAGACCGGAAGCTACGAAATGACACTTCCCAAGTTCGACAAGGGAATCCCGACAGGACTCTACACCGTCAAAATACGCGGTGCGGGTGTTCCGATGATTTACGATGAAATCGGTGCCATGATCGTCGAAATCAGCGACATGCAAGCCAACAGTCCGGCTGCCGTGAAGCTGAAATCAAAAGCCACCGCAAAAGACCTCAAACTGGAGAATGAGGCTGCGGAGTAACGTCCCGATTCGATTGCGATCCTTGTGAAACCAGTTGCTCGCCTTTGGGTGTCAACTGGTTTCTTTTTTTGTCGGTCCCTGCTCGTTACTTGGGAAATCCCTGCTCATCCCATCCAATGTTACCAATGGGTCTGCTCCGGCGAAGTTTCCTCCCCGATGACACTTCACTGGTCCCATCTCTTTCTACCCGATATGATGTCATATTCGCATGTCCGCCTCCCTGAAGGCCTGACTTGCAAAGGCTTTTGCCTTCCCTAAGCCCTACTCCCCAAGCCCTAAGCCCTTCCTCCCCATGTCCATCGTTACCGAAGTCAAACGTAAGTCCTACGGCCGCATTCCGACCAAGAATATTCGGAACTTCTCGATCATCGCGCACATCGACCACGGCAAGTCGACTCTGTCCGATCAGTTCCTGCTGCAAACCGGGGCGATCACGCAGCGCGAGTTCAAAGAGCAGATCCTCGATGACCTCGATGTCGAACGCGAACGCGGGATCACCGTCAAGGCCCGCGCCGTCGCGATTCACTTCAACTACAACGGCGAACTCTATGAACTGAACTTCATCGATACCCCCGGCCACGTCGACTTCGCCTACGAAGTCTCGCGCTCACTGGCTGCCTGCGAAGGGGCCCTTCTCGTCGTCGATGCTTTCCAGGGAGTTCAGGCTCAGACCGTTGCCAATGCCTACTCTGCCATCGCCGAAGACCTGACAATCATTCCCGTTCTCAACAAGATCGACCTCCCGGTCACACGCGTCGATGAAGTCCTCGAAGAAATCGAAACCGTCATCGGCCTCGATGCTCACGATGCCCTCAAAGTCTCCGCCAAAACCGGCGTCGGCGTCATGGACTGCCTCGAAGCCATCATCCAGCGCATTCCGTGTCCACAGGGCGAAGATACCGCACCACTGCGTGCCCTCGTCTTCGATTCCAAGTACGACTCCTACAAAGGGGTTCTGACCTACTTCCGGATTCTGGAAGGGGTCATTGAGAAGGGGATGAAAATCCGCTTCATGAAAGGCGGCGGCGCTCACGAAGTCCTCGAAATGGGGCAATTCGTCCCCGAGATGGCTCCCTGCGAATCGCTCGGCCCAGGTCAGGTCGGCTACCTCGTCACCGGCGTCAAGATCCTCGAAAACATCCGTGTCGGAGATACCGTCACCGGCCATCACAATCCTGCCAAAGAACCACTCCCGGGCTACAAAGAGCCTCAGCAGATGGTCTTCTGCGGGATGTACCCGATCGAAGCAACCGACTTCGAAAAACTGCGCGAAGAACTCGGACGCATGGCTCTCAACGACGCCAGCTTCTCCTTTTTCCCGGAAACCTCCGACGCCCTCGGCTTCGGCTTCCGCTGCGGTTTCCTGGGCATGCTGCACATGGAAATCGTCCAGCAGCGCCTGGAGAACGAGTCGAACATCGACCTGATCCAGACCGCCCCGAACGTCACCTACGAACTCCTCATCCGCGGCGGCGAAGTCCGCAAACTCGATAACCCGCAAGACGTTCCCGAAGACGGCTCGATCGAAGAGTTCCGCGAACCAATTGCCAAGGTCACCTTCATCGTTCCCGCGACCAAAATCGGCATCCTCATGCAGATGTGCGAAGACCGCCGAGGCATTTATCGAACCACCGACTACCTCGGTACCGAACGCGCCCAACTCGTCTACGAACTCCCCCTCGCGGAAGTCATCTACGACATGCACGACCGCTTAAAATCCGCCACCCAGGGCTACGGCACGATGGACTACGAAGTCATCGGCTACACCGCCGCTGACCTGGTCAAACTCGACGTCCTGGTGAAAAACGAACGCATCGACGCCCTCTCCACCATCATGCACCGCACCGTCGCCGACCGCCGCGGCCGGGCCTTGGTTAAAAAACTGAAAGAGCAAATCAGCAAACACCAGTTCGAAATCCCCCTGCAAGCCGCCATCGGGGCAAGAATCATCGCCCGCGAAACCATCTCCGCCCTGCGTAAAAACGTCACCGCCAAATGCTACGGCGGGGACATTACCCGGAAGCGCAAACTGCTGGAGAAGCAGAAAGAGGGTAAGAAGCGGATGAAGCAGTTTGGTAGCGTCGAGATCCCGCAGAAGGCGTTTTTGAGCGTGTTGGAGGCGGGGAAGGAGGAATAGAGGGAGAATTTCTAACTGCATTTGAAAAAATGACAATGATATGAACATATGGTTTGCATGTTTACTGGTAATGATTTAGCATTTTGGCGAGAAAACTCCATGAAAGTCTAAAAAATGCCGCGGGATGACCGAAAACAGAATATTATTGCCGTGGAAAAGCTTCGTCCCGGTCGAACATGCGTGTGCCTTTTTGATTTTGACCGCGAATCATCACCTCCAATCCTTCCAGGGCTGAGCAAACAGTTCTCAATCGATGTCAAGGAACCACTTTTCCGTGTTCTCAAAGAATGCGGGCAAAATCCCAAAATTGATCTGTGCTTGTACACAAGAGGAGGGCACGTTCATGCCGTTTGGCCAGTTGTTAGCCTAATACGAGAGTTCGACCCAGATTTTGAAGTTTTAGTTCCGTTTGCATGTAATAGTTCAGGCACTCTTGTAGCATTGGGTGCGCGTAAAATCATACTAACTCCAATCTCCGAGCTTAGTCCAATTGATCCCACAGGAGGGAATCAATTCAATCCCGAAGATTCGATAAATCGAGGGACTAGAATTGGAATTAGCGTTGAAGATGTAGCTGCTTATCGTGAATTTATATTAAAGCAGTTCGATATCAGCACTGAAATGCTTGAAAAAGATGAAGGTTCTAGAAAACTTGTAGCGACTTTTCTCTCGCGTCTAACTGAGCAGGTTCATCCACTCTCGCTAGGGAATATTCATCGAGTGCAGCAGCAAGGGCGAAGATTGGCAAAAGAGCTTCTCCGGTTACACGATGAAGAAAATGAGGATCAGATCGTTGATATCGTTCACCAGCTGTCATCAAAATTTTTCTCGCATCACCATATGATAAATCGATATGAAGCTCGGAGTCTTCTTGGAGAGAATAAGATCGTGTTTGCGGATAGCGAGCTTTCTTCAGCTTTAGATCGTTTACTTAGAGGCTATGAAACCGATTTCGCTCTTCGCCGAAAGTTTATTTTGAATGAGAGATTTGGTAAAGAAAACGAAATTGAAACCAGATTTATCAACGGAGTAGTCGAATCAAAAGACTGGTCCTACTTGTATGAAACATCTCTTCGGGTACGAAAAGTGCTAAACCTCCCAAGTAATATTCAACTGCAACTTGGACCAGGACAAACTCTTGCACCACGACCAGGTCTGCCAACAAAAATAGAATTCGAATTGATTACTGAAGGCTGGACACGAAATACTAGCCCGAAAGGCATCACAACATGATTATGTTTCGGGAATTTGTTAATACATCCAATGAAATCCAACGTTTGGAGTTTGTTGGAACATTTCAGAACGCGACGACAGACGCAATTGGAACTCTGCAGCTACCCTCAGGACTTTATCAATTATCAGATGGGCAGCTTGTTCCAGTTATTCTTGAAAAACAGAATGCCTTGGCAATGACGGAGTTGTTATCAAATCCCAACCTTTGGCAACAGGCTGACTTCTGTGAATAGCTTCATAGTAGCATATCAAAACTAAACGACGGGTACTGGCAATAAGGCTTGCAACACGCATCGCTTGTTGTGAGTCGAATTTAGTTTTGGATTGACAGGCAATTGCATTTACATCGAAAGTAGCAGCTTTGTAAGGTGCTTGCCACGATGCACCGAAGGACTAGTCTGGTGATTACCTGCCAAACTTTTTGGCTGAAGAACGTAAGGCTCGCAAGCTTATGAAGTTCACCAGTTCGCTTCCGGCATGACCATCATTGGTATCATGCTTGTGGCAGCGATTCTTGCTGTCACGAGCGGTTTGATTGAAAGCCCGTGGGATCAAATAACGTATGTCGTCCCGCTGTCGGCCTTGTTTGTCGTGGTCTTCCTGGTGGCGTTCTTCACATCAATCGCCGTTCAGTCTGCGAAATTGCTTGCTTTAAACCTCGTGGCCGCCGTGACGGTGTTCATTCGCGTCATCAGCATGTAATCGCCATGTCATCAACTTTCCCCGTGCGTTCGGTTCACCCTACCTGTTAGCCTGAAACCGTCAGGAGACACCACCATAAAAGAGGACCTGCGAAGATGCTCGGCGATGGGTTTGCGAATTTATTCTGGATGCTCAGCGTTGTCATCCCATTTTCGTTGATGGCGACGAATGAGGGGCATGCTCAAGAACAGAGTCTGACAATCGCCTCCGTGCAGTATCCCGTCGAAGGAAACAAGACCCTCGAAGAAATCCTGGCCAAGGTGGAAGCCTTCACCGAAGAAGCCGTGGCCAGGAAGGTCGATGTGCTGGTGCTGCCGGAGTTATTAACGCTGGATGCCTGGCCGGTGCAGGAGGGCGCCGAAGAGACGATCGAGAGCGAACGCAAGGTCGTGCAGGAGATCGCGTCGAAGATCACACCCGGATATTTTGCAGGCATCAGGCAACTGGCCAGGAAGCACCACATCGCGATCATGGCAGGATCGTCGCCAGAACTGGATGCGGAATCGAAGAAGCTCTTTAACGTCGCGATGCTCGTGCAGGCCGATGGCAAAGAGCTGTCTCAGAAAAAGATTCACCCGACGAAATGGGAACGCGACATTGGCTTCACCTCCGGCAACACCATCACGATCGCCGATACACTTTGGGGCAAGACAGCGATTCTCATTTGTTTCGACGTCGAGTTCCCCGATCTCTCAGCGGGCCTGGTCGAAAAATCGCCCATGCTGATTCTGGTCCCCTCAATGACAGAATCAGAAGCCGGTCTCAAGCGAGTCCGCTGGACGTCGCAGGCACGGGCGATCGAACATCACGCGATCGTCGTCGTCAGCGGAACAGTGGGACAGCCGATGCCCACTTGGCAACTCTTCGGCCAGTCAGCCATCCTCGGGCCCGCGTCGGAGACCTTTGAGATGGACGATGTCGAGGGGGCTGCCAATACTCGTGGTATGATCATCCAGACCGTAGACATGAAAGCTCTCACCTACAGCCGGGCGCAGACACATTTTCATCCTGCGAAAGACAAACGGGAGAAGATCGGCGGCGATTGAATTCACTCGACAACACAGCCGTCTCGCTTCACGCGATCAAGACTGAACACTCCCGGTCAATCGCGTTATCAATCGCGTCCCACAGTTTCTTGCGGGCAATTAAACATCGGACAGCGGTTTCTTCAACGGTCTTCCATTTTGCGGTGTCGTCCCCGCAGAGGTGTTCGATGAGGCGAGTTGCCATCGGGCCGTGTTCGTCGCCGTCGAGGCCGATGTGGCGTTCGAGATAGTACTGGAAGCGTCGGAGCTGGCCGTTGGATTGCTGGTTGAGCTGGTTGACGATGCTCTGAAAGACGTCCGGCAGGAGGTCTTCCCGGCCGAAGGTGAAAGCAGACGCGATCGCGCACAGATCGCCGGCCTGGATGATGGCGAAGGTTTCGCGGACGAAGTCGCGGGCGGCGTCTGAGATGGGAGAGGTGTCGAGAGCGGTCGACCAGGGGGTACCGTGACGCAGTTGGTTAATGAAGGTATCGATGCCGGTGATATCAGCGCCGCATTCTTCCATCGAAACGCGGTACAGATCGAAGTGACTGGCGAAGTTGCCGCTGCCATCTTCATCGCTTTCCTCGGCTCTCACAATGTCGTTGATCATGCGACAGCCCAGCGTGTTCGTCGGCGGGACCCAGGGGACCGTGGTGCAGCAGATCGCCTGCTGAAGGGCTTTCAACAGGGACATGAAATCCCAGACAGCAAAGACGTGATGCTCCATGAAAATCTGGAGCGCCCCCAGCGACTGCATCTTCGCGTAGACGGGGTGATGAATAAGCGCATCGCGATGCGGGACGAGGAGGGTGTTCAGGTGAGTGATTTGTGACATGGAAAATTCGCGAATATCTATCAGTTTGAGATCTATGGCGTCAGCGGACAGGAATTGTCGTTCATCAGACTCACAGCGTCAGCACAACGGCAACCATATTCTTACGTCCTGCGGAACTTTGTCCTCTGTCTGGACGTCATTTCCTGGGTGAAATGTTTGCTGTGCGGTCAGGAGAAATGCGCACTTTGCTTACCTTATTCGTGTCTGGCGTTTGTTTTTGCTTTTCCACAATCCACAACGCCGTTTACTGAGCGGCCCGTTGTTTCGCGCTCTTCTGCTCTTTTGCTTTTTCGGATTGGATATTTCGTCGGACTTTATCGAGCAGTTTCTGATTGTGATCAGCAACCTGACGAAGGTAGGTTCCGTTCTCGTCAGAGAGGGGCATCAACTGTGATTCACAGTAGACGTTGTAGCCAATGTAACCCAGTGGAAGCAAAGTAAAGAGTGATAGCAGTATGATCGCCCGACGTGTGTCCATGCGTGCCCTCCATTTGAGTCAATCAAATTACCGTGGCCACGCGGAAACGAAATGAGTGATCCTGGGATCGACGTGAAAAATATCGAAATAAAAACTGTGACTCAAAATCGCTGAGCAATATTGCCGTCGATCGCTCTGCCGAACTGACTCGCCCTCCCCATTCTTATCGGGAAGGGCGTTCATTTGCAAACGGAAGCCAGACCCCTTCTTTCTCAAGCGCACGACGCAGGTGATCGACACCCGTAAACAGATGGGTCGAGAAGCCAAATGGAATGGCACCTTCGATGTTTGGCAAGAGGTCGTCCGTATAGAGACAGGCCTCTGGTTCGCATTGAATCTTGCTCAAGGCGACCTGATAAATCTCCGGCTGAGGCTTCACCGAACCGACTTCGTAAGAGAGCACGAAGTCGTCGAATTTCTGCAGAATCTGGTAACGTTCGAGCAGGAACTCCATGTGGGAGATGCTCGTGTTGGAGAGCAGGACGAGTCTGTAACCCTGTTCGTGAAGGTGATGGATCAATGGGACGATCGGATGATTGAGCTCGAAAATGTCCGAGCCAGCCAGTCGCAGAGCATCGAAATCGACCTGCCTGCCAAAGTGCTTCTCCATCGATTGATGCAGCTGGCGTTCACTGAGATGCCCCGTTTCAAAGCCCTTCAGATGCCCCTCATCAAACAGATATTTACGCACCGCTTCACCGGGCTGATCGAACAACGCCCCCATCTGCTGGCACATTTTCTCGTGAGAGAATAGGAAGATTACATTGCCAAGGTCGAATAAAACCGTCTTGATCATTTGCTTGTCAATCATCCCTGAGAGGAAAACGGCGATCCTTGAACACGAGAATCATATCGCTGGTCAGGTGGATCGTGTCAGGTCAGTTTGAGAATCTCTCAATGAGACTCAAATTGACCGTTCCCTCTATTTCCTCTAGAGTTCATAGCATGACACAGCCCAGTCTTTCACAAGATGTGAGGGAAGTTTTCTGGTCTGTATGATGTGAATACCAGCGTGAATCGAACAAGTGGACGCCCTCGTACGATGATGCGCCGTCCGCCCTAGGAAGTGTGTGGGTTTAAAATGCCGTTTGATTACGGAGATGACGACGAAAAAGGCGGCATCAACGCCATGACGTCGCGAAGTCACGACTGGCCGTGCCTGCGTCAGTTTACGGTCTTCATGGAGAACCAGGTCGGTCGCTTGCATCAGCTCTTCAAGAGCCTCGAGCGACATGACATGAAGATCATTGCGCTCAGCGTCAACGATTCGGTCGACTTTGCCTGCATTCGATTAATGGTCAATGATGCAGACCGGGCTCGTGAGATTTTCAAACTGTCGGATTTCGCCGTCTTCGAAAAAGACATGCTCGGCGTCCTTCTTCCAGAAGACCCTCAGCCGATGCTGCGCATCTGCCTGGCACTCATGCAGGCAGAACTCAATATTCACTACACGTATCCGTTGATCTTCCAGAAGAATGGCAAAGGCGCCATCGCCCTGTGTGTCGATGACATCGATACCGCCACGAAAGTTTTGCGCGATAAAGGTCACGAAATCATCACGGAAGGCGATCTGCACGACGATGGCTTTTTCTAAGCCATGGAAAACAGAACCTTGCCTGTTGTTTATTGCATCGAATGAAAGCATTTTCTTGCCTGGCGCCCACCCTCATCCGTCAGCACTGTGTAATGTAAAACACCTGAGGTGCTGGCTGACACCTTCTCCCCTCAAGGGAGAAGGAATAGAATGCCGCTCCCCTCAAGGGAGAAGGAACAAAGCAAGTAGATTGAACGTGTCAGGATGACGCCCAAGAAGACCCTTGCCAAAACGCTTTGGAAGTATGGCCAGTGGGTCTTGCTGATTGCTTTCCTGTGGTTTGTCTGTAAGCGAGGTTTGACCCTCTGGCAGCAATCCGATGCGTCGCTGGAGGGAGTCAGATGGGAGATCATCTGGGCGGGTAGTCCCGTGATTTTAATCAGCTGGCTGACGGGGGCTTGGTTCTGGCGCCAGCTGATACTTTCTCATGGTGAGAGGCCCCCTGTTGTTCCCACGTTCTGCGCTCACTATGCCGGACAGATCGGCAAGTATATGCCGGGCAAAGGCATGGTGCTGATCATTCGAGCGAGCATGCTCAAGCCATATGGAGTTCCATTTGCGGTCAGTCTCGCGACGGCTGTCTACGAAACATTGTTGTCGATGGGAGCAGGGCTGCTGTTAGGTTTGTGTCTGGTCCCGATTGTGCTGCCGGATCTGGCGGTTGATAAGCTGGCAGAGGATTCGCTCATCCGCTGGTTCCTGAACCTTGTGGGGGCTCATCCGATTCTCCTTTCTCTGGGCATCGTCGCCCTGACATTCGCCTGCCTTCCGTTGATCAGCTGGCTGATGAATCGTGTCGCGTCAAAGGTGGTCAAGCTTCCCGAGAAGGCAGAGATTGACCCGGTTCTGCCTGATGACATCGAACCAACCGAACAGGACATGCGGGAAGTCCCCGCAGAGATCCGTCGTGAAAAAGTCACGACACGCGATCTGGCAATTGGGATCATCGTCGCCGTTGTCGGATGGATGATTCAAAGCATGGCGCTGGGAATCGTCTTGTATTCCATTGGCGTCGAAAACATCACCTGGTCGGACAGTCTCTTCTGGACGATGAGCTGCATGCTGGCGACGACGGTCGGATTTCTGGCCGTTTTTGCCCCGGGCGGTATTGGCGTGCGGGAAGCGATCATTGTCGAGTGTTTGAGACTGGACCCTTCGATCAACGATCAGCAGGCAGTCTCGGCAGCCCTCTTATTACGTGTCTTGATGTTTGCCTCGGACATCCTGGCCGGACTGGTCTGTTCGTCCGTGGCGCGATGGTATAAAAAACGCCATTTGGTGGCATCCAAGTCCTGAATCGCCGTCATTCTGAATCGACAGCCGTCTCCGCGAAAGCGAAATTTTCCCATGGTCCATCTTTCCTGTCTGGTTCCCGTCTACAACGAGCACGAAACGCTGGAAGAGCTGTGTCGACAGATCCAGGCGGCGTTGAAAGACCAGACCATTAACGGCCAGCCGATTGTCTATGAAATCATCATGGTCGATGATGGCTCGCGCGATGGATCCTGGGACATCATCCAGTCATTGACAGCCAACCATCCCGTTCGAGGCATCCGCTTTCGTCGCAACTTCGGCAAAGCCGCTGCCCTGTTAGCGGCCTTTCGCACAGCCAAGGGAAATGTTTACGTCACGCTTGATGCTGATCTGCAGGACGACCCCAACGAAATCCCCAAGATGCTCAACAAAATGGGCGAAGGGTTCGATGTCGTCAACGGATGGAAAAAAGACCGACGCGATCCCTGGCACAAAGTTTATCCATCCTGGGTCTTCAACGGCATGATCGGCAAGCTCAGTGGCTTGAAGCTTCACGACCATAACTGCGGGCTGAAGATGTTCCGTCGCGAAGTTGCGCAGGAAATCCGCATGTACGGCGAATTGCACCGCTTCATCCCGATCATGGCGCACGGCCGCGGTTTTAAAGTGACTGAGATTCCGGTCTACCACCGCCCTCGTGAATTCGGTGTCTCGAAATACGGCTTTAACCGCTTCCTCAAAGGCTTCCTCGACCTGCTGACCGTCACGTTCCTGACTGACTACGGCCGTCGTCCTCAACACTTCCTGGGAGGCTGGGGCTTCTTCTTCTTCGTTCTCGGCGGACTGGGCATGGTTTTTCTGGGGCTGGAATGGTTCTTGATGAACGTCATGGGGTTCATGAAGCCAGTTCCGATCGGGTCTCGCCCCCTGCTGATTTACTCGATCGCCTGCCTGCTCCTGGGTGGCCAGGGAATCACATTGGGCTTTCTCGCGGAGATGATGGTCTCATTCAACATTGAAGACAAAGACGTTTACAGTGTCGTCGATCGCACGACTCCCGAATCGACACTTTAAGATGACACCCTGCTGGCCAATCAACTCACTGACCACCATTTGGCTGTGAGTTCTTTGAACTCTGAGTTCGCCAATATGACCGTACTTATCTTCCTGTGCGCATGACTCCCGTGGAGTGTTTTCCTCTACCGCAACGCTGATGCAACCGTTACAGCCGTCGATTTCAGCGCTAACGTTCCAGTGGTGTCGCTGTAATTACGATGAAGAAGCCACGGTGTTGTATTTTTGCAACCTAGTTTACAGCCGGGTGGCTCATGTTGACGCCACACCTCCGGCTGGACCTCTTGCCTCAGGGGGACACGGCGATTCATTCGTTAGGTACATTACGTACTCCCATGCAAGAACTATCGACTATTGACCTTGTTTGGCTGGGCTGCGCCACAATACTCGTCTTTGTGATGCAGGCTGGTTTCTGCTGTCTGGAATCAGGGCTTTGCCGCTCGAAACACAGCATTAACGTCGCGGCCAAAAACCTGATCGATCAGTGTCTATGTGGCATGGCGTTCTGGGCGTTTGGCTTCGCCTTCATGTTCGGAGACTCCCTGTCGGGTCTGATCGGAACGAATGGGTTCTTCTTCGGAAGTCCCAATACCTCGTCGACGATGCTCGCATTCTTCATGTTCCAGGCGGTCTTCTCCAGCACATCGGTGACGATCTGCTCGGGAGCGGTTGCGGAACGAATGAGATTCCTGGCTTATTCTGTTTTTGTCGTCGCGATTGGTGGGATCATCTATCCCATCTTCGGGCACTGGGCCTGGTACGGCATTGGCGAAGGGGCTCAGCATGGCTGGCTTTACTCGCTGGGGTTTCGCGACTTTGCAGGGTCGACCGTCGTCCACTCCGTTGGCGCCTGGTGTTCTCTGGCTGGAATTCTTGTGATCGGCCCGCGTCTGGGACGCTATCAAGCGGACGGGACAGGTCGTCTTTTCACACAAAGCAATGCCAGCTTCGCGACTCTCGGGGCCTTCATGCTGTGGTTCGGCTGGTTCGGCTTTAACGGCGGAAGCACGATCGGTTACAGCGAGAAGACTCCACTCGTTCTTTTCAACACCTTCCTCGGCGGATGCGCCGGTGCCGTCCCAGTTCTGATTTATCTGACTGCTTGCGGTAAACCGATGCGGATCGAATGGCTGATCAACGCCGTTCTCGCAGGTCTGGTCAGTATCACAGCGAGTTGCAATCTGGCTGCCCCCATCGAGACCGTTCTCATTGCCGCCGCTGGAAGCATGATCTGCCTGTTCGCCCAGGAACTGATCGAGAACCGCTGGAAGGTCGACGATGCCGTCGGCGCCGTCACGACACACGGGATCGCCGGTGTCTGGGGAACGCTCGCCGTGGCCTTCGTCATTGATGCAGACCAACTGAATCCAGGAGAAACGCAGTTCAAAGTCTTTGCCGTCCAGGCCATTGGTTGCCTTGTCTGCTTCGCGTGGGCGTTTGGCGTCTCGATGCTGTACCTGTCCGTCGTCAAGATCTTCATCCCGCTCCGGGTGACCGAAGAAGAAGAGAAGATTGGCCTGAACGTCGTCGAACACGGTGCCCGCAACGATCTTTACGATCTGCTTGGCACAATGGAAAACAACATCCTGGGTGATCGGACTGCCCGCGCCCAGGCGGATGATTTCACGGAAACAGGAATCATTGCCGCTCAATACAACCGCGTTCTCGATCAATGCGATGAGGCAATGAATAAAATCGAGTCCGTGAATAAAGAACTGACCATCTCCAAGATGGAAGCCGAGTCGGCGAACCGCATCAAGGCAGAATTCCTCGCGAATATCAGCCACGAAATCCGCACTCCGATGACCTCGATCATGGGCTTTGCAGACATCCTGCAATCCAACGCCGATCAGGACCAGCGTGAACAGGCCATATCTTCTATCCAAAAGAGCGGCCACCAGCTTCTCGATATTATCAACGACGTTCTCGACCAGTCCCGCATCGAAATCGGCACGATGGAATTGACGATGGGCCCGACGGCTCCGATGACCATCTTCAATGAATGCATGACGCAGGTCGGCCCGCTGGCTCGCTCGAAAGATGTCAGCCTGCAGTTCCAACTCGCCGGGACGATCCCTGCCCTGGTCAAGACCGATGCGAAACGATTCAAACAAATCGTCATGAACCTGCTTTCCAACGGCGTGAAATTCACCAGTCAGGGTCAAGTCTGCCTGCGTGCCCGCTACGACGCAGGGACGCCGGGCGTCCTGACGGTTGAAATTCGCGATTCCGGGATTGGCATCTCCGATGAGAAGCTCAAAACACTGTTTACGCCCTTTTCCCAGGTTGATTATTCACTGACCCGCAAATTCGGCGGCACGGGCCTGGGACTTTCGATCAGCAAGAATCTGGCTGATATGCTCGGCGGCGAACTGACCGTCGACAGCACAGTCGGCGTTGGTTCCTGCTTCGTCCTCAAACTGCCTGTCGAAGTCCTCGAAGCCGCTGTCGATCCACAAGCCAAACCCGCCTCAGAGAAGGTCGCTCCCACATTGACACCTGCTGACAGCCTCAAATCGAAGTACCGAATCCTGTACGTGGAAGATGGTCCGGACAATCAGCGTCTGATTTCCTTCATCTTGAAGAAAGCCGGCGCACACGTCGACATCGCTGAAAACGGCCAGGTCGCTCTCGAAATGATCCACAAATCGTCCGAGCATTACGACCTCGTCCTGATGGACATGCAGATGCCCATCCTCGATGGCTACGCCGCAACACGCATGCTGCGGGAAGAACGCTTCCTGACCCCGATCGTCGCGCTGACTGCCCACGCCAACCAGGGCGACCGCGAGAAATGCCTGAACGCCGGCTGCGACGAATACCTGACCAAGCCGGTCAACAAATCGACTCTGGTCTCGATGATCAACTACATGATCGAGACCCAGTCCGCCGCGAAAGACATGGTTGAGGTATAGGTCAACGGCTGTCCATTCTCCCTTGTGGGGAGCGGCGTTAAGTGCCTTCTCCGTTGCTGAGAACCGTATTCCGTCCCTTCTCCCTTGAGGGGAGAAGGTGCCCGAAGGGCGGATGAGGGTGGGCGCCAGGCAACCAATCGCTCCCAATGCCCTATTAGCTTCCAGGCAATTCCGCATCCCGCTTCTCATGCATTCGTTTAAGAAACGCCTTCTTATCCCAAACCTTGGTATGTCCGCTGTCAGCCGCAGCGATTGCCGGTGCAAGAATGTCGAATAGCTCTTCTGGCGACAGTCCGATTCGCTCAAGTAACTCAGACTGAGAGTCATCTTGAGAACTGTCTCCGGTTCGGCTGTGTAATGGTTGCTGGTGTTCTTCACTGAATTGATCGGTCATCGTTCACCTCCAGATACGATTCATCGTACCGCTCATTTTACTGTCTCGGCCATCAAAATAAGCAACTCTCGTTCTCAACGCCTCTCCACCCCCCGCTTCTCCCCCGACAAATTTACAAAACCCCCTCCCCTGCGACTTCTCGTCTGTTCGCGCTGATCGCGATCCGATATGCACAGCCCTTGACGTCTCAATTTCGACAAGGACTGGTCATGAGTTTGTTGTTTCGGGTCATCTACGCCGCCCAGGCAAGTTCGACGCACCATAAGCTGGCGCTCGATGCCCTCACGTACCTGTCTCACCCCTCTTCGAAACAGTGGCGGGATCTGTTTCTCAAGTATCACTCCGTCTATCTGCGCGGTGCCAAAGACCCGGATACGATCTTCAAAGACTTCCGCAATCACGTCCTTCACGTCTCAGAAAACTACTGGGGCGGAGCCGCGATCACCGCTCGTGGCTGGTACGAGCGAACCGTCGAACTGCTGCAGCGGGAAGAATGGGAAGAAGCCGTCTATGCGGCGGGCGTTCTCAGTCACTACTTCACCGACCCGATCATGCCGTTTCACACCGGCCAGACGACCCGCGAATCTCAGATCCACCGGGCAGCTGAATGGAGCGTCACCAAGTCGTACAACGAACTGATGCGCTACGCGACCGATCAGGGCGAGATCCCCAAGCTCAAAGTCCCGACGACTCAGGACTGGCTGGAAGAATTCGTCCGACAAGGCGCGACACTCGCCCACGAATATTACCATCCACTGATTGAACACTACGACTTCGAGACCGGCAGTCGCTACCCCGAAGCGGGCTGGGATGATTACGCGCAGAAGGTCCTCTCGCAGTTGCTCATGTACGCAGCCGTTTCGTTTTCAATGGTCCTCGACCGTGCGTTTTATGAATCCAAAGCAACGCCTGCAGAAACCGATCTGACGCTCGAGACATTCCTCGCGACGATCTCGATGCCGGTCAACTGGATCACCAAGAAGATGGAACACCTCGCGGAGCAGTCGCAGGTGGAAGCGATTTTTCGCGAACTCAAAGCAACCGGCAAGCTCGTCTATAACCTGCCGGAAGAGCAGCGGGTCGTCAAGGAATGGGCAGACCGGGCCCGCAACGCGAACTCGTCGCTGAAGTCAAACAAGAAGCAAGGTCTGGCTCGCCCGATCTCGACGCAGGTCGAATCGCCTCCGCCAGTTCCTGCCCGGAAGACAGCACCAACTCCGCCGCCAGTGCCTGTCGCCAACCGTTCCACGCTGCTCGAACCAACCCCGATCAAAGCGATCCCTCCCCTTTCTCCTGCTGCCTTGAAAGCAGAAGAATCGAGCCTGGCCGCGACCGCATCGCCGACACGCGTCGAGCGAAAGCCCGAGCCAGCCCCTGTTCACAAGCCAGTCAAGACTTCACCTCTGGACTTCGACATTCCTGTCGCGAATGCCAAGTCCTCGCGTGAACTTGAAAAGCAGGCGGAGATCGATCTGCTGGAAGCGGCTCGCCTGTCAGTCGAACAAGCTCAGCCGCGACGTCCCGAAATCAAGATGGTGAAACCGGAACCAGTCAAACAACACGTGGTCGAGAAATCACCCGTGCGTTATGAGCAGATCCTGCCGACGACGCCAGCTTCCGTTACCAAGACGCCACCACCATTACCAGTCGCTGCCGTTTCTCATGGTCCGCAGTATCACTTGGAACTGTCCAGCGACGTCGTCGACGCCCCGTCGATTGGCCCGAAGACGGCTGCTCGTTTCTACCGCATCAACGTCAAGACAGTCGCGGACTTCCTCAAGCTCGACGCCAAGACAACCGCCCACCGCCTCAACACCAGTCACATCAAGCCCGATACGATCCGCGAGTGGCAGGATCAGGCCCGTCTGGTCTGCCAGATTCCAGGACTACGAGGCTACCACGCCCAGATCCTCGTCGGCTGCGGCTACCGCACACCAGCCGACGTCGCCAAAGCGAACCTCGACGACCTGTCTGTCCAGGCCTGGGACTTCTCGCAGACCTCGGTCGGCCAGTCAGTCTTGAGAAACTCACAGCTCCCGGAAGTGGAGAAAATGCAAGGCTGGATCAACGCGGCCAGACAAGCGCGAACGCTGGCAGCGGCGTAGAATGAGTCTTTGATCTTCCACCCAGGGTATCGTAATATGACTTTTCTTCGAGGAGAAAGTCATGTCAGTTCCAACACTTCCGATCACGATACGCCCATTACGGTTAGAAGACATTGAAGCTTTTCGTCTGTATGCAATCTCGAAATTGGAGTCACAGGATAACAAGATTTCCTTTGCCCAATGTGTCAAGCAGTTCATTGATGACACTTTTCGAGAAGAAGATCTGGAAGCAATCCGAGAGGGACTAGCGCAAGCGGAAGCAGGACTTTGTACCCCATTTGAAGAAGTGGATCGTAGAATTCGGGAGAAACTCGGATTTCCCTTGAAGGACGAAATGCGTTGATGCCCACCGATTCGCAACCGACGGGGTGACTGGGGTCAGGATCGTTAGCTGACCCCAGAATGTGCGTCCACCAGCAAGTTCAGACGGCGGTTGCAGCAACCGCTCGACGCTTGCCACCAATAAACTTGCTTTTTCGTCTGACGAGTTTCTTCCGGTTTGACTTGGTGCCCTTCGTGGCTTCGTGGCAAAACCGTCTGACCTTTTTCTCCGACGTTCCAACTTCTCTTCTTGACCCTGCTTTCCGCCGCTCATAGAGTTTCCCTCGAAATTCCACCATGTGTGCGAACGGAGTCGCATAAACAACGCTTCCGCGAAAGTGCTAATCGCGATCAGTTTCCCCTGACTTCTGGCAAAAGTCGCCCCCGGTCTGGAGACCACCCCCATCATGAACGTTTCAATCCTGCCACAGGCCGTGGCTGATTGTCTCAATCTGCACGACCTCAACCACCGCCCCATTCTTCTGTCGGCGGAGTCCGACCTGGGAGATGACGGCCAGGCACGCAAACACTGGCTCGTCGTGACGGCTGACCATGCCTCGGTCATCGAGGAACCTGCCTCGTCCACGGAAAACACAGCGGCGAAACTGCGTATTGCGGTCCCCATCAAAGAGATCCAGTCGGCGCGCACCGTCTCGGGCATCGGCTCGGGTGTGCTGCAGATCCGTTCCGGCGATCACTGGAACGACGTCATGCGGTTCTCCAACGGGCTGGCGGATCGATTCCACTTCGTCGCGCGCAAGCTGGAAGTCCTGCACGAAAAAGGCTGGGTCGATGTCCATGCAGACGAGCAGACCGATGCAAACCGCTGCCCGACGTGTCAGCTACGCCTGCAGAATGCCTCGGAAACCTGCCCACGCTGTTTCCACCACCACAAGATCTTCCATCAGGTCAAGGACCTCATCCGCCCACAGCTGGGGCGAACCCTGCTCCTCTGCGGATTGACGATCCTGGGCGTGAGTGCAGAACTCGTCCCGCCGAAGTTGCAGCAGTATCTTGTCGACCATGTGCTGACCGTCGGCAGCGGCTCGACGGCGCCGGATATCTTCGCGACGCTGCTCATCGTCGTGATGTCGCTGGCGGCTTCACGGATGGTGCTCTCCGCGGTTGAAGTCTTCAAAGGGCGTCTGGCGACGTCCATTGGAACGCGTCTGACAAGTCAACTACGCGCCAGCATGGTCCAGCGTCTGGAAAAGCTCGCGATCGCCTACTACGACCGCCATCAGGTCGGCTCGCTGATCAGCCGGGTCGCGTACGACAGCGAAGCCATCCACGGGCTCGTCCACCAGATGACCGGCGGGTTCCTGCTGCAAATCTTCCAGCTCGTCGGCGTGTGGATCATGCTGATGTCGCTGAACTGGAAACTGGCGATGTTCACGCTGATTCCGGTCCCACTCCTATTCGGCGGGAGCTGGTTTTTCTGGAAGTACGTTTATCCGCGTCACTTTCGACTTTGGGACGCTTCGTCCAAGCAGATCGCCGCTCTCTCCGGGATGCTGACCGGAATTCGGGTCGTCAAAGCCTTCGCTCAGGAAAAACGCGAGTTTGAAAACTACCAGAAGCACAGCGAACACCTGCGTTGCTCGCGTCTGAGTGTTGAGTATGCCAACAGCACGTATGCCGCGACCATGCAGCTCATCTTCAGCCTCGGCGGTCTGATCGTCTGGTATGTTGGTGGTCGTGATGTCATTGGTCAGCAGATGACCCTCGGGCAGCTGATTGCGTTCCTGGCGTATCTGGCGATGTTCTATGCCCCGCTGACGACGCTTTCCAACTTCACGTCCTGGCTGTCGAACTTCATGACCGGGACCAAGCGGGCTCTCGAAATCCTCGATGCCCCCGTCGCGATCGATGAGAAAGCCAACACCGTTCCCTGGGACGACGTGCAAGGCGCTATCGAATTCGAAAATGTCACCTTCGGCTACGACCGTCACCAGCCCGTCATCAAGAATGTTTCCTTCGACGTCAAGCCGGGCGAGATGATCGGGATTGTCGGCAAGTCGGGCTCGGGCAAGACGACAATGGTTAACCTGCTGGGACGATTTTACGACGTCAACGAAGGCCGGATTCTTATCGACGGCATCGACGTCCGCGATATGTCTCTCACACAGATCCGCGAACACCTCGGCATCGTCCTGCAGGATTCCTTCCTCTTCCGCGGGACGATCTGGGATAACCTCGTCTACGGCAAGCCCGGCACGACGATCGAAGAAGGCCTTGCCTCAGCGCGAGCAGCCGGGGCTCATGACTTCATCGCCCGGAACCGCCTCGGCTACGAAACGCCTCTCGGCGAACACGGGGCAGGACTCTCCGGCGGCGAGAAGCAACGTCTCTCGATCGCGCGGACCCTGCTCTACAACCCAAAGATCCTCGTCCTCGACGAAGCCACGAGTAATATCGACGCAGAGGCGGAACGCGAGATCCAGCAGGCCCTCGAAGTCCTCATCCAGGGCCGAACCACGATCGCCATCGCGCACCGACTCTCGACGCTGCGAAATGCGGACCGGATTCTTGTCTTCGAACGTGGTCGTCTGATCGAGGAAGGACCTCACGCCAAACTTCTCATGGAAGGGGGCACCTACGCACGACTGGTGAAAATCCAGACGCAGCTTTCCAAAGATGCGAATGTCGATACCCTCGAAATCGCGCAGACAACTGCGACCGCTGTCGAAACTCCCCCGGAGTCAGTCCCGACTCCTGACCGTGTCGAACCCACGCCGTCAAAGCGTCCCGTCTTGCACTGGCTGGATCCACTGCGCGACGTGATTTCCGTCGGGGCGACTGGCCAGCTACACGTCAAGAAAGTTCTCGGCGACGCGACCTGGGATCGCGGGGCCACCGAAGAAATCGATGACGTGTTCGCGATCCGCCTGTTCCCAGCGAACCACCCGCTGCGTTATCTCAGTCTGAGAATGTGGAACGAACATGGCGACCACATCGAAGTCGGCCTCATCCGCGATCTGGCCCAATGGCCTGTCGAAATGCAGCAGATGGTCCGCGCCTCACTCGACCGTCGTTACCATTTCCGACGCATCACCCGCATCCACAAGATCCGCTTAGCCCACGGCTTCCTGGAATGCGACGTCGAAACCCAGCTGGGACGCGAAACCTTCCTGATGCGCTGGACCCAATCCAACGTCCTGGAATTCGGCCCCACCGGCAAGATCATCACTGACTCGGAAGAGAACCAGTACGTGATCGAAGATGTCACTGCCTTAAAACCCAACGACCACTTGGAATTCCAGCGTTACATCTACTGGTAACGGGTTAATGAAATGGGTGGCTGGGGTCAGGCTTGTTAGCTGACCCCAGAATGTGTGCCCAAGTGCGAATGAACTGGGGTCAGCTAGAAAACCTGACCCCAGCCACCCGCTGAACCCTCGGCCAACCTCCGAGGGTTCTTTTTTGCGCTGGCATTGCGGTCTTCCCTCTCCCCGGTTGGCGTATGACTTCTCCCAAGGTACGATGAGACAAACTCATTTTCTCACCGTCTCAAAAGTCTGCCGGATTGATGTCGTCTCTTCTTTTGACTGATCGTCGTTGCCTGCTGCATGAAACCGGGACACACCCGGAAAGTCCTGGCCGTCTCAAGGCGATCTGGGAACGTCTCGGTATCACGAAAGACGTGCAAACGCATGATGCCTGGACCCGCCCTTTCGAGCCCGCCCCGATGAAGGCCCTGCAGGCGATCCATGACCACGGATATCTGGAGCGCGTCGAAGCCGTCTGTCGCAATGGCGGCGGTTACTGGGACGCCGATACGATGCTCACGCCGAATTCCTTCGACGTGGCTCGTCTCGCAGCCGGGGCAGGGATGGCTGCCGTTGATGCGGTCATGACGGGCGAATTCTCCAACGCTCTTTCGCTCATGCGTCCTCCTGGTCACCATGCCGTCGTGAGCAATGCGATGGGGTTCTGCCTGGTCAACAACGTCGCGATCGCGGCTCAGCATGCGATCGATCAATACGGCCTCAAACGAGTCCTCATCATCGACTGGGACGTCCACCACGGCAACGGCACGCAAGACATCTTCTACGCCCGCAACGATGTCTATTTTTTCTCCATGCACCGCTTTCCTCTTTATCCGTTCTCCGGCAAGAAAAACGAAATCGGCACCGGCGCCGGCGTCGGTGCAACGTGTAATCTTCCCCTCTCGCACGAAGTCCCGCGCGAAGAAGTTCTGAAGCGTTTTGAAAAGTCGGTCATCGAATTTGCTGACATCGCCAAACCGGAATTGATCTTCATCTCCGCTGGCTTCGATGCCCACAAAGACGACCCCGTCGGCAGCGGCGGCCTGCACTTAAATTCCAGTGACTTCGCCCACATGACAAAAATCGTGATGAACCTCGCCGAAACCCACTGCGGCGGTCGTCTCGTCAGTCTTCTGGAAGGGGGTTATAACATCCAAGCATTAGCCGAGTCGGTCTGGTATCATTGGAATGCCCTCAACGGAAACGATGTTTGATCTCCAACGAATCGCCTGAGTCGGGCGTATTCTCGTAGGGTCCGCTGTGCGGACATTTTCGCTTGAGGAACTGAAAGACCAGCATCGTAAATTTTTGATAGCCGGTATCGGGACTAGTGTCGATTGATGGTCCGCACAGCGGACCCTACCAGACCGACAACTCCGGACAGACAGGAATGTCTGTCCCACCAATTGAATCACTGAAAGACGTTCATTCATGTGGGGCCTGAGCTTTGCGAATCCCTGGGGGTTACTGGCCCTGTTGTCGATTCCGGTGATCGTGTATCTGCACATGTTTCACCGCCGACTCCCGCGATTGGAGATCGCAGGCATTCATCTCTGGTCCGCTGATGCCCTGCCACCGTCGGCTGGGCGACGACGAGAACAGCTGCCCCTCTCCTGGTCGCTGTTGTGGGAACTTCTCGCAGCGTTACTCATCGCCCTGCTGCTCAGTCAGCCTCGGTTTACGCCCTGGGATTACTCGCCGCATCTGATCGTTGTGCTCGACCACTCCGCGTCCATGAATGCGCGAGTCGACAGCAAAGCTGACAGCCCGACGTTTGCCAGTCGTGCCCGTGACACCGTCGAGACACGCATGGCGCAACTTGGCCGCAATGCCCGACTGAGCATCATCCGCTCGGGACGCAGGCCGACTCTCATCGCTGGCCCGCAAGCCACGTGGGACGAAGCGGATGACCTCCTCGCCGCCTGGTCGCCACAAGAACCCAGGCACGCTTTCGAACCCGCCTGGGACCTCGCCGCTGAGCTGGCAGGAGACGCTGGCCAGATCCTTTTTCTGACCGACTCCCTCGCCCAGACCGATCAACCAATCGGCCCCAAACGCATGGAGACGGTCGCGCTGGGACGCAGCGAGCCCAACATCGCCATCGTCACGGCGAACTGGACTTATCAGCCCGAAACCAGTGCGGGCGAAGTTTATCTGCGTCTGAAAAACTACAGCGACAAACCTTCCCAAGGCAAACTGACAGCCTCCTCCGGCAATCAGCAACTCCTCAATAGCGACGTCACACTCACGCCCGGCGAAGAGCAGCCCGTTATGTTCAAAGTCCCCGGCGGGCTGGGCGAACTCAGCATCAACCTCACTGGCGACGATGATCGTCTCCCCATCGACAGCCAGGTCAAACTCGTCGAACCAAAACCCAAACCTCTCGGCGTCGCCATCGTCAGCGGCTTCGACGACGCAACGCGCGAGATCATCGAGAAAATGGTCTCTCTGCTGCCCGATGTGCAGACAGCCAACCTGGAATCTGCAGACCTCGTCATCGCCCCGGCGTCTGCCCCCGTCTCCAGTCGCGATGACCTCTACTGGCTCGCCATCGGTCCGCTGGCACCGGCAGAGAATCCCAGCGCGATCGTCGGTCCTTACCTGCTCGAAAAACGCAATCCGCTGCTCGACGGCGTCACGCTGGAAGGTGTCATCTGGAGTGGCATTACGCCCGTCGTCGGCAAGCAGGTCACCCCTCTGATCAGCAGCGGCACGAATGTTCTTCTCGGTAAAATCTTCGACCTTTCGACTCAGGCCTACTGGCTGAACATCGACCTGACGACCTCCTCGCTGACCGAAAGCCCCGACTGGCCGATCCTGTTTTTAAACCTCGCAGAGGCTTGTCGACAGGATCAACCGGGACTCAAACGCTGGAACTTCCGGACCTACGAACGCATTCGTTTCACACTCGATGCCGCCGTCGATGAGAATGCCAAACTCCGACTCGTCACCGGCGGCGACTCGCGTCCCCTGCCGTCGACGCGTCTGATCGAACTCCCGCTCGTCGACGAAACAGGCATCTACGAAATCAAACAGGACGACGTCACCCTGGCCCGCTTCGCCGTCAATTTCTTCGACCGCGACGAATCCGACCTGCTCGCCCTCAACACCGCGAAACAGGAACCCGCTGACCCGGTCACTGCAGAATCCCTCGACCTCACCGGCATCTACACGACCCTGATCATGCTGTTCCTGCTGGCGCTACTGGCTGCCATCATCGCGGACTGGGCAGTCTTGCGAAGACGCACCGCCTCGTCGGCTTCGTAATTAAAAACAGACTTCACCACAAAGACACAAAGGGCACGAAGGTTCACAAAGTTAGAAGCTGATTGAAAAAACAGGTTCATAGTTTGTTTAACGTCTAGTCGTGGTTCGGGAGGGCGAACCTCCGTGTGAGCCGCTTCTTTGCGTTGCGAAATTCTATCAGTGCAGAGAACTTTGATGGCCTCGACGGTATCCCTTCCCCCTGCACACCATACGCTCTCGATTAAACGGTGTAGCGTTGCAACGCGGGACAGCGGCTCGGACGGAGCCTCGCCCTCCCGTGATTACGGCTGAAATTTTCAAGCTGCTTCTAAAATTGATTCATCAGTAAGATCTCCTGTTTTTGATGATCTGTATACTTTGTGGTGAACCTCCCTCCTTAATCCTTCCCGCCTGAAAGGTCCCTCGATGTTTGCGCTCGCTCTTATCCTGCACTCCTGGCTGTCCCTGCTGATGCCTGCTGCTGATCCTGCCACATCGACGTCGACCGAAGACAACGTCCCTGGCATCATCATCTATCATCACCCGGCCAGTGTCGCGAAGAAACAATACGTCGGCTCCCCCGGCATCATTGCGCTCAGCAAGACCCATTACCTCGCCAAGCTCGATCTCTTCGGCCCCAACGCGGCCAAAGAAAACAATTATCCGACCTATGTCTTCGAATCCCTCGACGCCGGCCAGACGTGGCAGCAGATTGCGTCGCTGGATCACCTCTTCTGGGCCAACATTTTCGAACACAACGGCGCTCTCTATCTCCTCGGCACGACCGGCGAACACCAGGACCTCGTGATCCGTCGTTCCACCGACATCGGCCGCACATGGACCGAACCGCTCGATGCCAAGACCGGCCTTATCGCCCAAGGGAAGTATCACACCGCCCCCATGCCGATCATCGAACACAATGGCCGCCTGTGGCGCGCCTTCGAAGAAGCCAGTCGCAGCGCCAAATGGGGCGATCGCTATAGCGCCATGATGATCTCCGCCCCCATCGGGTCAGACCTGCTCGACCGGGATTCCTGGTTACTCTCAGACATGATCGTCAAGAACCCGAAATGGCTCGACGGCAAGTTCAACGCCTTCCTCGAAGGCAACGCCGTCATTACTCCCGAGGGAGACCTCGTCGACATTCTGCGAGTCGATGACAATCTCGGAAGAACAGCTGCCGTCGTGCATATTGACGACGATGGCAAGAAGGTCACGTTCGATCCTGAAAAGGACTTCATCGAGTTCCCCGGCGGCGCCAAGAAATTCACGATCCGCTTCGATCCACAAACCAAGTCGTACTGGACACTGACCAACTGGGTGCCCGACTTCGTCCCCAATGAAAAGCCCGCCAGCAAGCGCAACACCCTCGCCCTCGCAGTATCCAAGGACCTCAAGACCTGGGAAATTCGCAGCGTCATCCTGCATCACCCCGACCACAAAACCGTCGGCTTCCAGTACGTCGACTGGCTCTTCGAAGACGACGACCTCATCGTCGCCAGCCGAACCGCATTCAAAGACGACTCCGGCAACGCCCACAACCAACACGACGCCAACTACCTGACGTTCCACCGCATCCAAAACTTCCGCGACCTGACGATGAAGGATTCCTGCGCGGACTACCTGAAAGCCGCAGCGAAGCCATAAGAAATGTAACCACGGATCAAGACTGATAAGACAAGAAGAATAGTTTGAACCGCAGATAAACGCGGGTGAACGCAGATAAGCGGATTGGGATTTCTTATCTGTGTTGATCCGTGTTTATCTGCGGTTCTCTTCGGTATTGTTCTGTGATCTTTGTGGCATAATTCTCTGTTACCCGACGAACGGGCTTTCGGTCAGCTTCTCCCGGTATTCCACCGGGATCTCGATCGACTCCAGCGTGTGGTCCGCGCGACACAGGCAACATGCCGTCTTCATGCGACCACGCGCAATGCGCTTCTCACCTACGAACAGGTTCATCTGATACGTCACCGACTTCACCCCGACCCGTTCGATGTTGACATGAATATCGACTAGATCGTCATATCGAGCAGGGGCTTCGTAGTTGCATTGCGAGGAAACGCGTGGCCAGCCGACCATGACGTCGTCAGCCATCGGGAACATGATCGACAGACCCAGCGAGCGGAAGAAGGCGTGCTCTGCTTCTTCCATGTAGCGGTAGTAGTTTGAAAAGTGCACGATCCCCGCCATGTCCGTGTCGCTGAAATTGACACGACGCGTATGGACAAACTGCGCCTGCGGGATGGAAATATCCGTTTCCTGAGAATCGATGCGTTCAACCATCACAACTTCGAACTACAGAAGAAAACGAGCGTTCTATCCAGGCGAACATCACCGGGAGGAACGACTCCAAAAATCAAACAGGGGATCTACCGTTTCAACTCTATCACCCTGCCGTTCCCATACAACCCCTCCCGCCTGAAATCATTGTTCCAACAACTAAACTCCCCTATCAGCATTTCCCCATTTCCGATTATCTTGCCCTCCGCTCTTCCTAACGCCTAACGCCTAATACCTAGCGCCTACTCATGAAAATCTTCTTCTCCGTCGGCGAACCGAGTGGCGATCACCACGCCGCTGAACTCATCCGCGAAATCCGCTCGCGCGTACCGCAGGCCGAGTTCTACGGCTACGGCGGTCACGAGATGGAAAAAGCGGGTTGCAAGATTCTGTTCCCGATGGCGAATTATCCGCTCATGGGAATCGTCCAGATCCTGCCGTTCATCTGGATGTTCTGGAAACTCGCCTGGCGCGCCCGTGCCATCTTCCGCAGCGAGAAACCAGATGCCGTCGTCCTCGTCGATTACCCTGGTTTCAACTGGTGGATGGCCTGGTACGCACGTGGCGCGGGCGTGAGAACGGTTTATTACATGCCGCCGCAACTCTGGGCCTGGGCGAGTTGGCGCGTCAAACGTGTCCAGCGCAACATCGATCTGGTTCTCTCAGGACTGCAGTTCGAGACCGAGTGGTACCAGAGCAAAGGGGTCGACTGCCAGTTCGTCGGCAACCCGTTCTTCAGCGAAGTCGCAGACAAGCAACTCGACGAGGCTTTCATTGATCAAATGAACTCATCGAGCAAACGCATCGTCGCGGTTCTGCCCGGTTCGCGTGGATCGGAAGTCAAAGCCAACTTTCCGCACATGCTGCGGATCATGAATACGCTCGCTTCCAAGCATCGCGATATTGAATTCCGTGTCGCGAATTACAAACCGAATCAGCTTGAACTTTGCAGACAGCTGTGGGTCGAGTTCGATCCTCGCCTCCCCGTCCAGTTTCACACCGGCAAGCTGTCTGAAATTGTCCAGTCGGCGACCTGCTGTCTGATGGTCTCTGGCTCAGTCTCACTGGAAGTCCTCGCGAGACAATGCCCCGCCGTCGTCATGTACCGAACAGGTCTTATCTTCTACATGGCTGCTCGTTTCTTCATGACCTGTGATTATGCCTCGCTGCCGAATCTGTTCGTTAAACGTCCTCTCATGCCCGAGTTCGCGTTCCACGACATGCCAGACCGCTATGAGAGATACATCAGCGACATCCTCAACCACTGGCTGTCGAGCGATCGTACGCTCGCCTTGATTCGAGACGAGATGCACGAAGTCTGCCAGTCTCACAACCACGACAACGCCACGGAAAAAGCAGCCACCGCAATCCTCAACATGCTCGGCATCCAGGAACGCACCGCTAACCGCAAACTCGCCGCGTAATTTTACTGTCCCTTCTCCCTTGAGGGGAGAAGGTGCCCGAAGGGCGGATGAGGGTGGGGCATAGGCACTCGTTCGCTCCCATTCGCTCCTCCACCAGCCAACCATCAATCGACTCATCTTCCAAGATGCCACCCACGTCAGGGAATGCCCCTGCATCTTCCTTGACACACGCCCCGTCCTGTCCGACAACCAAGAGGTCATTCCCTCTTACCGCGACAGGCCGCCATCATGATTCTCGAAGACCTTCTGACTCACCTCGAACAACTTGCCCCGCTGGCGCTCGCGGAATCCTGGGACAACGTCGGGCTGCTGCTCGGTGATCCCTCGTCAAATATCAGCAAGGTGATCACCTGCTTAACACTCACGCCTGACGTCGCGCAGGAAGCAATTGAAACTCACGCAGACCTCGTCATCACGCACCATCCGATCCTCTTTAAGCCCGTGAACCGGCTCACGACGCAGACCTCCGAAGGTGCAATGCTCCTCGCCCTCGCCAAAGCCAACGTCGCAGTTTACTCCGCTCACACCGCCCTCGACTCCGCCTGGGACGGCATCAACCAGCAACTCATCAGCAGACTCGGAGTGCTCTCCTCCAGGCCGCTCAAGGAACTCGTCGCTAACCCGAAACAAGCCAGCAATGCTCACATCGACGAAGCCTTCACTCGCCCGGTCGGCATCGGTCGTGTTGGCGAACTTCCCACTGAAAAAACACTGGGAGACGTCCTCAACCAGCTCAAATCAGAATTCCCAAACACGACCCTCGGGTACGTCGGCGACTCATCTCGCCCTGTCAAAACCATCGGCGTTGGCTGTGGCTCAGCCGCCCAATTCATGGACCTCGCCGAGGTTGATCTCTTCATCACCGGCGAAGCCAGATTCCACGACTGCCTGAAGGCCCGTAGCCAGAACATCGGCCTGATTCTTCTAGGCCACTACACCAGCGAACGCTTCGCCATGGAACAACTCGCCGAACAACTCGGCAATCGCTTTTCTGACCTCACCTGTTGGCCAAGTCGCATCGAATCAGACCCGCTGCAATGGATCTGAAAATTATCGCGAGGCACTCACCTGATCGGCCAGAAACGACCTCTGGTACTCCACCAGCGGCACTGCTTTGATCTCAGGATCCTTCAGCAGTTTCTCCCAGTCGTTGATCCAAGTGCGATCACTTTCGTCAAGTTCCCACTGGATCTGGTGATCGGCTTTTAACTGTCGTGGTTCAGGAAGACTCATGCGCAACGTGACCGACTTCGGCATGCAACCACGGCTCTTCAATTCCTGATTGACGACCAGACGCGGTTGTGGATACATCGCTGAGTGGTGCAGGATACGATTGAGTTTGGCAGTCCAGTCGACGTAGCGGAAATAATCATCGAGAGTCTCTTTCTCGACGTCAGTCGAAACATTGACCTGGTAGGTCAAATGGGGAGAACTCATCGTCAGAACGCTGTCGCCGGCACGACCGGTAATTTGAAACTGGGGATTCAACTGGAAATTCAAAAACGCGGCATCACCGGCGTTGAGTGCATCCGGCTGGCCTGGTTTGAGGCTCAAGAGTTCTTTTGCTTTTTGTTCGCTGACCGTCAGGTGCTGATTGATGAGCGGAAAGCCGATTTCCGTTTGCAGCCCCAGCTTGCCGTTGAGAACAATGTAACGCTGTAAAGACGGTTCAAAGACAACCAACTCGCCGAGCTGATCCATGTAGTCATAGACTTTTCCAGCCCGAAACATCGTCAGACTGCGAGCCACAACAACCGGCTTGGCTTTCGGATTCGACTCGTCAGCGACGCTGGTATAGATCCGAAAATCTTTCGCAGACGTCCTTTGAAGCGACCAGGCTGACAACAGCGACAAAACCGCCAGTGTGACCGTGATCTGTCTGAAAATCGATGGAACATCGATGAGCTTCAGCATCCTTGCTGATCTCCCGAAGATGGTGACTGGAAAAAAATGAGCGCAGTCCTTGCGCCCGAGAGACCAGCAACTTACCGCCAGCAGTGATCGAGGTAAAGATGCCTGAACACTGCGGTCACGTTCGATGTAAGTCTGACAATAGCCAGTCCATCTGTGTCCACGCATCAGAGACCGCCAGACAGGGAGGGCGAGGCTCCGTCCGAGCCGCTGTCACGCATTGCAACGCTTCACCAACGAATCGACACACCTCCAACCCACTTCAGCCGGGCGGATTCCAGTCACCCCAGTGAGACAAATAATGGGCAAACGCCGGATTCTCTTTCTGCCGAGCCGCCAGCAGTAGCTTGGCATGTTCGACGAGCGTATGTTCCTGCTCCAGGGTCAGGCGTCCCAGGAGCACGCGGGTTCTTAAAAACACAAAGTACGTATCCAGCACGTCCGCTAGACAATAGTCATTAATCTTCTGCACCTGCCCCTGATGATACAGGTCCTGCACCATCGAACCATCGATTCCCGTCTTCCCCGGCTTGCCAATCAGATTCGCCAGAACATTCAACCCGCCGTTCATCCGTGACGCACCAAAGTTCGACAGCTGATCCATCAAGTCCAAGTGGGAATGGGTGTTATAGCGATTTCTCGACTGATCGTACGTCTTTGCATCCACATTGAACCAATCAGGCAGCGAGATTCCATACCGATACGCCGCCAGCTCCAGCAGCGGGATATCGAACCCGCGTCCATTAAAGGTGACCAGCGTCGGATGGTTGTAATGACGCCATCCCTGCCAGAAGTGAGCCGTCATGACATGGGATCGAAACTGTGGCGAATCGAGCACGGTCAGATCAAGAAGCTGGTAATCGGCACTGACTTTCGCGATCGCAATCGAAATCGGCAGCATGTAGGTGTACGGGATAAAGTCGCTTCCCGTCGGCGACTGAGCCGCCTGCTCCGCCCGAAACTGTGCAATCGCCGCTTCCGGAGAAATCGTCTCATCCGGATATTTTACGCGAGAAATCAGCTGGCCATCAGCGACCGCCTCAACATCGAAGATCAAATAGGCTGGCTTGGACATATCGAACATTCCACCTGTCAGAACGGCGAAGTTGAGTTCCGCCCAAGGATAAACGTTCCTGCGGCGTCTGGCGAGCGCATCCGCCAGTATTTGGTCTGGTTAGGAATTCAGAGGTCTCTGAACAAAGCCGACGATACGTTTTTTATTTTGAATCCATTCGGCATCGTCTCGAAATCCGATGACGCGGGGGAGATCCCTGTAGATTCCCATGCCGTTTGGTCGATACCTCGAAATGGAACTGTCCGAAAGGTGGGTCTGACTGCGCGCAGTCAGCCACACATCGGACAAACGGCACTGCCTCTTGAGTCCGTTTCGCAGTGTCTGAAAATCGATCGGAATGTCGAGCCGCGTATGTCAATTTCGCCAACACGCCTGGGACAGGAACTCGGTACCTGGCTGGGAAAGCGAATGCTGACAACGCTGACAGCGTTTTTCGCCCTCTGCTGCCTGCTCGTTCTCTGGAATGCCGCGCTGCTCGTCTCCCAGATCACCGAGATGTCGAATTTCAAAGCTCACCTGATGGAGCTCGAACTCCGGCGCGCTCAACTCAGCGAGCAATCTGAACGAACTGCCAGCGACGATATTGAACGCAGTCGCCGTGATTACGACAACGCCTCTCAGGCGATGAAGGCGACTCTCGACGAGATCATGAATTCGCTGCCTGCCAGCATCCGTGTGGAGAATCTGGTCGTCCGCAATCTCCAGCTGGAGATCAACGACCTCTTTAAAATGATCGACGCGAGAGACCGTCAGGCCCTGCAAACGCTCGCCTACGGCGAAACAGAAACCGCCCTCGATCTGGCCAATGGTCCCCAGGCTCAGGCTGTTCGCGCGGATCTGGCGGACTGCCTCTCACGTCTCCGGCGGGAACTGACCAACGAAATCCAAAAACACGGCGAAGACCGCATCCACGAAACCGGACTGCTTCTACTGGCGACTTCGCTGATCGCCATTATCCTCGTCTACAACTATCGTAAGCGACTCCACCAGCAGAACCTGAAACTGCGTGAGTACGCTGCCCGCATGAAACAACTCGCCGTGGTTGCAGAATGCACCTCCAGCGCCGTCCTCATGGTCGACGAGAACAAACGCATCACCTGGTGCAACGATGGCTTCACCAGGATCATGGGCTATACGCTCGAGGAAATCCGGGGCAAATCTCCCGTCGAAATCATGCCATCCGTTCTCCCGAACGAAAATCAGGCTAAACCAATTCGTGATGCCATCAGAAAACGATGTCCGTTCCACGGTAAGCTTCAATATTTTCGCTCGGACCGCTCGCCTGGATGGATGGAGATCGACTGCCAGCCAATCTTTGATGACGAGGGCATCTATCGTGGTTATATGGCCATTCAGTCCGATGTCACGGAACGCGTGCAAATGGAGCAGGCACTGCGAGATCACCAGCTGCGTCTGGAAATGGCTCTTCAAGGCGGCGACCTCGGCTTCTGGGACTGGGACATTACCACCGGTCATGTTTACTACAGCGATCGCTACTACTCGATGCTCGGTTATGAACATGGCGACCTGGCAGAATCGATCGAAACCTGCATCGGCCTGAATCATCCCGATGATTTTGAGAATAAAGACGCTCACATCAAAGCTCACCTGCGCGGTGAAACCGACCACTTCGAAATCATTTCGCGCATGCGACGCAAAGACGGCAGCTACGCCTGGATCCACTCTCGTGGCTATGCCTACTCGCGAGATGCTGCTGGCAATCCCCTCAAGATGTCCGGCACCCACATGGACGTCAGCCATCGCAAGTCCACTGAAGACGAACTGGCTCGACGTCACTCGACACTCGAAAACGTCATCAACGGCGTCTCCGATGCCATCATCATCGCCGACTTCGAATACCGCATCACCATGTGCAACCGCGCCGTCGAAATGCTCTTCGGCTTCTCCCAAAGCGAACTGATCGGCAAGTCACTCGAATCCCTGCAGCTCGAAACGACCCAGGTCGCAGGCGTCTGTCTGCCAGTTCCCTTCGCGGCTGACTCAGCGACCAGCAGTGAGATCGTCCGCTATGTTCGACGCGATCGCTCTCAATTCTCAGGCGAAACAATTCGCTCCCCTCTACGCGACCGGTCCGGCGTCGCCAAGGGGTCGATCACGGTGATCCGCGACGTCACCATTCGTATGAAAGCCGAAGACGATATCCGCCGCGCCAAGGAAGAAGCCGAACTCGCCAGCCGCACCAAGAGTGAATTCCTGGCCAACATGAGCCACGAGATCCGCACCCCCATGACCGCGATCCTGGGATACACCGATCTCCTCAACGATGCCATCCGTCAGAGCGACTTCGCCCAGCAAAACGAGTTCGTCGGCGTCATCCGCCGCAACGGCGAGCACCTGTTGCAGGTCATCAACGATATTCTCGATCTCTCGAAGATCGAAGCAGGGTTCATGACCCTCGAATGCATCGACTACAACCCGCGCGAACTGGTCCAGGACGTCGTCCGTATTCTCTCGGCCAGAGCCCATGAGAAATCGATCACTCTCGACCTGCACTTCGAAGGCCTGATCCCTGCACGCATCCAGTCCGATCCGACCCGTGTCAAACAGATCCTCTTCAATCTCATCGGCAACGCCGTCAAATTCACTGAAGAGGGCAGCGTCACCGTCACTGTCCGCGCACTGCGAGATGTCCATCGTCACGATTACCTGATCTCCTTCGAAATCAAAGACACCGGCATCGGCATGACTGAAAAGCAGCAGGACATGCTCTTCATGCCTTTCACGCAAGCCGACTCCAGTACGACTCGTCGCTTCGGTGGAACGGGCCTTGGCTTGACGATCGCCAAACGCCTGGCGGAAATCCTCGGCGGCGCCATCACCGTCGACAGCCAGTTCGGCCAGGGGAGCACGTTCACGCTGATCCTGACCACCGGTATCCCGATCAACGCCTCTCGTGATATCATCTCGAAAAAGCCTCGCGCCGCAGAACCCGCCCAGGCAGTTGACGCTCCGACAGAAATCTCCGCAGAGCCACTCATGGGGACCAGGATTCTCCTCGTCGAAGACGGCCCCGACAATCAGCGCCTCATCAGCTTCTTGCTCAAGAAGGCGGGCGTTCTCGTCACGATCTGCGAAAATGGCCAGCTGGCCGTCGATCGCCTCATGGGGCAGGGCAGTACCAACGAACTCTTCGTCCCCGACGTTGTCCTGATGGACATGCAGATGCCGGTCCTCGACGGCTATCAAGCCGCCCGCGAACTCCGCTCCCGTGGCTACGACAAACCGATCATCGCCCTCACCGCCCATGCCATGGCTGGCGATCGCGAGAAATGCCTCGAAGCCGGCTGCGACGACTTCCTCACCAAGCCGATCGACAAAATCATCCTGCTCGAAAAATGCACCTACTGGCGCAACCGCAAATCGTCGTCACGCCCGGTTGCTTGAATCTGATGGGGTAGCCCAGGTTGTCCCAACCCGGGTCGTGCCGCTTCGGCACGAACAGAATCACTTTAATCGACGTCCAATGTGCAGTTGACCGTGTTTCTAGCGGCTACGCCGTCAGGGTTGGGACAACCCTGACTACCCGTTCTCTGATAGCTGGATTCACTTAGAGCCTATCCGTTTACCTCCCTCTCCCCTCGGGAGAGGGCCGGGGTGAGGGCTTCCGGATAGGGTCAAAGCAGGTCAATCCGAATCCCCTCTTGACAAAAGTGTAGCCATGGCTAAAATCTCTTCGGCAGCCAATCCTCTGTCGTCGAAATCATCATCATGGGTGCACCCACAATTCGGACCAGCGATCCAGCGACTCAAACGTCGCGTAGAGCACTGCTATCGCTCCTTCTTGCTGCCGCCCTCACCCTGAACTCCGGCTGCCTCTCCTCCACGATTCTGCCCGATGACGGCCGTCCGCTCGTTGTCTGCACGACTCAGATGGTCGGCGACTTCATTCGCCGCATCGGCGGTGAGCGTTTTCATGTTCACGTCCTCATGGGGCCGGACATCGACCCTCACCTTTACAAAGCCAGCCCCAGCGACATCTACCGCATGACCCGCGCCCAGATGATCGTTTACTCCGGGCTTCACCTCGAAGGCAATCTCCAACCCGCCCTCGAAGCCATGAAAAAGACGAGACCAACCTTCGCCGTCACCGAAGATCTTCACGATCATCACCACGACAAGCTGATCCACCTCGGCGAAGATCTTTACGATCCACACATCTGGCACGACGTCGCCCTCTGGACTCAAGCGGGCGAATACACCGCGCAGAAGTTGATCGAGCTTTACCCCGAACACAAAGACGAGTTCGAGAAAAACTGGCAGACCTACAAAGCAGAGCTCGTCCAACTCGATCACGAAACCCGCGAACAACTCGCGAAACTCCCGGTCAAAATCTTCGTCACCGGTCACGATGCCTTCTCCTATTTCGGACGGACATACGGCCTCGAAGTCCATCCGGTTCAGGGGGTCAGCACCGAAAACGAAGCGTCCGTCAGCAAGATCAACCAACTCGTCAATCTGATCGTCGAGAAGAAGGTCCCCGCGATCTTTGTCGAGTCGACACTCAACGACCGTAACCTCCGCGCCTTGATCGAGGGGGCGACCCATCGTGGTCACCGCATCACCATCGGCGGCACTTTGTACTCCGATGCCACCGGCCCCGCAGGCTCGGGCGCAGAGTCTTATGAAGGCATGATCCGCGCCAACGTTCACACCATCGTCAACGCCCTCCAACCAAAATCGTAAGCCCAGTCGTTATGCCTTTCCTCCTTGATGTCCACGACCTGACGGTGGCCTACCAGAAGAAGCCAGTCCTGTGGAACATCGACCTCGAAGTCGACCAGCCACAGCTCACCGCCATCATCGGCCCCAACGGTGCCGGTAAAAGCACCCTCATCAAAGCCATCCTCGGCCTCGTCCCGACACTCACCGGCAACGTCCAGGTCCAGGGACAGCCGATTGACAAAGCTCGTCGTCGTATCGCCTACGTGCCTCAGCGTACTTCCGTCGATTGGGACTTCCCGATCAACGTCATGGAAACGGTCCTCATGGGAACCTACGGCAGCCTCGGCTGGTTCCGACGCCCTGGCAGTAAGCAAAGAGACATCGCCCGTCGCGCTCTCGAAGACGTCAGCATGACCGAGTTCGCGACCCGCCAGATCGGCCAACTCTCCGGCGGGCAGCAGCAACGCGTCTTCATCGCCCGCGCCCTCGCTCAACAAGCCGACATTTACTTCATGGACGAGCCGATGGCCGGCGTCGACGCAGGCACGGAAGCCATCATCTTCAACCTGCTCAAGAAACTCCGCGAACAAGGCAAAACGATCTTCGTCGTCCATCACGACCTCGAATCGATCAGCGAGCAGTTCGACCACGTCATCCTGCTCAACAAACGCCTCATCGCCTACGGCCCAACGTCAACCACCTTCAACGCCACCAACCTCAAACGAGCCTACGGCGGCCGCCTCGACCTCCTCGACCAACTCGCCACCAGCATCCAGAAAAAAGGGTAAGAGGATTCACCACAGAGGACACTGGGTAGCACAGAGGCACACAGAGGTCTAAGGCTTGATGTTGTCGACTGTCTGACTCGTTTGCCAAGTTGTTGTTTCATCGAAATCACTACTTCCTATGTTTTCTCCGTGAGACTCTGTGCCCCTCTGTGTTCTCTGTGGTGAAAAGTTTTTAATACTTCCATGTGGACCTACAACACCATCCTGATCCTCCTCGGTACGGGCCTCATCGGGGCGTGCTCCGGGCTTGTCGGCACCTTCGCGGTTCTGCGTCAACGCAGCCTCACCGCAGATGCCCTCGCCCATGCGACTCTCCCTGGCCTCTGCTTAGCTCTCGTTCTCACCGGATACCGCTCGCAGGGCGTTCTCATGATCGGAGCAGCGATTGTCAGCTTGATTGCCGTCTGGTTCATCTCCTGGCTGCCACGTTATACGAAGACCAAGCCCGACGCCGTCATCGGCATCGTCCTCAGCGTCTTCTTCGGCGCCGGAGTCGCCCTCAACCGCATGATCCAGTCAACGACCGCTGTCGGCAAAGCGGGCCTGAGCAGCTTCCTGTTCGGCAAAGCCTCCGGCATGCTGATGGAAGACGTCATCATCATCGCCTCGATCGCTTTCATCGGCGTCACACTCGTCATCCTGTTCTACAAAGAATTCCTCGGCCTGACTTTTCAAAGCGAATACCTGAAATCCCAAGGCTGGCCCGTCCATTTTCTCGACTATCTGATGATGGGCCTCCTCGCCGCGACCGTCGTCGTTTCGCTGCCGATTGTCGGCGTCGTCCTCTCATCGGCGTTGATCATCATTCCGGCGAGCACCGCGAATTTGTGGACGAATCGCTTCGTCGTCTTACTGACACTCTCCTCGATCATCGGCGCCATCAGCGGCATTGCAGGGTCGATGATCTCCGCCACTTTGGAAACGCCAACCGGCGCGATGATCATCCTCTTCGCCGGCTCGCTCTTCATCATCTCTTTCCTGGTCGCCCCCGGTAAAGGACTCTTCTCCGCGTGGCTCAGCGGCAACTCGCAGACGCAATCCTGGAAGCTCCGCCAGTTCCTCTTCGACCTCCTCGAAGCCTGGAAGGGACAACACCAAGGCCCACTCCCCGAGCATAAACTCCCCATGGCCAACCGCGCGTCGCAACTCGGCTACTTGACCATCTCCGACTCTTCCGCCCAACTGACGCCGCAGGGCATCGAACTCGCGACCGAAATGGATCGACGCATCACTCTCGCCAAATCCGCCCTCGACGCCCAGCCTCTCCTGGATATCGACTTCTTCGAACTCATGACCAACGACGCCTACGCCGAGTCCCTCACCCGTGAGTCCTCCCCTCGCAAAGCGGAGGCCGCAATATGATCATCGAAGAATTCTGGCTGATCCTCTGTGCAAGCCTGTGCAACGTCACCTGCGCGATCCTCGGATGCTTCCTCGTCCTGCGACGCATGTCGATGATCGGCGACGCGATCACCCATGCCGTCCTCCCGGGGCTGGCCCTCGCGTTCCTTATCACGAACACCCTCGATACGGGGCCGATGTTCATCGGCGCCTTGGCCTTCGGCGTCCTCACCACTGTCCTGACACAACTCCTCGGCCAGTCCCGTTTCATTCAGGCCGATGCGGCTCTTGGGATCGTCTTCACGATGCTGTTCGCTCTTGGCATCTTCCTGATCGATATCGTCACGCGCGATGGTAGCGTGCATATCGACGTCAACTGCGTCCTCGAAGGCGAACTCGTTTACATCATCTTTGACACCGTCACCATCGCTGGCGTCACCATGCCCAGCGTTCTCCCCTGGATTTTTCTGATTCTCGCGATCACCATCGCCTTCGTCGTTGTCTTCTTCAAAGAACTCAAACTCGTCTCCTTCGACCCGGAATACGCCAAGGTCCAGGGCTTCTCATCCAACCTCATTCATTACACTCTGATGCTCCTCGTCGCCGCCGTCGCAGTCACCGCATTCCGCCTCGTCGGCAGTGTCCTCGTCGTCGCCATGCTCATCCTCCCCGCCGCGACCGCACAGTTGATCTCGACCCGTCTGGTGACAATGCTGATCCTCGCATCGATCTGCGGAGTCATCTCCTGCATCACCGGCTACTACTCTGCGGTCGCGGTAGATACCTATGTCCCGGGCATGATCGCCGTGTGCAGTGGCATGCTCTACGCCCTCGTTGTCACGTTCGCCCCCGGTTCCGGTTTACTGGCCCGCCTTTATCACCGCATCGCCTTCCAGTTCCAGATCATGGAAGACGACATTCTCCTCGCCTGTTACCGCATCCAGGAACGAGCCGAAACCCAGCACGTTCCCATCACCGAACTTCAGATTCAGAAAATCCTCGAATTACCGACACGCCCCCACGCCTGGATGTACGCCCACGCCCTCAAAGCACTCACGCGTCAGCAGCATCTCAAACGTCTTTCCCAAGCGACCGTCAGTCTCACCGACCTGGGCCAAACCCGCGGCCAGCAGCTCATCCGCTCTCACCGCTTATGGGAATCGTATCTGGACGAAGAATTCGCCCTCCCACCAGACCACCTTCACCATGTCGCCGAAAGACTTGAGCATTATATTGACGCACCGCTGCAATCGGGACTCGCCGGTGCCGTCAAAAGCAATGAGGTCGACCCTCAGGGCAAGGTCATCCCCCCTGGCACCGGCTCTTGATGAAATTTCACGCGACGAAATTTACTTTGCCCAACCCTTGTGGTACGCTCCTCGTCTTGAGCAAATTGCAGAATCATGTCAGATCAAAATTTCACCACAAAGGCTCAAAGAACACAAAGATTCACCAAGGGGTTAAGCGCTGAAAGCAAAGTAATTTATTCTTGAATTTCTTTGCCCGCGATACCCTGAAAATTCTTCTTTGTGAACCTTAGTGCCCTTCGAGTCTTCGTGGTGAAGTTTTCTTCTGAGTCTCTATCGGCTGCATAAACTAGGCGAACGGATTCCTCCTTCCCTACTCTGATTTGATACGACCCTCGATCTTAGTAAACAGGATCAGAGCGCGGGTTGTGGTGACCGGATGTCCGCCACCAGGCCTGCGAGTTCGCACAGAATCACGACGCCCCTCCCGGCGCCGTTCTGCCTGCTCGCGGAAAATCGGTTCGCCTTCACTGCTTCGCAACTGCTCTCCGTTTTCGACGACGAATTTGCTCCCTCGCTCGTCTATCTCCACGGCCCCTCCGGCGTCGGCAAGACTCACCTCGCCCGCCTGTTCGAGCAGGAATACCTCGCCCAGCATCCCGAGCACGTCGTCCGTACCATCTCCTGTCACGAATTCATCCAGGACCTCCACGAAGCCCTCTCCCGCAGCGACGCCTTCTCGTTCCGCGATAACCTGACGAACACCGATGCCGTCATCATTGAAGACATCCACACGATCGAACGTAGCCCCAAAGCCCAGGAAATCCTGACCTGGGGACTCGACCAGTTCGCGATTCAGCAGACCCGCGTCCTGATCACCTCGCGAAAATCCCCCGGCGACCTCCAGAGCATCCTCCCACGCCTGCGGAACCGCTTCCGGACTGGCCTCACTGCACCTCTCAATAACCCTAGCCAGTCTTCGCGCGAAACCCTGATCACGCACTTCGCAGACCAACTTGGTTTCACGATGTCTGCCGACGTCGTGAAGACCCTGTCGGAAATCGTCGAAGGCTCGCCACGCGAGATCGACGCCGTCGTCAAGCAGGTCCGACGTGCCGCCCAGTCCGAACGGACAGCGCTGAGCGAGAAATTCGTCCGCTCTCTGCTCCTCAAAGAGACCGAAACCTTTGAACCGACGATCTCCCAGATCGCCTCCTGCGTCGCCACCCAATTCGGCGTCACCGTGAAAGCCATGCGCTGCCGAGACCGCAACAAAACCATCGCCCACCCACGTCAAACCGCCATCTGGCTCGCCAGGCGCTTGACCACTCTCCCCTTAAAACGCATCGGCGAATACTTCAGCCTCAGCAATCACACGACCGTCATGCACGCCGTCAAAATCGTCGACCAGCGACGCCAGGAAACCCCCGCCTACGACCACGAACTTCATCGCCTCATGCAGAAGATCAACGGCCTCCCGATGAAACCCCGCTAAGTATGTCGTCCTTAACACACTTGCTCACTCATACCGACCAACCGCCAACGCATACGCTAACGACCGCATTCGCGTCTCGACCGAGTCCGCCCGTGACATAAACACCACCGGCACCGACGTCCCGCACAAGATCCCGCCGAACTTGCAGTCCGCCGTATACATGATCCCTTTGACTGTCAGATTCGCCGACAGCAGATCCGCAAAGACCATCGCATCGGCTGCTCCCACGACATCCCCCTCGATCTTCTTCTTCTCACCGGCGAGCGCATCATAAGCCAGGTCAAACGACAGCGGCCCCTGGACCGTACAGCGCCCGAAATCGCCACGCTTGGCCTGCTCAACCAGCTTCGCTGCATCTTCGGTCTCCGGCATCTTCTCGTTGACCTTCTCCGTCGCCGCCATCATCGCGATCCGGGGCTCCGGCACGCCCAGCGCTTCGGCCGTCTCGATCGCATGCATGACCATGTCAGCCTTCTGCGAGAACTTCGGCTTGATCATGATCCCCGTATCAGTCATCAAAAAACGACGATTGTCACGCGGAATCTCCATGAGCACCATCTGACAAATCGCGCGACCGATCGTCAATCCGTCCTCGTCATCGAGAATCGCTTTCACAAACTCCGGCGTCGCGATCTGCCCCTTCATCAGGACCTTCGCATTCTTCTCCGCAATCTGCTGCACTGCAGCGCGTGCAGGCTTCTCGGCATCAATGATCGAAAATGCCCGCAGATCGATCCCGATCGTCTCCGCCACCTGACGAATCTGCGGCTCGCTCCCGGTCACCATCGGCTTGATCCAGCCACGCTCATGCGCCTGATGCATCGCCTGCAACACCGTCACATCCGCACCACCAGCCGCAACGACCGTCACCGGTTCCGGAGCAGCATCCGCCGCTGCAAACAATTCGTCAAATGACTTCAGCATAAGAATATCTTCAACAGAGCCGCGACCGATAGGAAGCGCATCCGACTCACAACGCGCCCTCAATACCTCAATCACCAAAATTACGAAAACCACAGAGCCACGAAGATCACAGAGAAGTCCGATTTCTTCTCTGCATCCTCCGTGACTCTGTGGTCAAATTTCTTTGTTCACAACGGCAATGCCAACAGCCTTACGTATCCGTCTTCACCTGAACCTGCAGAGCACTGAGCATCCGCGTGATCTCGCGTTCCTTCTGTCCGATGAAGAAGACGTTATCCAGCACGATCGCCTTGCGCTCTCCGCTCGGATGCAGAATCAGTCGTCCAGACCCCAGCAGGATGTATTCGAACAAGTCGTTGATTTCCTTGTCGATCTTCATGCTCGGAGCAGACAGACGCTCGAGGTCAGACAGAAACCCGTGATGGTGCAGCAGTTCGTTCGGGCCAACTTCCCAGTAATCCAGCTGAACGCCGACCCACACGAAGAAGTAAATGATCCCGAGCACAATCGCGATGAAGTAATAGAACGACGCATTCGCCACCGGCTTGATATTCCGGATCGATGACAACACCGACGGCAGGAAATCAGGAAACGAAATCGTCACCAGATAAAAACCAAGCACCAGCGCGACGATGAAAAACACCAGCGTCAGCGACGTCGCACGAGGAAAATCGAACGCCAGGACGATCAGATTCATGGTGAAAATCCCCATGAAAATACCGCCCATAATGATGTTTCCCTGCGCAGTCGCGAGGTCTGCACCTTTGGCACCGAAAAACTGCATGTAGATCCCGGCGATGATCGCCATCAGGAACGTCGGATACATGAAGACGATCTTCGGGTAGGAAACCAGATAAATCCGGTCTTCTTTCTTCTTACCGGAAGAAGCAGCAGGGCTCGGAATCGCAGAACCAGCTTCGCTCATCGAACATCCTCTCGTTTCAGACAGCAGTACGTCGGGACAAGCAGCCACAAGACGCATCGATCAAGGCGTGACCACCACACCCGATCGATTTCTCAGACTGTAACGCCCGCAACAGGTCTTGGCTACTGTGACCTCATGGCCACCATGTCAAAACGCAGCCTGCTGCCTCACGGATCAGACTTTTTTCCATCGCACAACAAAAAAAGGGAGACACGATCGTTCGTGTCTCCCTTTTTGAATTCCATCCTGAGCATCTTGTCATGCCGGCAAGGCTCTCGGATTCTAAGCAGCACAGCGAGATCGACAATTAGAACCCGCCGAATCCACCACCGCCACCAAATCCACCGCCTCCCCCACCGCCAAATCCGCCGCCGTTGTTCCCATTGAAGCCGTTGTTATTGCCCAGTCCGCCACCAATATGGACTCCATAATTGGCGCGAGCTTCAACAGCCTGGAATCCCATTCCGTACGGCAACGCAACGATCGTTCGCTGATCCGCATCCGGATTGCCATGGTCGTAGAGCACCTGGGCCACGATCTGTCGTCGATACGCATCGAGCTCTGGATTCGAGTTGTTCTCGCTGCGTTCGACCAGAACGGGGAACGGAGCAGATCGCATCCGGGCCGCGATCTCCATGATTTTATCGCGTCCCAGCGGCGTCAGCTCAGCTGTTTCACCGACGAAGTCGTGATCATGCAGAATGAAGTCCGCAGCTTCCGCATTGGTCTGCATCACCTGGTAGTGAGAACGAATCGTGCTCCCCAGCGGCAGGGTCTCAGGGATAGCGTGCGAGCGGTGTTTCCCGACGCACCAGCCATACCATTTTTCCTTCCAGCCGCTGCCACAGCCACCGGATCGGCAGCCATCATCGCAGCCCACGTGTCCGCCGCTCTGCTCGACGCCGCAGGCTTCGTTTCCGCCTCGGCTATGAAGGCTCGCACAGCCGGTCAGGCCGTTTGTCAGCAGCCCGAACAGAGCCACACCGGCCAGTTGTCGTGTCGAAATGGACCAGAACTTACGCATAAACATTCCTCGCATCGGCGATCGGAGTCGTGTTCGAAAGGTCACAGGAAGAATGACCACAGAAAGAATGGTCACGGAAACTGGAAGGGTGACTTATCGACCTTGTCGTGGTTGATACAGTCGGGATGGCAATGCTGATCGACCATGTGATTCACCCGAAACTGGCTGAATCGCTGACGATGGCTGTCGCACGGGAGGCTGGCCCGTTTGAGATGGTCGCATCCCGTTCCGGCCACCCATCGGCGGTGCATAGTTTGACATCGGCTGTTGATACCCTTCAGGAGTCATCGGAGCAGGTGGCATGGAATAGCCAGGCTGCATTGGCTGACCCTGTGGCAGGGAAAGCATCGGCTGGCCCTGCCCTGGCATGCTGTAAGGCTGCTGCTGTTGCTGCTGACCTTGTGGCCCCTGACCAGCAGACGGGACCGGGCTATACATCGGCTGAGCGGCACCAGGATTGAAGTGGTTGTAACCCACCTGATACCCATACCCAGACTTGTTACCCCAGGGAGCCAGTTGATAGACGTTCTGATCCGGAGCCCCGTCGACCATGTTGTAGTGATAGAACTCGCAGTCGTTCGGATGCGGTGCATAGAAGCCCGGCATCGGGGGAACTTCATCAGGATCCATCGGTCGCACAATCTCAGGCGTGACGATGATCAGCAGTTCCGACTCGTCTTCCGTCGATCGCTTGGCATTGAACAGGGCAGGGCCGACCACCGGCAGACTACCCAGCCAGGGAATGCGGTTGTTTTCTGTATTTCGCTGACGAGACAGCAGTCCGCCGAGCACGATCGTCTGACCTTCTCGCAGTTCGACCACCGTACTCAAGCGTCGAGAATTCAGCCCGGGAATCCCTCCGACCGAGTTACCAGACGTCGTTTGTGAAAACTCCGGTACGATCTGCAGACGGATATTATCCCCATCCACAACAGTCGGCGTCACCAGCAACGACGTACCAAATCCCCGGAAAGTCGTCGTCTGACCTTGTGCTCCACCGATACCGACGACCGTCGGAACCGCAAATTCGCCCCCTGCCAGGAAGCTCGCCGTGCGACCGGAGAGAACCGTCAACGCAGGCTCGGACAGGATCGTCGCGGTACCGTTACCAGCCAGGGCATCGATCAAAGTGATGATGTCACCTTCCTCGAAAATCCCGCTCAACGTCGGGGCACCGCCCGACATGTTCGTTCCAATCGATTGGCCGTTGGCAAAAATGATATTCAGGTCGACCCCATAACGTCGCAACTGCGAGCGATTGAGCTCGGCAATCCGGGCTCGAATCATGACCTGGAATTCGCCCGGAACCTGCAGCATATCGACCACATAACCAGATCCGTTCCCGAATCCGAAGAGTCGTCCACCGCCACCGCTTTCGACCGCAATCCCATCTGTTCCTCCACCACCCCCACCACCATCAGTCATCGGAGCACCAGCCATTCCCCCTTCGCGGTTAATGACTTCGCCCTGCACAACCTGCATGATACGGGTCGCTTCCTGGCTGTCGTGAGCTTGTCCCTTCACGATAATCTTGCCAGAAATCGGGATGATATAGACCTTGCTGTTCGGGAAGAGCAGGGCGAGCTTTCGCTCCAGCTTGCCATAGTCGACACGTCGTCGATCTTCCAGAGCAGGGTCGCGAATTGTATTGACCAGATAAATCAGCGGATCGTCATCATCTTCGAACCACAGCGTCAATGTCGTTGTTCCCAGCGACAGGCCAATGACCGAAATCTCTGTGTCACTGTACGGGGCGACTTCGATGACCGACGGGTCAGCAATCGCCATCCGCTTGATGCGACGATTCGTCAGCATCAGTTGACTGCGGTGGTGAATGACGTCGAACTGATCTTCGACATCAGGCATCGAGCTGATTCGCGAATCGAGCGGGACTTCTCGCTCTTCGGCGTTCTGAGCTTGGACAATGCCCTGATAGGCCGGAGAAAATCCGGATTGAGCAAACGCCTGTTCCAGTCCGAACTGGCCGGCGAGCATCGCGGTTGTCGTGACAGCAACGACAGTTCGCTGACAGGCCCGATTGAATCGGCTCGTTAGTAGACTCCACTTAGAAAGCATGCGCTCTCGCTCCTAGTCCTTGGAACTTTCGCAGAACTCCGTCTGCGGATCTCATCCGTGATGCGACACTGGTGCTTGCCGGCCAGCTATTTGGAGTGTTATCTCTCCAAACGTGGTTTATCCGGCTGCCATTTCTATCGACGCGAAAAACTCGCAATCCAGTTGTTTTCATCATGCCGCCAGTGCCAATCTGCATCGTTGTGTCTGGCGTAACGGTTATGCGCGTCGTACGGATTCTGCATGCGAATTATTCTTCCAATTTTCGAAAGATTCCTTTAAGTTTGCCCCTCTCCTTTGTGGACATCTGTCAGCAGGGACGCCGCATATTCCACAAACTTTGCGCCAAATTCACAGCTTCTTACCTACCGATTCACTTAACTACCAAACAATATGCGTACTGAGTAAACCTGACTCCGAAATCCTGCACAGGAACCCACTGAATGATCAGGACGATCTTCTCCGCCATCGCATTCTTGGCGTTTGCCCCTCTCACAGCCGCAGACCTTCCCTCAAAGCCCATCGACTTTGACACTAGCGAGCAAGCCCTTCAGATCTCCCAGACCATTGAAGGCCTCGGAGCCGCTCAGGGCATCACCCGCCACGATGGCCTTCTCTATATCTATGGCGATGCCGAAACCGGCGTCATCCGTGAATACCGCTACGAACCAGCCAGCCCCGAACCTCTGCAGTGGACCGGACTGGAAATTAAACTGACCCGCAACGGCATTGATGTCGCGCCGCACCCCACCGGCCTGACCTTCGGTTCCCACGGCGTCTTCCTCGGCGACACGGTCTATCGCCGAGGCACGATCTTCCGCATTGACTGGGAACAGGCCAAAAAAGACGGCCACCTCGACCACGCCATCCTCAACCAGATCAACGACGACCTCGGCCTCAACGGCACCCGCCCCGAATACGTCACCATCCAGGGCAAGGAACTCATCGCGACTAGCGATTACGGCCCCACAGGCAACGAAATTCGCCTCTACGACCCCGAAAAACTCAAATCCGTCGTCCGCACCAGCTCTCCGGGCGTCCTCGTCACCAAACAGCCCACCGGCCCCTGGGTCCAGACCCTCTGCTGGAATGAACAAACCAAAGAGCTGATCCTGGTCCAGAACCAGATCGAAGGCCTCGGCTACCAGCTTTCCACAACCCCTCTCGATTCAGCTGGCACCTGCGCCACCCCGCTCAACACGCTCAAACTCAGTTATCCGACTGATGAACTGGAAGGCTTTGAAATCCTCCCCGACGGACGAGCCATTTTCCTGAACTCGTCACGACAGAAAAACGCCTGGTTCGCCACCATGAATCTCGAGACAATCACTCGATAGTCGCGAGTCACTTTCCGGCCCCGCGAACATTCCTCTCACAGCCGTGTCATTCTCCACGGTGAAAAGGCTTGAACGGAATATCAAGGTCGTTATACTAGCGGGCTTCTCCGCGACTCCCGGAAACGAGGGTCACTGCAGAGATCAGCTGGCGTAGCTCAATGGCAGAGCAACGGTTTTGTAAACCGTAGGTTGTGGGTTCAACTCCCTCCGCCAGCTCTTTTTTCCTCCGACCGCAGTGACGACCACCGGGTTGGCTTGCATTTTTTCCCTTTGTCCACCAAAGTGGGCCTCGGAAAATCCTGCAGGTAACCGCAAGGCCAGCGCAGCGTTGGACGAACAAAAAGCAAACGAAACATTTGGGGGTGTGCCCGAGCGGCCAATGGGGGCAGACTGTAAATCTGCTGGCTATGCCTTCACAGGTTCGAATCCTGTCGCCCCCACTTTGTTTCTTTTTCTTTCACAGATCGCGATGACAGCCTCAGTCTGATGTGCAAACAGTCGCGGGTGTAGTTCAATGGTAGAACTCCAGCCTTCCAAGCTGGTCGTGAGGGTTCGATTCCCTTCACCCGCTCTCATTTTCCCGTAGAGCACAAGTGACTCTTCGAGCCACACTCAAACGACTGCATTCTCCTGAATTCGCTGCTGTAGCTCAGTTGGTAGAGCACGTCCTTGGTAAGGACGAGGTCAAGGGTTCGAGTCCCCTCAGCAGCTCTAGCGGTTCTGACTGACAACACTGCCAGTCGGAACCGTTTTTTGATTAACGATCTGAAATCGCTGATTTTTGATTTTCCTGTGAAAACTGGATGATTTGGCGATTCTCGCGCTGGTCGGACACTTCCGGTCGATTGCAAGTTTTTCATCAGATTGTTAGTTTTAGCCTTTTCCAAATTGTCTGGCCTCCTGGGCCTGTGTGAAGGTCTGGCCCCTTTTTAGGCCAGTAGTTGTATTCCAGCATATGCCTTTAGGCTTGTTGGCATTCAGTTTTGAAAGTTAAAGGGGACTCGGAGTTTAACGATGGCTAAGGAAACTTTCGAACGTAAAAAACCACACGTCAACGTCGGCACTATTGGTCACATCGACCACGGCAAGAGCACGCTGACAGCCGCCCTCGTCGCAGTCCAGGCTGCCAAAGGCCTGGCCACTCCATTGAGCTACGCTCAAATCACCAAGGGTGGTACGGTCCGCGATGACACAAAGACCGTCACCATCGCCGTGTCTCACGTCGAATACGAGTCAGTTGGTCGTCACTACGCCCACATTGACTGTCCAGGTCACGCCGACTACGTCAAGAACATGATCACCGGTGCTGCCCAGATGGACGGAGCGATCCTCGTCGTTTCAGCTGCTGACGGCCCGATGCCACAAACCCGCGAACACATTCTCCTGGCTCGCCAGGTCAACGTGCCAGCTCTGGTTGTCTTTCTGAATAAGTGCGACCTCGTCGATGACGAAGAGCTCCTCGAGCTCGTCGAGATGGAAGTCCGCGAACTTCTCAACAAGTACGACTTCCCTGGCGATGACATCGCGATCGTTCGCGGTAACGCCAAGGCAGCCCTGGAAAACCCAAGCGACGCGACCGCCAACGCCTGCATCGGCAAGCTGATGGACGCTCTCGACGCCGGTATCCCAGAACCACTTCGCGAATCTGATAAGCCATTCCTCATGGCTGTTGAAGACGTCTTCTCAATCAAAGGTCGCGGTACTGTCGCCACCGGTCGTATTGAGCGCGGCGTCATCAAAGTTGGCGAAAAAGTCAGCGTCATCGGCCTTCGAGATGTTCAGGAAACTGTCGTCACCGGCGTCGAAATGTTCCAGAAGACTCTGGACCAAGGCATCGCTGGCGATAACGTCGGTCTCCTGCTCCGCGGTATCACAAAAGATGATATCGAGCGTGGCCAGGTCCTCGCCGTTGCCAACTCAATCAAGCCTCACCACAAGTTCGAATGCGAAGTGTACGTTCTGAGCAAAGAGGAAGGTGGCCGTCACACGCCATTCTTCTCTGGTTACCGCCCTCAGTTCTACTTCCGCACCACGGACGTCACCGGTGCAGCCAAGCTCCTCGGCGGCGCAGAAATGTGTATGCCAGGTGATAACGTTCCTCTGGAAGTCGAACTCCAAAAACCAATCGCCATGGACCTCAACAGCCGCTTCGCGATCCGCGAAGGTGGACGTACCGTCGGTTCTGGCGTTGTGACCAAGATCCTCGAGTAATCCACTTGAGTTGATCATGACCATTCCACAGATCCTCGACGTGTTCTTCACGCCGAGGATACTGTGTTGATGGTCGCCGTATTTTTCATCACATACGGCCCGCTTTGCCTCCCATTTTCCATCGATCAATCTTTAATTTTTTTGCATTTGGTGACCCATGGCTCGCGAATACGTCTGGCTGGAATGTACTGAAACTGGTATGAGAAACTACCGCGTGATCAAGGAAATGCGTGGAACCGAGAAGCTTGAGCTGATGAAATACTGCCCAAGGCTTCGCAGACACACGCTCCACAAAGAATCTCGCAAGAAATAATTCGTCGCCTACCTACGGGCGTAGCTCAATTGGCAGAGCACCGGATTCCAAATCCGGCGGTTGAAGGTTCGAGTCCTTCCGCCCGTGTTCTTTCTTGACGAGACACTTCTGCGATTGCGCGGCTTGACCGCGTATCCTTCAACTGCATCTTCGAGAACATCACTCTTAAGACAGAGTCGGGCCACGTCGACATTGACGCGACGAGGCAACACCAGGACCAGACACGATATGGCAAAGTCGAATCTCGCTGGCTTCACCTCGGAGCTGATGTCGGCCACAATCTACAAGCGGAATCAGGGATTGAAGGTCCGCCAGGCAACTGCCATCGCGATCTTCGTTGTCTTCGCATTCGCGGGCTGGGAACTCAGCCAGTACGTCTTCGCTGAGTATACCGATCTCGTCAAATACAGCGTCCAGGGTGGCATCAGCCTCCTCGGCCTGTGGCTCGGCTTCCGTACCGTCAACTACCCGCCATTCGCCGACTTCCTGGTCGCCGTCCAGGCAGAAGTTGATAAGGTCAGTTGGCCAGATTCCACGCACCTGTACCGCGCCACTATCGTTGTCCTCGCGACCATGTTCATTGTTGCCGGTGCCCTCTTCGTCTACGACATGATCTGGCAGTGGTTCTTCCACCTCATCGGCTTCCTCCGATTTTAATCCAACCCCAAAAATCACCCAGAGACCTGCTTCCAGCAGGTCTTTTTTTTGCGCAAACATCAACTTCCAGGCCGCCTTAGGGCCACCAGAAACCTGAATTGCAAGTCCATTCTTAGCAAATCGCAGAAAAAGACTTGGGTTGCTTGAAAAAACGGTTTGACACTGTATGCTTTTCGTTTCCCAATTCGCGGCTCGGGCTCTGGTCCGAGCCGGTGTCGTTCTGGAGAGTCGGAGAATTCTTTCTTTCCAAGTTCTGCCCCTGTGGCTCATCAGGCCGGTCGACTGACTGATTCGTCTGCAAGTCAACAATCAGAACGTTTACTGTTGAGAAACTGAGTTTTCAGCATGGCGGAAGTCACACAGCAACCCGAAGGCATGCAATGGTATGTCCTCAAAGTACAGTCAAATCGCGAACGAACAATTCGCGACGCGATTGTCAAAAGGGTGAAGCTGGAAGGACTGGAAGAGTTTTTCGGTGAAGTCATCATCCCGACCGAAAAGGTTGTTGAAACCAAGGGCGGGAAAAAGAAAATCCGAGAGCAAAAGCTCTACCCGGGTTACCTGATGATTCAGCTCGTCCTCAACGACGACACCTGGTACCTCATTCGCGATACAGCAGGCGTCGGTGATTTCACCGGGGCAGCTGGCAAGCCGATTCCCATGCAGGAAACGGAAATTGCCCGAATGCTGGGCCTGGAACTTTCCAAAGACGTCGAACCAACCAAGGTCAAGATCGACTTCCAATCTGGTGAAGTCATTAAGATCAAAGAAGGAACCTTTGAAAGCTTCCAGGGAACGATCGAAGCAGTCGACGAATCAAGCGGCAAAATCACCGTTCTGATCGAGATCTTTGGTCGTCCGACACCGGTTGAACTGGATTACTGGCAAGTTGAGCGTCCGTAGTTTGTGCTCGTGCACACTCCTCGGCGATTATAGATACAGCCGACGACAAGTTCGCTCTTGTGTAGAGCAGCCTCTCGTCAGCCTCCCAAGACAGCGATACGATCAGGTTCGATCATGGCAAAAGTAGTCACCGCAGTCATCAAGGTTCAGTGCAAAGGTGGTCAGGCAACTCCTGCTCCTCCAGTCGGTACTGCACTCGGTCCTCACGGGGTCAACATCGGTCAGTTTGTCTCTCAATTCAATGAGAAGACTCGCGACATGATGGGAATGGTCATCCCCGTCGTCATTACTGTCTACAAAGACCGTACTTTCGACTTCATCCTGAAAAGCCCGCCTGCAGCTGTCCTTCTCAAGAAGTACGCTCAGGTCGCCAAGGGTGCAGACAACCCGAAGACAAACAAAGTTGGTCGCGTGACCATGGCCCAGGTTCAGGAAATCGCCAAGACAAAAATGAGCGACCTGAATTCAAGCGGTATGGATCAGGCTTGCCGAGTCATCGCGGGAACAGCCCGCAGCATGGGTATCGAAATCGTCGACTAGTCGATGCTGATACCTTGCAAGCCGCCCAGCCTCGCGGGCGAAAGAGATCATTACAATCGTCTTTCAATGCGGGCAACAGAACACGTTCGAGGGAAGACAACGAGTCCTCCCGTTATCCAGAACACAATGTTTCGATAGATAGCTGACAGATATGGCGAATACGTCTAAACGCATGAAGTTCCTGCGCGAGAAGACCGAGCAAGTTGGCAAAGTCTCTCTCGATAAAGCTGTTGAAGTCCTCAAAGGACTCAATGATCAACTGCCTAAAGGCATCAAGCCGGTCAAATTCGATCAGACCGTCGCTCTCGCCTTTAACCTTGGTATCGATCCACGCCAGGCCGATCAGATCGTCCGCGGCTCAATCGTCCTGCCACACGGTATCGGCAAGTCTCAACGAGTCATCGTTTTCGCTCAAGGCGACAACGCCAAAGCCGCTCAAGCAGCCGGTGCAGATGCCGTCGGAGCCAAAGAGCTCGCTGACCGCATTCTCAAAGAGAACTGGCTCGACTTCGATGTCGCGATCGCCAGCCCTGATATGATGGGTGTCGTCGGTCCTCTGGGTCGCGTTCTCGGTCCTCGCGGACTGATGCCATCTCCACGAGCTGGTACGGTCACCCAGGACGTCGCGACTGCCGTCAAAGAATACAAGGCTGGTAAAGTCGAGTTCCGCAATGACTCAGGCGGTAACGTCCATGCAGTCATCGGCAAGCTCTCTTTCGACACCCAGAAGCTGCTTGACAACGCCAATGCCATGGTCGCCTACCTCAACACCGTCAAACCATCCGGTGCCAAAGGGATCTACGTCCGCAGCGTCACCCTGAACGCCACCATGATGCCCGGCATCCCGGTCGGCGTCTAATTTGTGACCGTTTAAGTCGACTCTCGACTTAACTAACAAAACACTTTCTGCTCTCGATCTCTTAGGTCTGACAGTTATGAGTAAGTACGTCAAAGAATTGATCATCGACGATGTTCACGCCCGCCTGGGTGATGCTCGCGATGTCCTGGTCATCGATTCCTCAGCACTCGACCCCGTCGCTGACCACGCCTTCCGCGGCAAGATCCGCAACGCAGGCGTCAAGATGCTGACCGTCAAGAACACCCTCGCCCGTAAAGCCCTCGAAAAGAACGGCGTTACAGGCATGGAGAAAGTACTGGCTGGACCATCAACGATCATCTACGGCGGCGAAGACGTCGTTGCCCTCTCGAAGGTCGTTGTCAAGATCACCAAAGACTACAGCAAGATCACCATCAAAGGTGGATCCGTCGAAGGTACGACTCTCAGCGGCGATGCAGTCACTGCACTGAGCAAGAGCCCCGGTCGCCTGGAACTCATCAGCCAGATCGCTGGTCAGATCCTCAGCCCAGGTGCCAAGCTGGCCGGTGCACTCCTCGGACCAGGAGGCAAGCTCGCTGGTATCGTCAAGACGATCGAAGAGAAACATGGCGGTGGCGACGAGCCTTCCAGCGAAGCCGCTTGACGTTCACCCGGTCCGATCGTTCCGATCGGATCAACTTGGAAAATACAACGAAAACAATTGTTTGTGGCGTCGATGTTCGGCGACCTGGTTTTCATTTCGTCAGATTTGAGTTTTAAAAAGTTCCGTGAAAGGGTTTGATAATGGCCGAGACAGCCACACAATTCGACGACTCTACCAAGGCTCTGGGCGATCAACTGGTCGGCCTGACCCTCCTCCAAGCCAAGGCTCTGGCTGATTACCTCAAAGAAGTCCACGGCATCGAGCCAGCTGCTGGCGGCGCTGTCATGATGGCTGCTCCAGCTGACGGCGGCGGTGCTGCTGCTCCAGCCGCTGAGAAGACCGAGTTCGACGCGATCCTGGCTACCGCCGGCGATCAGAAGATCAACGTCATCAAGGCTGTCCGTGCCATCACCGGTCTGGGCCTCAAAGAAGCCAAGGACCTGGTCGAAGGCGCTCCAAAGCCTCTGAAACAAGCTGTTTCAAAGGACGAAGCCAACAAGATCAAAGAAGAAATCGAAAAAGCTGGCGGAAAAGTCGAGATCAAGTAGTTTGACCGCGGCTCATCTTCGGGCCGCTGTCCTCTGATCCCGTCTCCTGTTCCGGAACAGATTCGATTCCAGACGAAATATCAAATCGAGGCAAGCAGGCAGGTTTCCCTAAAGTCTTATGGGGTAAACCTGGCTGCTTACTTGATTTTCTGATATCGCTCTCGTATCTTTGACGAGAGACTCTGGCGTGTCAGCGCGCAAATTCCATTGCGCATCGTCTTTGCGTTGCGGAATCGCGACCAGTTTTTCGGACCGATCGACGTCCGACCTCCTGATTTCGCATCAGGTAACAACGGTGCAACCTACCCCGGTTGAACACCAAAGTCGATTTTACTGTTGTATTTTTGAGGCCGATGACCTTGTCCTTGTCCATGTCCAGAGATGAGACCCTGCACTTTGCGTCGCTCTGCTCTCTTTCCGATTCAGATCGTCCCGCTGACACGAATTCTGGCGGGAACTTTCTCCTGAGACCGATTTTCTCGATGCTTCAGTCCACGGAAGGTGTCTCAATCATCGCCACGGAAGCGATGGCTGCTTGAAGCTCTCTGACGGGCGAAACGTGACTCACGCTTTCGCATCTGGTTGCCCCTCTTTTTTCGAACAAGTTGAAAGCCACAGGCAATGCCGATTCCAGCACAACGAACGATCCCCACCAAAGAAGTTCGTAACTTTGGAAGAATCAAGAGCAACTTCGAAATCTCCAACCTGACCCGGATTCAAACCGAGTCTTATTACCGCTTCCTCCAGGCTGATATCGAGCCCACGCAGCGCAAAGACATCGGTCTTGAAGAAATCCTGCGCGAGATCTTCCCTGTCGTCAGCTTCGATGGCAACCACAAGCTCGAGTACGTTCGCTACGAACTCGGCAAGCCACGCTACTCACCAGACGAATGCCGTCAGCTCCGCCTGACCTACGGACGCCCTTTTCGCGTCTGGATGCGTCTGATGAAAGAGCAGCCGATCGAAGAGGAAGTTTATCTCGGCGATATCCCGATCATGCTCGGCGGCGGTGAATTCATCATCAACGGTGCCGAACGCGTTGTTGTCAGCCAGCTCCACCGCTCTCCCGGGGTGGACTTCGTCCTCACCGCAGAGCCAGGCGAGCGCAAGAACTACAGCTGCCGAATCATTCCAGAGCGTGGTAGCTGGATCGAATTCGTCATCTCCAAGAAAGAAACTCTCGGCGTCCGCATCGACCAGAGTGGTAAGTTCTCTGCGACGACTCTGATCCGCGCCATGGATCAGAAGTACTCATCAGACGCCGATCTGATCCGTGCCTTCTATCCGACCAAGGAAGTCAAAGTCAGCGCCAACGGTGCCGAACTGATTGGCTTGTACTCGGTCGAGAACGTCATCTATCCCAAGGGTCACGACCGCAGCGGCGAGATCATCGTCGAAGCTGCTCACCTGATCTCGGAAGCTCAGGCTCTCGAACTCTCCGAATCAACCATCAAGAAGGTCGAAGTCGTCTCCGATCACCGCGATCAGTTGATCCTGAACACGATCATCGAAGACCCTACCACCAGCCACGAAGAAGCCCTGCTGAAGATCTATCAGCGTCTTCGCCCGGGTAACCCCCCACAACTCGAGAAGGCAATCACGCTCTTCAAAGAGAAGTTCTACGATCAGAACCGTTACCGCCTCGGCCGCGTCGGTCGTTTCCGCGTTAACCGCAAATTCAGCCAGGATGTCTCCGATGACGAGATGACCCTGCAGGCGATCGACCTCGTCAACTCCATGCGTTACGTCATCCGCCTGCGAATGAACGATCAGTCTGCTCACGTCGACGACATCGATAACCTCGGTAACCGACGTCTGCGAACGATCGACGAACTCGCCGCTGACGAAATCCGCAAAGGCTTCCTGAAGCTCCGCCGCACCGTTCAAGAGCGGATGAGCCTCAAGGACGTCGAGGAAATGACTCCTCGTAACCTCGTCAATCCGAAGTCAGTCTCCGCAGCCATTGATTACTTCTACGGCCGCAGCGAACTGTCTCAGGTCGTCGACCAGACCAACCCTCTGTCGATGTTGACTCACGAGCGACGTCTGTCTGCACTGGGTCCTGGCGGTCTGAACCGTAAACGAGCCGGCTTCGAAGTCCGCGACGTTCACATTTCCCACTACGGCCGTATCTGCCCGATTGAAACGCCCGAAGGTACGAACATCGGTCTGATCTCGAGCCTCTCGATCTTTGCCAAGGTCGATGATTATGGCTTCCTGATCACCCCGTACCGCAAGGTTGTCGACGGCAAGATCACCAGCGATATCGAATGGCTGCGTGCCGACGAAGAATCGACTGTCTATGTCGCCCCTGCCGATACCCCGGTCGAGAACGAAAGACTCTCTGGCGATCGCGTTCTGGCTCGTTTCCGTAACGACGTCGTCTGGGTTCCGACCAAGACCGTCCAGTACACGGACGTGGCTCCCTGCCAGATGGTCGGTATCTCAGCGGGTCTGATTCCGTTCCTTGAGCACGACGATGCCAACCGGGCCTTGATGGGTTCGAACATGCAACGTCAGGCCGTGCCTCTTCTGATCACCGAGTTCCCCCTCGTCGGAACCGGTATGGAAGACTACGTTGCTGCCAACTCCGGGATGGTCGTCATCGCCGAGAAGGCTGGAACCATCACCTACGTCGATGCCAGCGTCATCGAAGTCGATGGCAAGAAGTATCCGCTCCGCAAGTTCACCGGCTTGAACGAACGAACCTGCTTGAACCAAAAGCCCCTTGTCAAAATGGGTCAGAAGGTCAAGAAGGGTCAGATCATGTGCGACTCCGCTGCGACCAAAGATGGCGTTCTCGCCCTCGGTCGTAACGTCCTCGTCGCCTTCATGTCATGGCAGGGTTACAACTTCGAGGATGCGATCATCCTGTCCGAGCGTCTCGTCAAAGAAGACGTCTACACGTCGATCCACATCGACGAGTTTGACGTCGAAATCCGCGAAACCAAACTCGGCCGCGAAGAATTCACCCGCGACATTCCCAACGTCAGCGAGAAAGCCCTCCGTCACCTCGACGAAGGCGGAATCGTCAAGATCGGGACACGTGTCTCTCCTGGCGATATCCTCGTCGGCAAGGTTTCTCCAAAAGCCAAGTCTGAACTGACACCGGAAGAAAAACTCCTCCACGCGATCTTTGGTCGTGCCGGGGAAGATGTGAAGAACGAGTCTCTCGAAGTCCCATCGGGCGTCGAAGGCATCGTCATTCATACTGAGAAGTTCGCACGCCGCATGTCGCTGACCGAGAAGGAACGCAAGGACTTCGAAGCTCACCTCAAAAAGGTCGAGACCGATGGCTACGTCGCTGTTGCTGAGAAGTTCAAGTCCTTCCTGGCCAACTTCGAGAAGGCTCTCGGACGTCACCTGACCGACGAAGCCGGCCGCGAAATCCGGGGCTTCAAAGAAGAGAAGTCACTGGCCGAAGCCGCCCGCAGCTTCTTCAAGTACTACAACGACCTCGATATCCGCAGCCCTCAAAAACAAGCCGAGTGCAAGCAGATCATCGACGAACAATGGGCCCTGGTCGACGACGAAATCGACCGCGCTGACCATGCCGTCAACAGCCTCAAACGTGGCGACGAACTGGCAAGCGGCGTTCTCCAGATGGTCAAGGTTTACGTGGCTTCGAAGCGTCAGATCTCCGTCGGGGATAAGATGGCCGGTCGCCACGGTAACAAGGGGGTTATCTCCAAGGTTCTCCCGATCGAAGACATGCCGTACCTGGCAGACGGAACTCCGGTCGACATCATCCTCAACCCGCTGGGGGTTCCTTCGCGGATGAACGTGGGTCAGATTCTTGAGACTCACCTGGGCTACGCCGCCGCCATCTCCGGCTTCCGCGCCATCTGTCCGGTCTTCGATGGCTGCGACGAGTCGCACATCAACGAGCTCCTCGATCAAGCCGGTCTCCCAGCCGATGGGAAGAGCCAGCTCTTCGACGGCCGCACCGGCGAAGCCTTCGAGCAGAAGACCACAGTCGGGATCATCTACATGCTCAAGCTGCACCACCTTGTCGACGACAAGGTCCACGCTCGGGCAACTGGTCCTTACTCACTCATCACCCAGCAGCCTCTCGGCGGTAAAGCCCGCTTCGGCGGTCAACGTTTCGGGGAAATGGAAGTCTGGGCTCTGGAAGCCTACGGGGCCGCCTACATCCTCCAGGAACTGCTCACCGTCAAGTCGGACGACGTCGAAGGTCGTACCAAGATCTACGAATCGATGGTCAAAGGCGAGAACACCCTCGAAGCCGGTACACCAGCCAGCTTCGACGTTCTCAACAACGAAATCCGCGGTCTGTGCTTGAACATGCAACTGGAAAAAGCCCAGGGCCCCGCCTAAGTCCATCGAGAAGAGCACCGACAGTCCAGTCGGTGCTCAGTCAAATGACACAGGCAGTAATGCCCGCGTCACATACAAGATAAGCATCCACAGGCCTCGCCTGTGCCATCATCAGATAGCCCCCTACAGGCACCCGCCTGTGCCTTTTCATACAGGAGCCCCGCATGAGTGTTGGTGAAACCCCTTATGAACGCGTCAATGATTACGGCTCCGTCAAGATCTCCCTGGCCAGCCCCAACGACATCCGCAGCTGGTCTTTTGGCGAAGTAAAAAAGCCCGAAACCATCAACTACCGAACCTACCGTCCAGAACGCGACGGCCTGTTCTGTGAGCGGATCTTCGGACCAGAAAAAGACTGGGAATGTGCCTGCGGCAAGTACCGCGGCATGAAGTACAAAGGCATGATCTGCGACCGTTGCGGCGTGAAAGTCACTCACAGCCGCGTCCGTCGTAAGCGCATGGGCCACATCGAACTGGCTGCCCCTGTCGTCCACATCTGGTTCTTCAAGAGCATGCCCTCCCGCTTAGGGGCCCTGCTCAACATGAAGACCACCGGTCTGGAAAAAGTCATCTACTTCCAGGACTACGTCGTCACCGACCCAGGCGAAACCGGCTTGAAACTCTGCCAGGTCATGACCGAAGAAGAAGCCATCCACAACAAGGAAAAATTCGGCGAAGGCGCTTTCACCATCGAAATGGGTGCCGAAGCCGTCAAGAAGCTTCTCCAGAAGCTCAACCTTGTCGAAGAGTCTGAGCAACTGCGCAAAGACCTCAAAGAAACCGGCTCTCAACAGAAGACCAAAGACTACATCAAGCGTCTGAAAATCGTGGAAGCTCTCCGCGACTCAGACAACCGTCCCGAGTGGATGGTCCTCGATGTCATCCCGGTCATTCCTCCGGACCTGCGTCCTCTGGTTCTGCTCGATTCAGGCAACTTCGCCACCAGCGACCTGAACGATCTTTACCGCCGGATCATTAACCGTAACAACCGTCTGAAAAAGCTCGTCGACCTCAACGCTCCGGAAGTCATCGTCCGCAACGAAAAACGGATGCTGCAGCAGTCCGTCGACGCCCTCTTCGACAACAACCGTTGTAAGCGACCCGTACTCGGTTCATCGAACCGTCCGCTCAAGTCGCTGACCGACATGATCAAAGGTAAGCAAGGTCGTTTCCGCGAAAACCTTCTCGGTAAACGCGTCGACTACTCGGCTCGTTCGGTCATCGTCGTCGGTCCAGACCTCAAGCTGCACCAGTGCGGCCTGCCCAAGAAGATCGCCCTCGAACTGTTCCAGCCATTCGTCATCCGACGCCTCAAGGAACTCGGTCACGCCGATACCATCAAGAGCGCCAAGCGGATGCTCGAGCGCAAAGAAGACGACGTGTGGGATATCCTCGACGAAGTCATTAAGAACCACCCGGTCCTCCTGAACCGTGCACCCACCCTGCACCGCATGGGGATCCAGGCGTTCGAGCCAACGCTGGTGGAAGGGAACGCGATCCGCGTCCACCCACTGGTCTGTAAAGGCTTCAACGCCGACTTCGACGGCGACCAGATGGCAGTCCACCTGCCTCTGTCGATCGAAGCTCAGGTCGAAGCCACGACCCTGATGATGTCGACCAACAACATCTTCAGCCCCGCCAACGGTCTGCCAATTATCTCTCCATCACAAGACATCGTGATGGGTAGTTACTATGCGACCCTGAAGAAGCCCGGCCGTCCCGGTGAAGGCATGATCTTTGCCAACATCAACGAAGTCTACATGGCCTTTGAACTGGGCAAAGTCACCCGTCACGCCACCGTCAAGGTTCGTCTGTCGAAAGACAAACGCGTCAAAGGCGAAGGCGCCGATACGTACCGCCCGGGCGGACTGATCGAAACCTCCGTCGGTCGTATCTTCTTCAACGATATCCTCGATCCAAGGCTGTCGTTCTACAACATCACGATGAAGAGCCGCGACCTGGCCAACGTCATCTCGGACTGCTACCTCGAACTGGGACGTCTGAAAACGATCCAGCTGCTCGACAAGATGAAGGAAAACGGCTTCATCCAGTCAACCCGCAGCGGTCTGTCCTTCGCCACCAGCGACCTGATTGCCGCTCCAAACAAAGAGAAGGTCATCACCGAAGCCGAACAGACCGTTGTCAAACAACAGAAACTGTACGAGAAGGGTCTGATCACCAACTCCGAGCGTTATAACAAGGTCCTCGATACCTGGACTCAAGCCAACGACAAGATCAAAAAGGCGATGATGCTCGAGTTCCAGAACGATGTTCGGGACAACGGCGCCTACGTCAACCCGATCTTCCTCATGGCAGACTCGGGTGCACGGGGGGGTCAGGAACAGATTCGCCAGCTCGCAGGAATGCGGGGTCTGATGGCCAAGCCATCGGGCGAAATTATGGAAACGCCGATCAAGGCCAACTTCCGTGAAGGTCTCTCGGTTCTCGAGTACTTCAACTCGACTCACGGTGCCCGTAAGGGTCTGGCCGATACCGCCCTCAAGACAGCTGACTCGGGTTACCTGACACGAAAACTGGCTGATATCTGCCAGAACGTCGTCGTCACGATCCAGGACTGCGGCACCACCAAGGGAATCACCAAGGGGGTCGTTTACCGCGGCGAGAACGTCGAAGTTTCTCTGGCAGACGCCATCCGTGGTCGTGTCAGCCGGACCAACATCGTCAACCCGATCACTGATGAAGTCATCGTCCGGGAAGACGAACTCATCACGGTCGAGAAGGCCCGTAAGATTCAGGAACTGGGTCTCGAAAAGATTCAGGTCCGCAGCCCGATGACTTGCGAAGCCGAGCTCGGCCTCTGCCGTCTCTGCTACGGAATGGACCTCTCAACCGGTTCGATGGTCGAAGAAGGACTGGCCACCGGGATCATCGCCGCTCAGTCGATCGGCGAGCCAGGTACTCAGCTGACAATGCGAACGTTCCACATTGGAGGAACTGCCTCGCGTGAAGTGGAAGAAAGCGAAATCAAATGCCGTAAAGCCGGTAAGGTTCGCTTCGCACGCGTTCGCTCGGTTATGAACCAGGAAGGTCACAACGTCGTTCTGACCCGAAACGGGGAAATTGTCATCGTCGACTCCAAGAGTCGCGAAATCGAGTCTTACTCGATTCCGAACGGTGCCGTCCTCATGGTGACCGAAGGCGAACAGGTCGATGCCGGCAGAGTTCTCTGCCAATGGGACCCACACGCCATTCCAATTCTCTCGGAAGTCGGCGGTACCGTCCGCTACGAAGACCTCGTCGAAGGCCGTTCGGTCCGCACCGAAGTCGATCCATCGGGTCACAAACGTCTCAGCGTCATCGAGCACAAAGGCGACCTGCACCCGCAGATCATCATCGAAGACGGCCAGGGCAAGATCCTCGACTTCTACTACCTGCCTGAACGGGCCAGTATCGAAGTCGAAGACGGCAAGCAAATCGCTGCCGGTTCGATCATCGCGAAGAACCCACGGGATGCAGGGGGTACCCAGGACATCACCGGGGGTCTGCCACGAGTCACCGAGCTCTTCGAAGCCCGCAAGCCCAAAGACCCAGCCGTCGTCGCCGAGATCGATGGCGAAGTCGAACTCCTTGCCGAGAAAAAACGCGGCAAGCGGATCATCGTCGTCCGCGGTCAGGATGGCACCGAAGTCGAGCACGTCATTCCCCACGGTAAGCCGCTGTTCGTCCACTCGGGCGACATCGTCAAAGCCGGGGATGCCCTCGTCCGCGGTCCTCTCGTCCCGCACGACATTCTTCGCGTCTCAGGGGAAGAGGCTGTCTCTCAATACCTGATGCACGAGATTCAAAACGTCTACCGTGCACAACGCGTGGAAATCGACGACAAGCACATCGAAATCGTTGTCTCTCAGATGCTGCGGAAGGTTCGCGTCGACGACGTCGGCGATACCGAACTCCTCCCGGGCTCTGTCATCGACAAGCAAGAGTTCAAACGCATGAACGACAAGCTCAAGAGCTGCGGACGCATCACCGATGTCGGTGATACCGAGTTCGATCTGGGCGACGTCGTTGATCTGGTCACCATCGATGAAGTCAACTCCGCCGTCGAAGCCTCCGGTGGCAAGCCGGCCAAGCATGGCCGACCTCGACCATCCTCGGCTAGTACTCAGCTCCTCGGAATCACCAAGGCCGCTGTCCAGTCGGAAAGCTTCATCTCGGCAGCCTCCTTCCAGGAAACCACGAAGGTCCTCACCGAAGCCGCGATCGCTGGCAAGTCCGACAACCTCGTCGGTCTGAAAGAGAACGTCATCCTGGGTCACCTGATCCCAGCCGGTACCGGTTTCTGGCTCCACCAGAACGCCGACGTTCGCATCAAGCCAGAAGCTCTCGAAGAGATCAAGGCCGAGAAAGAACGGATGCTCGCCGCCCGCCTCGACATGCTCGCCAGCTCCCCACGCGGCGGCAACTACGATGGCCAAGGCACTCCCAACATCCTCGACCTGACCCCAGACTCCAAGTAACCTCCTGCGGTTACCACAAACTCAGAAGCCTTCGATTCCTCACCGATTCGAAGGCTTTTTTTATCCCTTCTCCCCGGGGAGAAGGTGGCCGAGTCTTCGAGGTCGGATGAGGGATCTCTGCGAAGTGAAGCCTCGCTCGTATACAATGGCGCGTCCCGTAGGGTCCGCTGTGCGGACCATCTCCCCCTCACTCAAACTCGTTCTACCATTCCATGTCCTACGAACAATGGACCACCGCCCTCTTCAACTTCCAAAGCACTAAAGAAGCCCTTGAAGCAGATAACGTCGCACGGGCACACTCATCTCTCGTGCCCACCCGAACTCGCGATGAAACGTCGCAAAGTCCTCCGTCGTCGCATAGCGAATGACTTCGCAGCACCCTTCTCCGCAGCTCTCATCGATTCTCGTCAGCGTCAGTTGGGGAATGATTTTCACAGTCTTGGCTTTTGAAGTCATCGTCATGGCGCACCTTCCTCGCAGAAATCAGGGACAGGAAAAAACAGAGTCAACAACGACTCCATAAACAGCAACGAACAACAACTGACAAGCCATTGATTCAGGCTCGCGTGTCAGCGTTGCGATTCAGTTCTCATCAATTAGTCGCGAGACGATTTCAAACGTCGACATCAATCTTCAAAAAATAAAAAACGCTCCGTGCTCCGCTTTTTCCCGGTGGCACAAACATTCCTGTCTGTGTGGTTCTACGCCGACGCCCACACCGACGCCACCGCCATCGCCGCCGTCTCGATTCGCAACACGCTCTTCCCCAGGACGCATCCAACCACCTGCTTTTGCTCAAACATCTCCAGTTCCCCCGTCGACCAACCTCCCTCCGGCCCGATCAGACACGTCAAATCCTTCTGCACTCGTCGACTCTCAACCGCAACGTCTAAAAACCTCTTCTTCGCCCGAGGATCCAGCAGGACACAGTTCTCATCCTTCTCCAGGTACGCCCCAATCTCCACAGGCGATTCCATCTCCATCAGCCAGGCCCGCTTGGACTGCTTGCAAGCCGACATCGCCAGCTTCTCCAACCGCTGCAGCTTCCCCTCCCCGGGATCCACCACACTCCGCTCACTGATCAACGGCACGACCCGACTCACTCCCAATTCACACAATTTCTCAATCATCGTCGTCAGCCGATCTCCCTTCGGAAAGCAGACCGCCACCGTCAATGCAGGACGATCCTTCTCCTCGAACCAGACTCGCAACAGCTGAATGACTGCTTCATTCTTCTTGACAGCCACGACCTCTCCCTCAGCAACGAACCCTTGCCCATTAAAGAGCTCAATTCGAAGCCCCGGCTTCGCTCGGAGGACTCGAACTAAGTGGTGAGCCTCATCTCCCTGCAGCAAAAACTGCCCAGAAAGTGACTCCTGGTCCACAATGCTGATTCCAGGGCCACTATAAAAACGATCCATATTTGACTTTCAGCAACTCGCGATACGCTACAACCAACGAAACTACATGCACTTAGGGTACTTTTCTGGCCCCAAAACAAAGACCACACTTTTATACCTTTTTTCATGTGGCGTACATCTTCGCCTAACAAAACTTTGGATACTTGTTTTATCGCCTCCAACTCATCCCTGACCAAGCGAAATTACTTCGACAGGCCTGAGTCAGTGATGGTAACGCATCGCGTTACCTGGCGAACCGACCGCGAGAAGTCAGCCTTTCAATGTTCACTCACTTTTCGCCGTCAGTTCATCAAAACATCACAATCTCTTGTAAGATTGGCAGAGAAGTCAAAAATTGTCCGCGGTTCTCTCAAAAGAATCGACACGCAATAGGCTCATCTCGATCAAGTTGGCGGTATTTGGATTGGATTCCACTTCGTATCTGGTTTGCTCACTGATTGACAACATAACGAAGATCAGGACACGTCGTGGTCAAGCGTTGTCCTGAGTTTCATAGCTCTGGTTTCGTAACCTCAGATTTCGTTTTTTGAAGCCGGGTGTTCCGGCAAACTGTTTCTCTCTCAGCCACACATTGTTTCGGAGACATCTCACAATGGCTAAAGTCACTCGCAAGGGATTCACCCTGATCGAGCTGCTGGTCGTCATCGCGATCATCGCGGTCCTAGCTGCCCTGCTCCTCCCAGCCGTTCAACGCGCTCGCGCTGCTGCCCGCAACGCTCAGTGTAAGAACAACCTGCGTCAGTTCGGTATTTCCATGTTCACATTCGCCGAGTCAGACCCTAACGAGCGTCTGTGCACCGGTCAGTACGACTATCGCCGCGATGGATGCGTCGATACTTACGGCTGGGTTGCCGATATGGTCAACCAAGGCGCTGGTTTCCCAACTCAAATGGTCTGCCCAACCAACCCACTGCGTGGTTCTGAAAAGTACAACGAACTCGTCGGTCAAGACACCTCCGGCGTTCACAGCTCAAGCGGTCCTGCCATCCTGCCTCGCCTGTCTGAAGGCGTCTGCGGCGAAGACGGCGGCTTCGGTGGCACTGCCATCGGATCTGCTGACCGCGGTGCATGGGTTGTTCGTAACCTCCTCGATAAGGGTTACGGCACCAACTACTCTTGCAGCTGGTACCTCAGCCGCTCAGTTCCTCTGACATCAACGACCGGTAGCACGGCTTACGTCAACCGTTCTGTCAAAGGTCTGGCCGGAGCTAAGGGTCCAATGACGATCCGTCAGCTCGGCAACGCCAGCGCCACGACTTCTAACATCCCACTGATCGGCGACGCTGCTCCTGGCGATGCTAGCGAAGCTTTCATGGCTGTTGCTCTGCCTGGTTACGTCCAAGCTGGCGATCGTCTGGCAGAAACCGCTAACGACGGTCCAGCTTACTGGAACGCCGCTAACAGCCTGTTCGTCTTGGGTGATGCCACCCTGGCTGCTCCAGGTCTGGACTTCGCAGCTGCTATCCGCAACGACGTTATTCCTTCTCCAAACGACTCAATCATTGCTGCTCTCCTCGGCGGCACGACTGACTGGGACGCTGTCAACAGCAACCCACAAGGTGCAGTCCGCAACTACGGTGGCGATGACAGCGTTCTGTGGCTGCAAGATACCCGCGACTGGTATGCTGTTCACGAAGGCCGCCTCAACATGCTGATGGGCGATGGCTCTGTCAAGACCTTCACCGACAAAGATGGCGACAACTTCCTGAACCCAGGTTTCTCTGCCAACGGTGGTAACGCAGAACGCGATGGTTACACTTCTAACCAAATCGAACTGCCAGTCTTCGAGTGCTACAACGGTGCTGCTCTGTCTTATGAGCAAATCGTCAAGACCAACTTCGAATCTAACTGATCCGTTTGCTTGATCGCTACGTGAAAACGACTTTGCCCGGGGAGCTGACCACCCCCGGGCATCGGCGTTTCAAAATCTCTCCGCATGACATGGCCGTATTCAACTCAGACCGCTCAATTCCTACTCTGAGTTCCTGAAGACAAATGACAAACATCGATTCGTCCGTCTGCTGGAAATGCAAAGCGTCCATGCCCAAGGCGCTCATCCGCTGTCGTGAATGCGGTGCCGCCCGCAATGCCGGACCTGTCCGGCAATCGTCGTCGAGTACGTCTGGGAAAGTCCGTGGACCATCTGCTCAGCCAGAGCAGAAAGCCCTCAGCATCGATGACATGTTCTCCATGGCAGAAGACATCGGCGAAGACGATATCAACCAGTTCGTGATCGCGACCTCAGATGCGTTGAATTCTCCTCCCGGACCTCAATCGGCGAATACGAAATCACACCAAACACCATCGTCGTCCGTGAAATCGACCAATCAGAATCCCGGGCCGCTTCCCCAGGATTCCACGGCACATCCACCACTGAGTTCTTCGATCTCCTCTGATTCGCCATCTGGCTCATCAACCACAAGAGCGCCTTCACCGATTCCTAAACGCAGCAGCATGTCGGGAGTAACTCCCGCGCCTGTCGTCGGAAATCCCGCCCGAAGACGACGCAGCTCCGAAGGGACAGCCTCCTCGGGCAGCGCAGTCGCCGCCAGTGTCGCTTCTGTGATCCGTCAGTCGCTCAAACAGCCTGCCCCGAAACTGCAAAAAGCTGATGCCAAGAAGCTGAAGTTACAGGAAAAGGCAGCTCAAAAGCTCCTCCCCAAAGCCACTAAGCTATTCGAGAAGTTCGACAGCGACGACACCAAACCAGCGATCGACTCGATCCGTCAGATGCTCATCGATCTCGGATCGACTCAGCATGCCTCTGTCGTTCCAATAGTTGCAAAATTTCTTGATGATCTTCGTCCCAGCCTCCCGGAATCCGCCGCCCGCGCCTTGGGAAGTACACGCTGTCCCGAAGCCTTCGAGCCACTCGTCAGTCAGCTCCTGAAGACACCGATCGATTCTTCGGGCCACTTGATTACTGCCTTGGGCAGCCTCGGTGATCGTCGTGCCGTCTTTCCGCTGATCGCCTACGGCGGTGAGTATCCGCAATACCAAACGCGAGTTGTCGATGCGATCTCCGATATCGGTCAGGACGCAGTGCCGCGTCTGATCGAACTCGCCGGCGGTCAGGTTGCCGGCCAGCAACTCATCGTCTGCCTCGCGATGGGCAAGGCGAAAGATTCTCGCTGCCTGGAGAGTCTGTCAAATCTCCTCAATCACGATCTCGCGACGATTCGCTGCTACTCGGCAGAAGCGTTGGGAGATCTCGGCGATACCAAAGCCATCAAGCTGCTTGTCTCTGCCCTGAAAGATCCTGAATCCAACGTGCGTGCCTGTGCCGCGAGCGCCTTGGTGAAGATCCCCGACGAACGCTCCGTCACACCACTGGTACGCTGTTTGAAAGATCCTGATCGACATGTTCGTCTATTGGCTGTCAACGCCCTTGGCGCCATCGGCGATAAATCGGCCGCCTCTCCGCTCTCACAGCTGCTCGACGAAAATGATCCGGAACTCATCGCCGCCACCTGCGATTCCCTCGGACGACTGGGCGATGCCTCAGCCATTGAACGTTTGATTCAGTTTCTCGTCCTTCCTGAGTCCGACGAACATACCGGTCTTGTTCTTAAGGTGATTGATACTGTCCGTCGTCTTCAGGCGACGCCTGCCGTTCCTGCCCTCCTGGAACTCCTTCAGTCTCCCGACTCCAACATCCGCCTGAAAGCCGTCGAAGCGATCGGTCAGTGCAAGCAGAAGTCAGCAGCCGAAGACATCGAGCTCATTCTGGCCAAAGACCCTTCTGATGAAGTGCGTGCCGCAGCTGCTAAGTCACTGGGCGAACTAAAGGACCCGGAGTCTCTCAACGCTCTTGTGGAGGCTCTCCAGGATACTCTCAATGTCCGCGTAAAGACCATCATCGCTCTGGGCGCAATCAAAAACAGCAACGCCGTTCCGACATTGATTCCACTTCTCAAGGATCAGTCTCCCGAAATTCGCTATCACAGCAGTCAGGCGCTGGCCGAACTCGATCACAAGAAAGCGATCCACCAGATCGAACCACTCGTTCTCGACGAAGTTCCGATGGTGGTACGAGGTGCTTTCAAAGCCCTCCAGAAGCTGGGGGATGAACGGACTGAGAAGCAGATCATCACTGCAGTGAAAAAACGGATGAAGACCAATAAACAGGTCGTCAGTAAGTCCGCCAATTCTTCTGCCTTCCTCGACTTCGCTCTCGTTGAGGGAATCAGGCAACTCGTCTGGCCTGAAGAGACCCATGGAAAGATCATCACGTCCAGCATCGCCGGAAGTCTCGTTCTCGTGATCGCCATCTGCAGCTATCTGTTTCTGGTTCCCACCTCAACACATGCTGTCGTTCGTCTGAGAATCACCGGTGTGGCATTCGATCCGACCTCGGAAAAGATTTTCGTCAGCACAAAAGGGGGCAGTCTCGAAACCTGGAACTCGCCCAAAAACGAAAACTACAGCTCCAAAGATCTCATCGATTTTGCAGGTCTTGTTGATATCATCGCTGTCGATGATAAAAAGCAGTATGCCGCAACCGACAAAAACCTGTACTCCGTCGACAACGGTGAGAAAAAAGCTCTCTCGACCTTCAAGGACCGAATCTCCCGTCTTGAGATCTCAGCTGATCAATCATCCTTCGCCGCTTTTGACTATCTGGGAAATTCCTTCCTCTTCTCCATGTCGGATGGCTCCGCAAAAGGAGCAGTCTCACTGGCGGGCAAAGATCTCACTGCCTACACCATTGGGCACGATGGATCCTATGTCATCGCTGCCTATGGACGCAAAGGCCAGGTACGCCTGATTGATAAAGCGGGGAGCATTACCAAAGACTTCACGGCCAATGCTCAGGTCACCGCCATCGCTGTCAGCCCTGATGGCAGCACACTCGCAGCGACTCTCGAAGGGGGAGGATGCCTTCTCTATTCCCTCGCCAATAATTCGATGCAAACCATTCTGAAATCCCCGGAAGTCACCGGAGGTGGAACTTGCGCCCGCTTCACTCCCGATGGAAAACGCCTCATTACAACCTCCGCAGGGCTGGTCATATGGGACATCGAAGCGGGAACCGCAAGTACAATTGCCTGCTCCGCAGAACGTTTCCGACTCAACAGCGATGGCACGAAAGCAATCTGCCTCGTCGGAGAAGGCGCAACCACCGTCTTCGACTTTGTTGACCTCGCAACCAAGACCGTCGTCAACTCGCCGTACTATCGCATCTACTGATCAAGCACATCTGCTGATCAAGACGAGCCAAATCGAAAATGCCCCTGCCCTGCTCACTGCTTCGAGTGAGCAGGCGACCACGAGACGCACGCCAATCACTGAAACAGTCTCGATCTGAAATTACTTCGACAGCAGTTCCACCAGCGTCTTCACCATGACCCCCGTTGCTCCCCCTTCGCGGTAAGCTTTGCCAGTCGTGATGTAAGCAGGTCCGGCGATATCCAGGTGAGCCCAGGGTTTGCCAGAGACGAACTTCTCCAGGAACTTCGCCGCGGTGATCGCACCACCCCAGCGTGTGCCGACGTTCTTGCAGTCAGCCACGTCTGCTTTCAGCTGCTCATTGAACGAATCATCCATCGGCATGCGCCAGACAAGTTCACCGGCATCGGTCGCTGCGGTCTGGATGTGCTTGGCAAGGTCGTCATTGTTGGAGAACAACCCGACATAATCTTCCCCCAGCGCGATCACACAGGCCCCGGTCAGCGTGGCTAGATCAACCAGCGACTCGGCACCCTGATCGACGGCATAACACAGAACATCTGCCAAAACGAGTCGACCTTCTGCATCAGTGTTGCAGACTTCGATTGTGACTCCATTGCGAGCCGTCAGGACTTCGCCCAGCTTGTAGGCATTACCGCTGACCATGTTCTCGACCAGTCCCAGATAAGCCCGCACATTGACCGGCAGGTTCATCCGAGCCGCCGCGATGATGGCCCCCAAAGCCGTCGCAGCCCCTGCCATGTCGCATTTCATCGTCAGCATCCCATCGGTTGGCTTGAGCGAATAACCACCCGAGTCGAACGTGACCCCTTTGCCAACCAGCGCGATGTGCGGCTGGTCTGGGTTACCACCTTTGTATTCGAGCATCACCATGCGGGCAGGCTGCGTACTACCGCGAGCCACGCCAAGCATCGAGAACATCTTCTCGTCAGCCAGTCGCTTCTCATCAAAAACTTCGCAGGAGATCCCGTACTCGGCAGCCAGTTGACTCGCGCGGTCAGCGAAGGTGGCAGGATAAATATCATGCGGCCCGCGATTGACGAGTTCGCGCACAATGTTGATCGATTCCCCGATGATTTGACCATGCGTAGCCGCTTGGGTGAGTTGATCCGAAGTGGCCGACAGAACCGTCAGCTGCTTGATCGGATAGCGCGTTGCTTCCTGCTTATACATCCCTTGAGAAACGCCCGCGACGACTGCTGCTGATGTCAGTGTTTCAATAACGTCAGCCTTGGACTTCCCAGCCAGTTCCCCCTCAGGCAGCGCGACAGCCACCGAGACACTCGCCTGCTCAGCAACTTTGCGAAGACTGGCGGCACAAGCACGTTGCAGCTTCGGCAGAGTCAGGTCGGTGAGTGTTCCCAGCCCAACCAGCAGGACGCGCGACGCTTTCAAACCCGGCAGATCATACAGAGGCATCAACTCAGCAAGCTTGCCTTTGAAATCTCCTCGTGATCGAAGACGTCCAATGGCACCACCGGTCACTTCATCCAACTGAGATTCAAGACTGGAAACCTTCGCCCCGGAACCCTCGCTGCTGACGAATGAGAGGCCGACGATCAGCCAGTCAGAGGAAACATCTTTGAGGGAAGCGGTCGAGAAATCAATCTGCATGGATCTGTGCTTTCAAGCATGACGGGAATGCGGAGCATTGGTTGTATGACGTCTGAGTCACGTTGACAAGGTTATAGTCGAGAAATGTTACGAGGCACCCTGCATCAGGCAGCTAGCCGCGCTTTCAGCTTGTCTCTGGTTCATCAGGAATCAGTCGCCTACCCATCGGAATTGCCTGATCCTGGACGAACCCCAGCTGGCGGTAAAACTCGAGCACCGCAGTGTTCGTACTCCGCACCATCAGGTTCAGTTTCGGACATCCCAGCGATAGCAGCTTCTCCTCAACCGCCAGCATCAACTTCTTCCCCAGCCCACGCCCCCGATACTCCGGATGGACCGCCAGATAATTCACCGACCCCCGATGCCCTTCGTAACCCCACATGACCGCCGCGATCAACGCCTGCGATCCCGGCTCCCTCACCACAAAGATATCCCCATTCCTCGCTTTCAGCTTCCGATCAATATCCCGACGCGGATCATTCTGCGGATGGATCAGATCACACATCTGCCACAACGCCAACAGGTCGCTCCGATCAACATCATCCCGATAAGAGGCAATCAACTGATCCGTATTCCCATCCATTCCTAACATCCTTGATACATCAGAAAGCCAGACAGGAACGCAGAGCGAACAGAGTTGAGCAGAGGTCGCAGAGAGGAATGGTTAACGCAAAGTCGCGAAGACGCAAAAAGAAAAGTGTATTCCATCCAGGTCTTCTTTTGCGCCGTTGCGGCTTTGCGTTGAAAATTTCTGTTCCTCTCTGCGATCTCTGCTCTCCTCTGTTCCCTCTGCGTTCCAGTCACTCTGACTCTCTACTCCACCGTCACGCTCTTCGCGAGATTCCTCGGGCGGTCGACGTTGCAGCCGCGTAGAAGTGCGATGTGGTAGCTGAGGAGTTGGAGTGGGACGCTGGTGACGATGGGTTGCATGTATTCTTCGACTTCGGGGACGAAGATGACGTCGTCAGCGAGCTTGGCGATTTGTTCGTCGCCGTGGCAGGCGATGGCGATGACGGGGCCGCCGCGGGCTTTGATTTCTTCCAGGTTGCTGATGATCTTCGGATAGATCCCGCCTTGAGGGACGACGAAGACGCTGGGTGTTTTTTCATCGACGAGCGCGATCGGGCCGTGTTTCATCTCGGCTGCCGGGTAACCTTCAGCGTGGACGTAGCTGATTTCTTTCAGCTTGAGGGCACCTTCGAGGGCGACCGGGAAATTGTAGAGTCGTCCCAGGTAGAGGAAGTTATTGAAGCCAGCGTATTTCTCGGCGATCTGTTTGACTTTGTCATGACACTCCAGCGTCTGACGGACTTTATTGGGCATGTCTTTCAGCTGACGAATCAGGCGTCTTCCCGCCGGATAAGACAGGTGACGCATGCGTCCGAGAAACAAGGCGAGTTCGATCAGGACAGTGACTTGTGACGTAAAGGCCTTCGTCGACGCGACGCCGATTTCCGGGCCAGCGTGAAGATAGATCCCGCCATCCGCTTCGCGGGCAATCGTCGAGCCAACGGTATTACAGATCGCCAGCGTCGGGTGCCCCTTGCGTTTGCATTCACGCATCGCAGCCAGAGTGTCCGCCGTCTCGCCGGACTGGGTGATCGCGAAGACCATCGTCGTGTCGGACATCGGAGGATTGCGATAACGCAGCTCACTGGCGTACTCGACTTCCGTCGGGATACGGGCGAACTCTTCGAGCAGGTATTCCCCGACCAACGCTGCGTGCCAACTTGTTCCGCAGGCCGTCAGGACGATCCGATCAATCCGACGCAGCTGTTGAGCGGAGAGGTTCAAGCCGCCGAAGACCGCAGTCGCTTCGTCTTCATCGAGTCGACCGCGGAGCGCATTCTCGATCGAAATCGGCTGCTCGAAGATTTCTTTGAGCATGTAGTGGGGATAGTCACCCAGATCGCTGTCTTCACTGACGTTCTGCAGAGTTGTGATGGAAGGAGCAGTCACGCCGGTATCGCGGTGAATGATCTCGAAACCGGACGGCTCGATGATCGCGATTTCACGATCCGACAGGTAAACAACATCATTCGTGTAACCCCGAAACGGCGTTTGATCGGAGGCGACGAAGAATTCCTTGTCACCGACCCCAATGACCAGCGGGCTTCCCTGACGGGCCACGAACAGCGTCTCTGGCAGATCGCGGAACATGATCGCCAGACCGTACGTTCCCTTGAGCATCAGGATCGTATGTTCGAGGGCGAGGGTCGCATTTTCTTTGGTGCCATTTTCGGGTGTCAGCTTCTTCTGATCACGATAATGGTGCGCGAGAAGATGTGCGACGACTTCGGTATCGGTCTCAGTGATGAACTTGTAGCCGAGTTCGACGAGTTTGGCTTTGAGTTTCGTGTAGTTCTCGATGACCCCGTTGTGCGCCAGAACGACTTCCCCATCACCTCCCAGGTGCGGGTGGCAGTTCGTATCGGTCACTTTGCCGTGAGTCGCCCAGCGGGTGTGGCCGATGCCCATGGTCCCTTTCAGAGGTTCGGTTTTGAGTAGCCCGCCAAGTTCGAGGACGCGCCCCGTCTTCTTACGCAGTGAGAAGACGCCGCCTTCCAGCGTCGCCATCCCGGCGGAGTCGTAGCCTCGGTATTCGAGTCGATGAAGCCCTTCCAGCAAGAACGACGGTGCATCCCGATGGCCCACATACCCGACGATTCCACACATAGATCGATCCGCTTCCGGCTGAGAATGTTCGGTTCAAGATAACTGGGCAAAGAGGGGAGCAATCGCTGGTCGCGCCCACCCACTACGGCCTGTTCACGGGTGAATTCTACGACGTAATTCGCCAGCGGGTAAATAGGGATCAGTCGGCGCACAATTCCGCGTGTTGACCAAACACCACAAACCGTCTCAATCGTCGATACACCTTGAGTTCAGGCGAGCTCGGGGAGATGGGTGGCTGTGGTTCTCCACTGCGACGATTCTTCAAAAAAAGTTCTTGAGATCCCCACACTGTACTGTTAATGTGTCGACCCACTCAGGATCAGGGCTTCCTCGTTGACTAAAAGGGCGATTTTCATGGTTTCGATCTGGACCGTTCAAATTGAAAAGGCAACTGCGTTCTTCGGCTTCGATGAATCACAGTTCTTCTATATGTCCTTTACCGGTCTGCTCGACCGCGGGAGCAAGAAGGCCAAGCAGGCCATGGAACTGTTACTCAAAGGGGAAAGCATTGATTCCGTGATTGCTCAAACGGGGGCAAAAACAAGAGTCGCGTCCCTCGCGAGCATTCAATCGATCGCTGCGAAGAAACATTCTGACGCGATCAAGCTCACCTATCATCGTCCGGATAACGGCAAGCTCGATCACTTTGAATTTGTTTTGAAGGAAGGGAAAGAACTGGAGAACGCGACAGTCTCTCTGGCTGCCGCCGTGAATCGACCAAGTCAGGTCACTCGTCAGGAAGTCTCTTTCCTGGAAGCAGCGACCGGGCCTGGCATTTTGATGGTCGTCGTCACGATTCTCTCACTGGCCGTCATCGCGACTGCTCGCGACCTGGCGGCTGGGAAAGCCATCGAGATCTCAGGACGTCGACAAGGCTTGAAACGCCTGCTGATCACCATCGCTGAAACACTCGGCGAAACGAATGCCTACATCGTCGGCGGCTTGCTGATCGCAGGAAGTATTGGATACCTGGTGATGCGAATCGTGAAACGTCCCGCTCAGGATGTGATTACGTTTGAGGTTCCGTAGTACTCCATCTACCAAACAGTGTCCTCTGAATATTATCGTACCATCCTTGACGCTTCGGAGAAGCGGAGGTTGGTTGTGGTTTTCAAGGAGGAGATGTCATGGGGAACGGAACTGTTCGCAAGCATGTGGTGCGGCTGTCGGCTCAGCAGCGTGAGGAACTGGAGGCGATTGTCCGTTCGCTGCAGGCCACGCTTCTCAAAGGGCGGCGGGCTCGTGTGCTCCTGCTCTCGGATGTCGACCACAACCAGGGACGTCGCTGCGACTGGCAGATTGCCGAGATCGTCGGCCTGACCGAGAAGCAGGTCAAACGCATCCGGCACAGTTCTTCCAGCAGGGACTCCCCTGCGTCCTTCAACGACAGCGTCGACGGGATGCTGATCGTCCCCGCAAGATCGATGGCCAGGTTGAAGCTCAAGTCATTGCGCTGTGCTGCAGCCAGCCCTTGAGAGGCGTCAGCGATGGACACTGACATTGCTGGTGGAAGAGCTGACACGACTTCAGGTGGTGGCCAGCGTCTGTCGTGAGACGGTCCGCAAAACACTCAAGAAAATCGACTCAAGCCTAGGCAAACCCGTCGCTTTTGCATCCCGGAAAAAGACCGGGCCCGATTCGTTGCCGGTATGGAACGACTCCTGGATGTCAATCAAGCCGAGTACGATCACACGCACCCGCTGATCTGCATTGATGAAGCCTCCAAGCAGATCATTGCCGATGTGGAACCGGCCCTGCCGCTGTCGCCAGGACAGCCACGTCGTGAAGATCATCATTATCAACGTCAGGAGGTGCAGGCGTTGTTTATGTTCTTCGACCCACTACGAGGCTGGCGACGCGTGAGCACTCGCGCGACACGACTGGGCTGAGGAGTTACAAGTCTTGCTGGAGGTGGATTATCCTCAGGCCCGTCAGGTCACGCTGGTGTGTGATCACTTAAACACGCATGACATCGCCAGCTGGCAACAGACCCGCAACGCACAAGGCCTGGGAGCCAACTGTCAGTTCCGCACGTCACAGGCTAGAATCAAGCTCAAATCCCTCGACCCAATCCCAGTGGACATTTAGCGGTGGACAGGGTCGTACGACAATCATCCGAACAGGTAACTCACGGATTCATTGCGGTGAATTCTTCGAATCGCTTCGCCCAACAGAGGGGCGATGGAGATGATTTTCAAGTTGGGCAGCATCTGCTCTGGCTTTAATGCGACGCTGTTCGTAATGACGATCTCCTGCACCGGGGCGGCTTTCAGGCGATCGACCGCCGGGCCGACGAGGACGCCGTGGGTCGCACACAGGTAGACTTTCTCCGCGCCGAACGATTTCGCGACGTTCGCTGCTCCACAGATCGAACCTGCGGTCGTGATCATGTCATCGAAGATGAGGGCAATCTTCCCTTCGATCGGCCCGCCAATGAGGTTGGCCTGCTTGGTCTCGGTCGCGCTGGTTCGTCGTTTGTCGACGATGACCAGATCGCCGCCGAGGTTATCGAGGTGCTGCAGGGTACGTTTGATACTCCCTTCGTCGGGACTGACGATGACCTGCTTCTCGGGCGGAATCTTCAACGATGAGAAGTACTGGTCAAGAACCGGGGCCGCATACAGGTGATCGACGGGAACATCGAAGAAACCCTGGATCTGTGCCGCGTGCAGGTCCATTGTCAAAACGCGGTCAGCTCCTGCAGTCGTAATCAGATTGGCAACCATCTTCGCCGTGATCGGCACCCGTCCCGAATCTTTGCGATCCTGACGGGCATAACCAAAATACGGCATGACGACGGTGATCCGCTCCGCACTGGCCCGCTTACACGCATCAATGAGGATCAGCAACTCCATCAAATTTTCATTGACAGGTGGGCTCGTCGGCTGAATCAGAAAGATATCGCGTCCACGGATGTTCTGATCAAGCTTGACCGCAATTTCTCCGTCCGGAAAGTTGCTGCAAGTGCAATTGCCGAGCGGCACATTCAGATACTCCGCAATCTCCTGCGCAAGCACAGGATGAGCACGTCCAGTAATGATAGTCAGTTGGTCATACATGATTGAGGCGCTGGGCGTTAGGCGCTAGGCGTTAGTAAGAAATGGGGGAATTACACTGGTTTTAATTTTGACGCGAGTGCGGTCAGCATGCGGCCGATTTCCTGAGCCAGCTTCCAAGCCGGTACAGCGTGGTCTCGAGATAGAAGGGACAATCGAACACATAACTCGATTTGCGTTTCCAGTTCAGCGAGTGATCCTCTGGCAATCAGGATATGGCGTCGGTAATTGCCTTCACCTCGCCCATAACCTTCCGCAATGTTACTCGGAATCGAAACGGCGCAGCGACATAGTTGTGAACAAAGTCCAAATTTTTCTGAATCCGGCAACAACTTTGTCAGAGGATAGACCAGTTCCGCCAGCTCCATGGATTTATTCCAAACTTCCAAGTCACGGTAACCAAGTTTTTCGCTCACGCTGCTCATCTCCCCTAAGTCAACTCACATACGCTGCTCTTCCCTAGCACCCAGCGCCTAACGCCTAGCGCCCCTCCTGCATCACTTCTTCGACCTGCTTTAACTGCTCCTGTGTATTCACCCCCATCGCCTGTTGAATGTCAAACTCAGGCGCCGCAAGCACAACTTCACCCGCGTCCTTCAGTATGCCGGCGCAGTCGGTCAGATAATACTCGCTTTGGATGTTATTCGTCCGAATCTTCGTCAGGGCATCGAACAGCTTGACGGCGTCGAAGGCGAAGCAGCCTGTATTGATCTCCTCGATTCGTTTTTGTTCCTCGCTGGCGTCTTTGTGTTCGATGATTTTCACAAAGTCCCCCTGCTCATCTCGCACGATGCGTCCCAGTCCTTCGTTCGCTGAGGTAATCGCGGTGCCGACAATACACGCGGCTTTGCGGACTTCCTGCAAATCGAGCAGACGCTTGAGCGCCTGCGGCCTGAGTAGCGGCGTATCGCCTGCCAGCACGAGAACCGGACCTTCGTACCCTTCCAGAGCCTGCTTGGCCATCATGACTGCGTGGCCGGTTCCGAGCTGCTGTTCCTGCAACGCAAAAGCAAGATCGCCATGATGTTGCAACGCAACGCGGACTTCATCCGCTTTATGGCCGACGATCACCACCATCGACTTCACCCCCGCTCCGCGTACCGCGTTGAGCACGTGATCAATCATCGTCTGCCCACAGACCGGATGAAGGACTTTTGGCAGCTCCGATTTCATTCTCGTACTTTTTCCAGCCGCGAGAATGATGGCAATGGGTCCTTCGAGGGGAGGCATAGGAAACGCTTTCTGGTGTTGATTCAGCTACGGACGTGCACGTTTCGACTGTAGCGAGCCACCGGTCACGCATCAAGTTGGCTCCGGGCATTCAGCCAAGTTGTGTCGAATGCGTGAGAATAGGGCAATCTGGGAACGGCTAATCGCGACGAACAACGACGCCAGTCAACGCGAAGTCCTTAATTCGCTCTTGCTGAACGACATCGCAGGAACGCGGAAAATCACAGTACCGAAATTCAATCGTCATGCGGAAGATGACTCGCAACGTCCAGTCCTCTTCCTGTCTAGCTATTTCGCAGGTCGAAACGAGATTCAACATGTCAGTCGGAACCCTTCAGGGATGTTAAGAAGTCATGAGGTTCTGACCTGCAGGAAAGTTCTCTCCAGAAGTTGACTACTTCTTAGGCACGAGGATTGCCGTAGTTTGAAAACCTTGGCATAGTTGTGGCTGAAATCCTGTGCGTCTGTGGGCGACATCAGTCATTGAGTCCTCTCGATTGAAACATTTGTTTAGATATGACACCTAAAGAAGTATTGGCACTCTGCCGGCAGAAAGAGATCCTCGCCGTCAGCTTGCGTTTCATGGATTTCCCCGGCACTCAAAAGCACTTTACCATTCCAGTGCAAGCACTTACGTCGGAATCGTTCGAGTCAGGCTTCGGCTTCGACGCCTCGTCGATGTACGGATGGCAAGCAATCAACGAGAGCGATATGCTCGTCGTCCCCCAGCCGGAAACAGCGTTTGTTGATCCCTTTATGAAACAAACGCTCACGATGACCTGTAATATCCAGGACCCGATCACGCGGGAAGACTATGCGCGCGATCCGCGCAATGTTGCCCGAAAAGCAGAAAACTACATGCGGTCGACCGGACTCGCCGACGTCGCCAATTTCGGACTCGAGCCAGAATTTTTCGTCTTCGATTCCGTCCGTTTCGATCATTCCATCAACGAAGCCTACTACCACCTCGAAAGCAGCGAAGGCGAATGGAGCCGAGGCCGCAGCGGCGACGCCAATGGCGGGTACAAAATTCGTCGACGCGAAGGGTACTTCCCCATCCCGCCAGCAGACACGTTGCACGAGATGCGTAACGAAATGATGTTTACGCTCATGGACTGCGGCGTCACCATCGGTGCCCAGCATCACGAAGTCGCAACCGGCGGGCAATGCGAACTCGACATGCGTTACGCCCCGCTGCTTCAGACCGCTGACAACCTGCTCCGCTACAAATACATCGTGAAAAACGTCGCCGCCAAGCACGGCAAGTCCGTCACCTTCATGCCCAAGCCCCTCTGGAACGACAACGGTTCCGGGCAGCATATGCATATTTCCATGTGGAAAAACAATCACAACCTCTTTGCCAACGGCGGCTATGGCGGTCTGTCCGAAACCGCGATGTACGCCATGGGCGGCATCCTCCATCATGCCCCGGCACTGCTCGCCTTCTGCTGTCCCACGACCAACAGCTATAAACGTCTCGTCCCCGGCTTCGATGCCCCCGTCAATCTGACCTACAGCTTCCGCAACCGTTCCGCAGCGATCCGCATTCCGGTTCACAATTCCGGTCCCGAGAACGCCCGCTTTGAATTCCGCTGCCCGGATTCTTCTGCCAACGGCTACCTCGGTATGTCCGCCGTCCTCATGGCGATGCTCGACGGCATCCAGAACCGCATCGACCCAGGCCCGCCGCTCGATAAAGACCTCTACGACCTCCAGGCCGAAGAACTCGAAGTCATCCCCAAAGTCCCCGTCGACCTCGAACAGTCATTACAAGCCCTCCGCAACGACCACGACTTCCTCCTCCGCGGCGACGTCTTCACCGAAGACGTCATCGACACCTGGATCTGGTTCAAACAAGCCAAAGAAATCCAAACAATCCGCGAACGCCCCCACCCCTCCGAATTCGTAATGTACTACGACATCTAAGCACCACTCATCAGAGCCGCGACCGACAGGGAGCGCTCTCCATCTTCATTTGACAGCAAAACAAAATAGCTCTGGCAAAGGACAATCGTGCCTCGTAAAATACGAGAGTTGATACGTGATCTAGAGCGTGCTGGCTTTGTCGATCGTGGCGGTAAAGGACGTCACCGCAACTTTCTCCACAAAACGGGAATTCGAGTAACCCTATCTGGGAATACCGGAGAAGACGCTAAACCCTACCAGGAAAACTTGGTTAAAAAAGCACTCCAGGATACCCGAGAATGACTGAGACCGCTAACTACATCAAGATCGTCGAATGGTCACCTGCTGACCAGTCCTTCGTTGGTCAATGCCCCGGCGTGATCGGTCCCTGTTGTCACGGCGATGATGAATCAGCCGTCTATGCAGAGTTGTGCCACATTGTCGATGAATGGATCGAGATCATGCACAAAGAAGGTAAGCCGTTACCTCCTCCCACGATCGGGCGTGGGATTGCTCAGCTGATCGCGTAATACTGTCTCAAGAGTTGCGTTCGATTACTTACGTTCCATCCGCAGTCGCGAGCATTTCCTGCAGGTCCTCGAACTCTTCCTCCGCCTGGATCACGGCGTGGTGGGACTTGAGATGTTCGAGCAGGAGTTGCAGCTTGTTGCCTTGATGACGCTGCAGATCTGCGCGAATCAAATCACGGATGTATTCGCCTGCGGTGTCGTAGAGGCCGCCTGCTTCTGTCAATTGCGACTGCAGGTGATCCTTGAGTTTGCCAGCCAGATCGATTTCGATTTTCAAACGCATGGGATTTCAAACAAACAAAGAAGGAATGTAGGCCGTCCACTTCACACACCCGACAGATCAAACAACGGCCGACTCATTTTCGCCGAAGAGCAGGCGATAGAGCCGCTGCATCTTGGGATGGGAAAAGAACGCGGTTTCTTCGGTTGGTTTCCAGAGGGACGAGTCGACAAACAGGTCCGCTGCATGTTCGAGTTTCAGATGATCTGCTGCGTTTTGAAGTAAGGTCAACTCGCTTCGGTTCAATCGATGGACGAGTCCAAGTTCCTCCAGGAGCGGATCGATCTTCTCCGTCGGCAACTTGATCGTCTCGACCAGATAGTCCCAGTTGAGCAGCAGAACCCACACGAGAACGACCAGTCCCAGTCCAACGAGAACCAGCGCGAAGCTATGCGAACTGCCGTACCCATAGCGATAAGCATAGTGGGTGTAGCTGGCAGCCAGAGTCAACAATACGTCAGCGTTTGCGTCAGGCATGCTTTCCTCTCGCTTCAACGTTTCTTGCCTGAGCTTGCAGGCGCAGGGTAGTCGCCAGTTGTTCCAGCGCCGCGGTCGCTTCTTCGCGGACACGTTCATTGCCATCGAATGTCAGGTGGTGCAGGATCGCTCCGGAATCTTTCGTGGGAACATCGCTGAGGACTTCGATCAATGTCCGACGAATCATCGCGTCGCTGTCGTAAGCAAGTGGCGCAATGGCGCTGAGCAGATCGCGATGCAGCCCCATTTTGCGGGTCGCCTTAAGAGCCTTCATACGTTTGCCACGCATCGGATTGGCTAACTCGCGATGCAGCTCGCTGACTGCATCGGGGTTGATCTTCATCATCACCTGTGCTGCACGCTGGCAGACAAGCGGATCGAGGAAGTCACTCATATCCATGACCATCGAGAGATTGAAGCTCGATAGCTCTTGTCGCGCAGTGTCTCGGACGGCTTGTTCCGGGCTGTCGAGTCGCTCGACAAGCAGGGAGATCGCATTGGGAATGTGTGATTCTCTCAACTGCGACGTCGCCCAGACTTGAACGCTTTCATCCTCGGATTCGAGGCTGTCCAGGACCAGGTTCTGCAGCTGGTTTTCATCCAGACGACCCATTAGCGTCGAAGCCGCCGAGCGTCCTTCTGCGGAGCCAAGTCGTAGCATCCATTGTTGAATGAAGATCTTATCTTCCTGAGAGATTCCCGACGCGACCACCACCGCGATCAACGCCGGATGCAACGCCGATGGAATCAGCGACAGATCGAATTCAGGAGCATTAATCCAGCGAAACTTCTCGATCTGCTTCAGATTACGCTGCTGATTGACTGTGATGCGTTTGGCGAATTGTCGGAGCATGAACGTGACGAAGATCAGGTCACTTCGATCCTGAATGATTGACAACATCCTCGGATGAGGCAACTTCTCTCCCAACTGGGACAGCAGCAAATGCATGACCCCGGGATGCTCGCTCGATTCCAGGACGCTGTGCGACATCTCTTTGCAGGCAGGAGTCGACTGCCACAAGGCCTTCTTCACAGTCGGATGCTGAGTATCTCCCAGGATGAGAATCGACTCGAGAATCAATCGCGGATTTGCCTGAAACGCGAACCGCTCACACGCTGCATCCAGGCATTGCAGAACGTACGCGTGTGCCGACTGAGAAATCGGCGGCCCCAGCATCAGCGGATCGTTGAGTTGCAGGCGGTCAAACAAGTTGGAAACGAGAAACCTCAGCGTCTCTTCGCCACGCTCGGCCAGATTTGCATCTTCGTACTGGTTGACTGCCGCAATGACGGAGGCGATATGCCGGAACCCGCCCGTGATCCGCAGCACATCGAGTGCATTCGTCTTGGTTCGCACGTCGCCTTGATTCAGGCATTGTTCGATCGCTTGGTCGAGACTATCGCTGGGCCCTTTGAGCGAGATCCACAGCTCGGTGGGCAGGTCTTGGAACTGTCGGATGATCTCGATCTTCCCACGGATACTTTCACGCGACATCAGAGCATAGGCGGCCAGTTCGCGGAGTTTCCTGTCCGGCTTTTTGATCGTGCGGATCAAGACATCGACCGCCGACGCACAGTGAGAACTGGCGAGCGCGTCCAATGTGACTTTCAATGGATCCGACATGACCTTCTAACCATGGATAAACGAGAGGGGAGAAGTGGAGTCAGCGCGCAATGCCTCGATGACACAACTTCAATCGACGCAAGACTCAACATCGCATGACCGGACCACCCGTGACACCACATGACTGTCAAAACCGGACCAGACGTCACCCGGAGAAGGTTGGAACGCAGAGCTCACGCAGAGAAGCGGAGAACGCTGAGGAGATTCCCCGAGTCAACGCAAAGGCGCGAAGACGCCACGAAAAGCAAAGGGGACCAATTCAAGGTGACGTAAATTGAGAGAGAAACCTCCGCGACCTCTGCTCTCCTCCGCGTGCTCTGCGTTCCAGTCTCCTCCCCTGATCACGAAACGCCATCGAAAATTGTCGAGATTGCACCCGCGACGAAGCGACCTTGTCGTTTGTGCAATCGCTGTGGTAGTCTCCCGCGTTCTTCCGACTCGCTATTTTCGCTCAGGGACGACGCGATATGTCATTCACCACTGCCACTTGGCCGACGGCTCGAGGACTCTGCCTGGCGCTGGCGTTTTTGCCGCTTCTTGGATCTTTGGCCGCGGCGCTCCAGCCTCGCACAAGTTCTCATATGGCTGCCGTCGACCCTGAGGCTCGTCCTGCACTGGCATTCCAGCAGTACATGACGGATCTGGGCAACCTGGACGAAAACCGAAGCAGCGGTGCGGCTGCGTTCGTCTTTACCAACCGTAGCGCCCATCCCGTGCATATCAACAAGATCACTCCCAGCTGCGGCTGCCTGACGACTCGAATTACGACCGTCGACTACGCCCCGGGAGCAGAGGGAGAGTTCTTTATCCAGCTGGATTCGGTCGGCGAACCCCCTGGACTAAGGCAATTTGATGCGCAAGTGGTTTACGAGACACGAGATAAGAACGGACAGAAGATTCGCGAATACACAGAGAAAGTCTGGTTTAAAGTCATAATTCCCGCGAAAAAGTTGATTGTTGAACCGGCAGCCGTCATTATCTATCAGGCAGCCAGTGGCGACCCGACGAGCCGCGTGGTCCAGCTGATCGATTACCGCGAAGGCGATTTCGAAATCGTCAGCACGGAGACGAGCCACCCTCAGGTCTTCGCAAAAGTGATCGGCCTGAAAGCAGGAGCCTCGCCAAAGACTCAGGAAGTCGAAGTCGTAGTTCAGGGAACATTCCCTGAAACGCCAGTCAAAGCCCTGGTACAAATTCGCACAAACGACCCAACTTACCAGCTCATCAAGATCCCTATGCTCATCCAGGGAATGCCTGCAGCGAAAGCAGAATGACGCAAATCAGCGGAATATATCACAACTGACATTCGTGTTATCTGCCAAATTCGATGGAATATATCGAATAGTGCTTGATTTCCGGGTGACGCTCTTTCAAAATAAATAACGAATGCAGATATAGATACTGTGTTAGCTTGTTGGTATCTATCTGACCGCGAAATCCTGCTCGTTTTTATCGAATGAAGCTGCCATGCCCACATTGCGCGGACAACTTTCTTCCCGCCTGCTCCCTGCCCTCCTGATTGGATTCTCCGTCGTCAGTTCAACCGCCCCTCAAGCAGTTGCCGCTGAGACCGACGCCAAATCACAAGTCGATTTCGGCCGAGATGTCCGCCCGATTCTTGCCAAAGCCTGCTATCACTGTCACGGTCCAGACAAGGCAGAAGGTGGTCTGAATTTCACGGATGCAAAATCTCCTTTCGGGGAACTTGATTCCGGTGAACGCGGAATTATTCCCGGCGATCTCGAACACAGCGAAATCCTCAATCGCATCACCACCACCGATGAGTCGATGCGCATGCCTCCGGAAGGCAAGCCCCTCTCGCAGGACCAGATCAAGACGCTCAAGGCCTGGATCGAACAAGGCGCTCCCTGGGAATTTCACTGGGCGTTCAAGCCTGTTCAACGGCCTGCTGTCCCCGATGTGACCAACAAACGCTGGGTGAAGAGCCCGATCGATGCCTTCATTCTCAAAAAGCTTGAGGAAAAAGGACTCCAGCCGAATGAGCCTGCTTCCAAAGCGGCCTTAATTCGACGTGCCTATTACGACCTCGTCGGTCTTCCACCCACTCTTCAAGAAGTCAACGAGTTCGCGAACTCGTCAGACTCTCTGGCTTACGAAAAGCTTGTCGACAAACTGCTGGCTCACCCAGGGTACGGAGAAAAGTGGGGACGACACTGGCTGGACCTGGTTCGCTATGCCGAAACAAACAGTTTCGAACGAGATGCCCCCAAGCCGAACGCCTGGCGTTACCGCGACTACGTCATCAAATCACTCAATGATGACAAGCCCTACGACCAGTTTGTCCGCGAGCAGATCGCCGGCGATGAACTCAAGAACGCGACTGACGAAACAAAAATCGCCACCGGCTACTATCGTCTCGGGATCTGGGACGACGAACCTGCAGACCGCAAGCAGGCCTACTACGACGAAATGGATGACACCGTCGCAACGACAACGCATGCCTTTCTGGGCCTGACGGTCGCCTGTGCCCGTTGTCACGATCACAAGATCGATCCGATTCCTCAATCGGACTATTATCAGATGGTCGCCTTCTTCCGCGATGTCCGCTCTTATGGCGAACGTGGTGATAAAGGGGAAGCCAACCAGATTGACATCTCTGGCTCAGACCTGTCTCGCAAACACATGGAACGTGATCGAAAGATCCGTCAGCTCAGCAAGCGTATCAAAGACATTGAACAAGCCGCGATCCTCAAGATGCCCGGCGAAATTCAACGGAAGACCGAAGGTGACGAGCGCGACGAGGCGCTTCGGGAGCACCTGCGAAATCATCTCAACGATGAACAATGGCGTAAGTACGAAGACCTCAAATCACAGCGTGATCGCGTCAAAGAACAAGAGCTCCCGCCTCGCGTGAGTGCTCTTGGCGTTGCCAACTGTGATGTGAATCCTCCCGAAACTCACATTCTCGGTCGCGGAAACCCCCACGTCGAAAAGGAAGTCGTCCAGCCGGGTTATCCGGATATCTATAACATGAAGGATCCTGAAATTCCGGCTCCTGGCAAGGATGCTGAAACCGCTGGTCGACGCGTGGTTCTGGCTGACTGGATCGCCTCACCTGACAACATGCTGACGACCCGCGTCATTGCCAATCGCGTGTGGCAGTTCCACTTCGGTCGCGGGATTGTCCGAAGTTCCAACAACTTTGGTCTTCTTGGCGATGCTCCCACCCATCCGGAACTTCTCGACTGGCTCGCGACGGAACTGGTTGACAAAGACTGGAAGCTCAAATCGCTGCACCGCGAAATCATGCTGTCCAATGCCTATCAGATGTCGTCTGCCACCAACGCGAAAGCCGAGGGCATGGATCCTCAGAACAACCTGTTCTGGAAATTTGACATGCGACGCCTGACCGCAGAAGAAATTCGCGACTCGATGCTCGTCGTCGCTGGTGTCTTCAATCCGAAGATGTACGGTCCGAGCATCTACCCGAAAATCTCAGACGAAGTCATGGCTGGCCAGTCAATGCCCGGGGCAGGCTGGGGCGAATCCAGCGAAGAAGAACGCAACCGACGTAGTATCTATATCCACGTCAAGCGTTCTCTCCTTTCGCCGCTGCTGGCTGCGTTTGACTATCCCGAACCAGACTCCAGCTGTGAAGCCCGCTTCTCGACGACACAACCCACGCAAGCTCTTGGCATGCTTAACAGCGATGATCTTCAGGATCTCTCGACCAAGCTCGCCGCCCGCCTGCAACGCGAGCGTCCGGATGACCTCCAGGCTCAGGTTCGACTCGCCTACGAACTCATCACTTCGCGACGCCCGAATGTAGACGAGATCGAAATGGGCCTGACCCTGATCGACAAACTCAAAGCCGAGGGAGCCACCGAAGACCAGGCACGCCAACTCTTCTGTCTGGCTGCCTTCAACCTCAACGAGTTCATCTTCCTGGAATAAGAGGCAGTCCTCTGAATGTAGGGTGCTGGTGAGGCTTTGCGAACCGCACCAAATGTGGATACAGAGTCAGTTTGGGTTCGAATCTCCATTTGGTGCAGTTCGAAGACTCACTAGCACCCTACCCTGAAGTTTTTCTTAATCATTCGACACATAGACACCACCTCGTCCAAGACCATCGAAATCATCGACCTCGGTGCTCTCTGTGACCTCTGTGGCTAAATTATACCGAGGTATCATCATGCGAAATTTCTGTCACCGCACTCGACGCGAATTCCTCTGGCAGGCCGGCGCCGGCTTCGGCTCCGTTGCCCTCACCAGCCTTCTCTCCCAAGACGGCTTCCTGAACTCACAGGCCAAAGCCGCTGACGGAGTGACGCCCTACGCCAATCCGCTTGCTCCCAAGCCGTCTCACTTCCCCGGCAAAGCCAAGAGCGTTATCTTCCTGTTCATGTACGGCGGGCCCAGCCAGGTCGATACCTTCGATTACAAGCCGGAACTTTTCAAACTCGATGGCAAAACGATCCCCGTCAAAACCAAAGGCCGCGGCGGCGAGAAGAATGAAGGCCGCGTTGTCGGTCCGAAGTGGAAGTTCAAACAATATGGCCAGTCCGGGCAATGGGTCTCCGAGCTTTATCCCCACCTCGCCAATCATGTCGACGACATCGCCTTCATCAAGTCGATGACGGCTGACTCGCCGATCCACGGTTCCGCCATGCTGCAGATGAACAGCGGCAAGATCCTCGGCGGTGCCCCGTCGATGGGATCATGGATCAATTATGGGCTGGGTACCGAAAACGAAAACCTGCCTGGTTATGTCGTCATGCTCGATCCGACCGGTGGTCCGATCAGCGGTGCCAAGAACTGGTCCTGTGGCTACATGCCAGCGACCTACGGCGCGACTGTCATGAAGTCCAAAGGAAGCCCGATTCTCGATCTCAATGTTCCCGATGAGATCAAGCCACAGATGCAACGCACGCTGCTCGATTCCCTGGCCGAGATGAACCAGTCTCACCAGCTGCGTCACCCTGGCAACTCGGACCTCGCTGCTCGAATCGCCAGCTACGAGCTCGCTTTCAACATGCAGAAGCACGCACCCGAAGCGGTCGATCTCTCACAGGAAACCGAAGAAACGACGAAGCTCTACGGCTTGGACAACCCACGCACCAACGACTTCGGAAAACGCTGCCTCATGGCTCGTCGCCTTGTCGAACGAGGTGTCCGCTTCATTCAGCTGTACTCAGGCGGTCACCACAACGACAACAACTGGGATGCCCACGGCGACCTGTTCAACAACCACTCCAAGCACGCCTACAACACCGACCAGCCGATTGCTGGCCTGATCGCTGACCTCAAGCGTCGCGGTCTGTTTGACTCAACACTGATCGTCTGGGGCGGCGAATTCGGTCGTCAACCAACCGCTGAATACGCAGAGGGCACAGGACGCGATCACAACTCCTACGGCTTCACCATGTGGATGGCTGGCGGCGGAATCAAAGGCGGCCAGTCCGTCGGAGCCACCGATGAACTCGGAGCCGCCGCGGTGGAACAACCTTTCCACGTCAAGAACCTCCACGCAACCATGCTCCACCAACTCGGCTTCGACCCCAACAAACTCTCCTACTTCTACGGCGGCCTGGACCAGAAACTCGTCGGCGTCGAACACGTTGCCCCGATCAAGGAACTCATCAGCTAACCCACGGTCGGCAAGCCAAACAAAAAAGGGAGCCCTTATCGGCTCCCTTTTTTGATGCATCAATGTCCCTTCTCCCTTGAGGGGAGAAGGTGCCCGAAGGGCGGATGAGGGTGGGCGCTAGGCAAGTGTTCGGGCTCGATCCGCTATCGATATCAGCAAGAGCGGCTTTGAACAAGTTTGCTCTGATGTTCTCGTTGTCGCTGTGTTCAACTCAGCGCACAAAAAAAGGCTGACCACATTCGGGTCAGCCTTTGTGTTTCACGATGAAGATCTAGCTTAGTTCGCAGCCTTTGGTCCCAAAATAATTCGGACCTGATCCAGACGTTCGGTATGCGTGTTGAGCATCAAATCAACACGGTTCGGTTCGATGTCGGAGATATTGACGCGGTCGTCATAGTCCATCGAACGCTCCGGGCCAGTCGCGTAACCAGTGCTCGTATTGCCCAGCAGGTTGTCTGTCTGCATCATTCCCGGCAGATCGCCGATGAGAGCGAGGACCGGCTGATCGAACACGACGGAACCAGAGGCTTTCATCTGGATACCATCGAAATTGTCTCCTGCTTTCTTGGGCGTCGAAGCAGGGGCAAAGTGAACCAGATAACTGCTGAGGGGAACACCAGCTGGAAGGGTGATGTCCTGGTTCGTCTGATGATTCTTGACGACCAGCGGCTCGTTGAGAACAAGATCCTGTTTTTCCGGGATGAGGTAAATCCGGTTGCTCTTCGAGCGGAACTTCTCATCGAGATTTGTCGGCGTGCAGTTCACAACACGAATCATCGGCGAGACACTGCGGAGCTTCATCTCGAACTCGAGAACCTCCGAGCCAATGCTTTCCAGGAAAGCGCGTGTCGTTCCGCCATCGACGAACTTCAGTTCATCATCATGATCAACTCGAACGCCGCAGCCAACGAACAGGCTTTTGAGTGCCTCATTACGTCGCATTTGAGAAACGGTTCGAACGCCACAGCGTCCTTCCGTCACAACAGCGGTCGCATCCCCGTTGGGGTGAGCCTGAACGAAGAACTGAGTTCCCAGGTCGACAACTTCGAGTGTCTTGGTGACCACAGAAAACTTATCGAGCTTCTGTTTCATCGTCGCACGGACGATACCAGATTTCAGCTCGATGCGGTCTGCACTTGGGATGGAGAAGGAGCAGGGGCCCATCGCCACCACGTTCATGCCGTTGGAATACTTGATCTCGACCAGACCTTGATCGACGACGACATTCTTCCCGACCGAAATGATTGTGGCATTGTGAGTGTCATTGACCTGCCAGATCGCATCCACCGAATGCTGTCCGGTAGTGCCGATGATCAATTCAGGCTCAAGAGACGCTGTCTGGAAAGGCATGCCACCACTGCGGAAGCTGTCGAAAACGACAACCATCAGGACCAGACAGGCGCTGAGTCCGAAAAGCATTTCTGAGACGCGCTTCTTGGTGAAAAACTTTTTGTGTGACCGGACTCTCACGATCTCGGGCATCGCGTCGTTGGCCATGCTGTGGAGCTCAGCATGGAGCAGGACGTACTCCAGATAAAGCTTCTTGTAAGAGCGGTCCAGCGAGAGAAGTTCATCCAGCTGGATATAGCCTTCTGCATCGAGGGTTCCGTTGCACGCCATCTCGGTCAGCGTAATCACGCGCTCGTCCATGGCGAGCATCAGAGAGGAGTCTGTCATTGAACTCCCTCCAGACCGAGGTGGCGATTAATGCAGTCGAAAAGTTTGCGTCGCAAGCGGAACAACTTCTTATAAAAAAGATCTGCGTCCATACCATTCTCTTTGGCGAGTTGGGCGCGAGACACATTGCCCTGGTACGAACTGAGAAGCATTTGACGATCCGTACTGTTCAGCTGGCCTAAGCACTTTTTGAGTTGCTGTTGGCGCAGTTCAAACAGTTCACTGTAACCGGATTGCATCTTCGCCAGATCGACCAGCATCTGATCGCTCAAACCCATCCCGCGATGTTTTCGACGTCTGCGGTTGAAGTTGCGAGCCTGGTTAAAGGCAATCCGTGAAATCCAATGGTAAAAGTTTGTCCCGCGTTCGTACTCTTCAAACTTCCGCCAGGCGATCTCGTAACAATCCTGAAGCACGTCTTCGGCGTCATCGGGATTGCTCGTCAGTGCCAGCAGATAGTAATAGAGACGCTTGGAAACGCCTTCGAGTTGTTCCAGAAACTCCTGCTGCACGACAGCCGATTGCTCGGTCTCTCCGGCAGGGAGTTCCAGCATTAATGTTCGAGGGCGTTGAGATGGGGGCAGGTCTGACATGCCAACCCTTTAGAGGGGACGTAATCAAGACGATCCAAGATTACAGTAATAAGATGTCTGCTTTCGGCGAATCTTCCAATAAATATCTGGGGGATTCGCGATAATTTGGCAAACCCTGAAATATCACCGAAAAGCAGTGAAAAGTGAGCACCTTATTCAACCGGAATGTGAAGATTAAGTCAAGAAAAATTCATCGGAAGACACGGTCGTGGCTCTGTTTACGCCGAAACAGTTCCACAGGGAATTCAATTGCCTATAAATGATTCTCTCGGGAATTGAGAGGCTTTGTTTGCCCATGGATTTTGCGAGATTCCAGCTCTTGCACACGTGTGATGAAATCCTCATCCAAGCCTGCTTTTCGACGCGCTTCCAGCTGAAACAGTTCCCCTTTGGCCTGAGTCGGTTTCAGCGGGAAATGAAGATGGGCAGTAAAACAGTCATAATCGCTTTGGCCAGCTGGTTTGAAATGTCGTAACCATTCGATTCCGAACTTCACATGCTCGATTTCGTCGTCATGGATGATCTTCATCAGCTGGGCTGATCTCAGGTCGCCAGCAGCTTCAAAGGCCGCCGCGAACTCCATCGAGTGGTCGAGATTGGCCCCTTCGAACACCAGCGGCAGCCCGGCCAGGTAATCGAGAACACTGGTGAAAGACTGGGATTTCTTCCAGATAAAGCAGTTCACAGGCAGCGTTCCGAACTCGACACCCAGCTTTTTCGCCCGTTCGGCGTGCATGCGCGTATGTCGCTGCTCATCGAGCATCACTCGCGCCAGCCCAAAACGAAATTCCGCTGGGGCAGACGGGTAGGCGAGCAGCGTCGCAGCCATCACTTCCAGAGCCTGAAGCTCATGATTGGCCATGATATGATGCGCGATGGCCCGCTTGGCTGGATCGGTAAAAGCCGACAGCTTCGGCATCGCGGGGGCAGTGCGACGGGCAGCGAACTGCAAATTTTCAGGACGGACCGGCTCCTTATAGCGAGCAGGCTCCCCGGGGGACTGGTCTGTGAACTCCCCCTTTGGCGTCTTCAGCTTCTTTTCCAGCTGGTCCGACAGCAGGACATCACTGGCAAATACCGAGAGTTCCACGTCTGAATAGCCCCTTTTTCGTGTCGCGACATGCCCTGAAGGGAATTGTAACGCAATCGTTCGACAATCTCGCGTTTGGAAGTGAAATCGCCTCAAATCAGCAGAGTTCGACAGGCGATGATTTTTCAACGAACCCGCCACGAGTGGCACTTGTCAGAAATCCGACGATTGACTAAATTGTCATGGCACGTCGGACGGTCTTCCGTCCGAACTCGCTGCAGTCTGGTAGTGTAACGGTAGCACAACTGATTTTGGTTCAGTTAGTTCAGGTTCGAATCCTGGCCGGACTATTTGATACGTTTCCCGCTAAGTCACTGAGATTCACCCGATGCGTTCGGCCTCGATTGGCCGGGCTGGTGTGAATTGGCTTATGACTCAAATGCCTGCCTTCTTAAAGGCAATTATGCTCAGCTCGCTCTAATCGCACCCCGAGATGGCAGCGCGTTTCAGGAGTGAAATCCTCTGGCTGTGTATCAGGTGCTATTTCTTGTCCGCGTTGATCGGAAAAGGTTTCGAAGCCTCGACTGGGGCTGTTGATGTCGATGTTCCCGTTGGTTTGGCTTCTGGTGTTGGTTCGCTGGCTGGCTTTTCTTCCGGATAGCCGCCGACGTTTTTGGCTTTCTTTTTCTCTGTCATGGGGGCACTTTTCTACTGCGAGCAAAGTTGTCGGGGTGATGAGATCCCTGACGTTAAAGCACCATCGGACGCCATGCAAATGAAAAGGTAGGCAAAGAGCCCCCCTTGCCTACCTCCGAGAGGCGACATCCTGCCATCCTCAAACTCACTTATAGCAGACAGAGAGCGTGGATACAAAAAATGCAGTCGGCGGTTTCTCGTGGGCATTTGCATGATGACATCCCCCCGCGCGTACCGATCATGACGGTTCTACTATGCACGGGCGTTCCGGGATGGCAGATCAAGGCTCCTTTTTCACCCGCGGGGCAAGCTGGTTGTTGTCAGGCGTCGAAAAAAACAGGTAAAGTGGACAAGCTGACCAATTTTCACTTCCTGCTGACGGTGGACTGACCTGTGACCAAAACGACTGCAGTTTCCCTGACCGCCTTCCTGTTCTGGCCCACGGCTGGAATTCTGGCGTTTCTGATTATTTCCATGTGGCTGGAAGCCGCGGACAAAGCGCCGATGGGCCTGCAGATCATCGCTGGGGTGACCCTGCTGTGTGCCGTCGCGCTGCTGGCGGTCCCGGTTTACTGTGCGTTGTATCTCGTTTCGCCTGTTACAATGGGTGGGGCAGCGTCTGGGAAGAAGAAGCAAGCCGCTGTCGTCGAAGACGAAGAAGCAGGTCAGGAATCATTCGCTGACGACAGCTTCGAAGATGATGGTGAGCAACTCGAAGTCGAAGAAGACGACTTCTCAGGTTCAGCGACCAATGAATTCGAAACCCTCGAATTCTCTGGCGATGACATGGGCTTCGGCGAAGACTTTGCCCTGGATGACGATGAGGACGCGCCACCAAAGAAGAAAAAGAAGTAGCCGCTCAGCTACTCGCGCTGCGGTAATTGGACAGTGACCACTGGAAAATCCTGCGCGACACAAAGAAGGCGACCGCCGTTGTCAGCACGACGCAGCCTGTCATCCAGTTCGGCTCGAGTGTTTTCGAAACAATGAGCCGGGCCGGAATCGTCATCACGACCAGAATCGGCAAGATGTACGAAAACGCAAACCGCAGCATCTCCGCGACCGGCGAGCCCGAGTAAATATCTGACGGGTAACGGGCGAAGATCGTCACGTAAAACCAGAAGTCGTACAGCCCTGTGTTTCGTCCGAACCAGACGCTCGTACTCGCCAGCGCAATCATCAGGCTATAGAAGAAGACCGTCGCGACGCCAATCAGGCCGATGTAGCTGATGACGTTCACCAGACTCGGCAGCTGCTCAATACCCTGCAGGGAATACCCGAGCAACACCAGCGCGATCCCCGACTGAAACAGCATCGGCAGGTTGATCCGTTCGAACGAGATCAGGAACTGCGTATCAATCGGCTTCACGAGCGCAAAGTCGAGCGTTCCCTTGCGAATATGCTCGCTCAACTGGGCACAGTTGGGCATGAAAAACGTTTCGACCATCGAGTTGACAAGCATCGTCGTCGCCATGAAGCCGAAGTACTCCGCGCGGGTCCAGCCTGCGACCATGGGCACGTTAGTGTAGATGATCTCATAAAACAGCAGCTGTGAAACAAACCAGAACGCCCGCGTGATGATGTTGATGATGAAGTTCGAGCGGAAGGAAAACTCGCGAAGAAACGAGTTCCGCAGGAACGTCAACCACACGCGGTAATAATCAGGCTGGTCGGCTTTTGTTGTCATGATTGGAACGAGACTGGAACGCAGAGGACGCGGAGTTGAGCAGAGGTCACAGAGAAGCAGTAAAGAATATTAGTCACACGATCGAGTCGAGACGAGGCGAGATTCCTTTCAAGACGAAACTCTTGAAGAGATCAAAAATCTGCTCTGCGTCCTCCGCTCCCCTCCGCGAACTCTGCGTTCCAGTCTTCTCTTGCCTACCGAATGGATGTCGAAAGCAGATCGATTCCTTTTTCGCCAGAGACAACGCGGCCCAGAACCATCGGCGATTCGCCAGAGTTCTTCAGGTTCTCGATGACGGTGTCTGCAGACGACTCTTTGACGGTCAGAACCAGGCCGATGCCCATGTTGAACACGCGCCACATTTCGTCTTCCGGGACGTTGCCAAGGGCTTGCAGCCAGCCGAAGAGGTCGGGGACCTGCCAGGCCTTCTTGCTGATCTCCATGCGACAGCCTTCCGGCAGGATGCGTGGCGGGTTCTCGATCAACCCGCCGCCGGTGATGTGGGCGATACCAGTGACGGACCAGCGTCGCTCGTCTTCAGACAGCAGTTCGCTGAGCGGACGGGCGTAAATCTTGGTCGGTTCGAGCAGAACATCTTCGACCGTCGCGTTAAGATTCTCGACGTAATCGTTGACGGTCAGTTTGGCGTGCTTGAAGACGATATTGCGAACCAGGCTGTAGCCGTTGGAATGCACGCCGCTGGATGGCAGGCCGATCACGACGTCGCCTGGCTGAATGCGAGAGCCGGTAATCATCTTATCGCGTTCGACCACGCCGACGCAGAAGCCCGCGAGATCGAATTCGCCGTTGGGATAGACATCCGGCATGATTGCTGTCTCGCCGCCGATGAGAGCCGCACCTGCTTCGACGCAACCATCGCTGATCCCCGAGACCAGTGAGGCGATCAGATCGGGATTGTCCTTGCCGAGGGCGAGGTAATCGAGGAAGAACAACGGCTCTGCTCCTAAGCAGAGGCAGTCATTGACACACATCGCGACCAGGTCGATCCCGATTGTGTTGTACTTCTTCGACATGTGAGCCAGCTTGAGCTTCGTCCCGACGCCATCGGTTCCGGAGACGAGAACCGGGTCGGTGTACTTCTTCCCATCGCCGAATAGACGGAAGAGCCCCGCAAACCCGCCGGTGAGCTGCTGGACCCGCGGCGTGAAGGTCCGTTGCGCCAGCGACGGCAGACGCCCCATCGCTTCCTGATAGAGGTCGAGATCAACGCCGGACGATTTGTATGTGAGTGGTTCGGACATGGGAGGGCTTAGGGCTTGGGTATTAGGGCTTAGGGGCTGGGCGAATGGTCGGCAGTTTTGCACCGACGTTTTTCTGCCAGTTGGTTAGATCTTCAAACCATGTCCAAGCAACTACGGGATCGTTGTTGGCAGGATGATTTTCAAACGGATCTCTAACGAGGTTGTACAACTCGTATTTTACATGATGCTCAGAAAATGGAGTATCTTCATCAGCTTTGATTCCTGGACCGGAAGGATCATAAAAAACGATCAGCTTATGCCTCCCCAAAATGACTGCCGCTCCTGGCGTCCACGTCGAGCCGTGATAGTGTGGGTAATGCCAATAGAGGCCGCGAGCCTGGGCGTTTTCCTGCTGGTGACCTTCGTTTTTTAATAATGTCGTGAAGCTGACTCCATCGACATGCTGTTCCGGTTTAGAAGGGAGACTGCCAAGTTCCAACAGCGTTGGATAGTAATCCATGCTGATGACCGGAGTATCGCACGTCGTTGCCTCTTTGGTGAATCCCGGTGCTCTCACGATCAGTGGGACACGAATCCCCCCTTCGTACAACCAACCTTTGCCGGCGCGAAGGGGCGCATTGGACGTTGGACCGGGGTTCTTCAATGTCGAGAGCCCACCGTTGTCGGAGGTGAAGAGGACGATCGTGGTGCTTTCAAACCCTTTGGTTTTCAAGGCATCAAGGACACGCCCAACTGCAGTGTCCATCGCCTTGACCATGCTGGCGTAAGCCGGGTTGTTTTGAACGAGGCGTGTTTTCCCCTGATGTTCCGGCTGCGATTCCGTCTCGTTCGTCGGGAGAGATTTTGCTTTTGCTTTGAAGTGCTCGATCGTGTCTTTGTATTCAACTATCGGCGTGTGCGGATCATGAAAACACAGATAGAGGAAGAACGGCTTCTCGTCGGTCTGCTTGTTGATGAACTCCACGCTCGCGTCTGCCAGAGCAGGTGAGAGAAAAGACTTTTGATTGTCAGGCTTGTCCTGATCTTCCTTCTTCGCTTCGCCGGGCGTAAAGAAATTCGTAAATCCCTGCGTTTCAGGGCGAGAAATTTTCTTCCCCAGATGCCACTTGCCGACGAGATAGTTTTCGTAACCGTTGGCTGCCAACGTCTCCGCGAGCGTCACTTCTTCCAGCGGCAGGTCATGCAGGTCTTCAGGTGTCTCGAGCAGACGACCATCCGACTTATTACCAGGAATCCAGTCCGTAATTCCAACGCGAGCCGGGTACTTGCCAGTGAGAATACTGGCCCGCGTCGGCGAACAAACCGGGCACGCTGCGTAAGCCCGCGTGAATTTCATCCCGGACTGACAAAGCTCATCGATCCGAGGCGTCTCGTAGAACGAACTGCCATAGCAGCCCAGGTCAGTCGCTCCGAGGTCGTCCGCGAGGATGAAGACAATGTTGGGGCGCTCGGCAGCCGGCGCACGTCCAACCAACATCAACCCGACTATTGCCAGGCATGTCAGAAGGAATCGCCAGTTGCGTTTCATTACAAAAGTCCGTTCGAGAAGCACGTCATTTCTTCGAACATTTAGGATACCCATTCGCGCTGCTGATTCCCAGCGGGAGGGGAAATGGGAACAAGGAGAGATTTATTGCCTGTCGTTCATTATGCCAATGGGAATCGGCTGTTGCCTATACCCAACCCTCATCCGCCCTTCGGGCACCTTCTCCCCTCAAGGGAGAAGGGACAGAATGCGGCTCCCCTCAAGGGAGAAGGGACGAGAGTGCGCTTCCTTTCGGTCGCGGCTCTGAAGGGAGGATTACTTCACCAGCCCCATATCCGTCATCTTCCCCAGGCATTCATCGCGTTCTCTGCTTCTCGTCAAGCTTCTCCAGGACTCATCCTGCACCTGCATGAAGTCATCAATGCTGAACGGGGCGACTTTCTGATTCTCGACGCCAAACGCGATCAGGCGTTGCATGACGCCGACTTCCAGGCGAGAGAAACTGTGGCCATGCAGGCGGTAATCTTCGAAGGCTTCCCAGACGACCGGGAATAACGGCTGGATGATCCCCTTGCCGATCGCGGTGGCATATTCGCGGATTTCAAATTGGGCGTGGCTGTCCATCCGCAAGGCGAGGAAGTGGAGCAGATTGTGGAGGTCGACCTTCCAGTAGGCTTCGGTGTAAGTACACAGCGGCAGGTCTTTGCGAGCCTGTTCACGTGCGACACCCGCATCGAGACGTTCCTGATACAGCCGTCGTGCGGCCTGCTGGAATTCATACTCGGCTTTGGACAACGTTTCGCCGATATCGGTCGGCAGCGGATCGCCAGAGCCTTGTCGGTTGGATTTGGCCTGGGTTCGCCACTGATCGACCGGCGTTGATTGGGCCGAATCGATCGCGACGGAGTAGCGTGTCGAATACTCGTTGACGTTGGCCGTGCGGTGACGGATCCACTGACGCCAGCAGTCCATCGGGACGCGGACGAGGATCTTGATTTCCGCCATCTCAAACGGCGTCGTGTGTCGGTGACGCAGTAGATAACGGATCAGGGTCCGGTCGTCGGAAACCTGCTTGGTCCCTTCGCCGTAGCTGACGCGGGCTGCCTGAACAACCGAACTGTCGTTCCCCATCGCATCGACGAGACAGACGAATCCATCATCAAGAACAGGAATCTTCTTCCAGCGGAGCGATTCGATGGTAGTAGCAGGGGTTTCAGACATGCGTGGGACTCAGCAGTTTGGCGTATGAAAAATCGGCAAACGGCCAATGATAATAAAATCGTAACAGCGGCGGAAGGATGAAGGTTGAGTCGGAAAATGTCGGTAGGGTGCTGGTGAGTCCTCGAACCGCACCAAATTCGCGAGCATTCCGCAAGTGACTGCAATTCCTTGCATCAAACGACTCACCGACTAGACTGAGAGTGACCCGCCGCAATCCCACCCCATGCTATTCGTCGGTTTCGTGCGCTCGGACCGGACTTGGCTTGCTTCAGGATTTGATTCGACATCATGCGACTTGCTGCTGTTTGCTTTCGTGCCTTCGCTTTGACGCTGGCTCTGTTCGCGATTCTCCTGATTCAAAATGCGGACGCTCAGGAGTCGGCAGTCAAACCGGCTACCGGCATCACCCTCGATCGGATCATGTCCGATCCGGAGTGGATCAGTCGGTCGCCGCAACGTGGCTATTGGGCAGATGACAGCCAGTCGATCTATTACCAGCGGAAGCGGGCCGGCTCGGAGCTCAGCGACTGGTTTCAAAGTGATTTGGCGGGGAATATTCTGCGTGTTGTTGAGGATAAGGACCTCGGCACGATGGACACGCCGGGCGGCATTCTCTCGGCTGATGGAAAGCGGAAAGCCTACGATCGCGCGGGGGATCTGTTCCTCAAGAACCTCGAAACCGGCGAGATTCAACAGCTGACCCGGACCCGACATCGGGAGTCGTCCCCGAAGTTCATGACCGACGGCAAACGTCTGATGTTCCAGCGGGATGATGTCATTCTCGCTCGCGATTTGAAAACGGGACTGGAAGCCGAACTCGTCGATCTCCGCATGGAAAATGATCCTGACGAGAAGCGCAAGAAGGACCGCGAAGGCTATCTCAAAGAACAGCAGACTCGTCTTTTCGATGTGCTGCGAAAACAACGGGATGATCAAGACGCGGCACGAGAGGAGTCCCAAATCGAGCAGGCTGCCGATCCAACGCGAACTCCGTTGCCGTGGTATCTGGGGGACGCTCGTCGTCTCGAACGAGCCGAGGTTTCGCCGGATGACCGCTGGTGTGTCGTCATTCTTGCCTCGAAAAGCACGGATCGCGGGACGACCGACAAGATGCCGCAGTTCGTGGATGAATCGGGGTACGTCAATGTCCGCAATGTCCGTTCGTTGGTCGGAACCGACAAGCCGGAGTCGGACCAGCTGTACCTGCTCGACCTGATGACACGAGAGAAATTCGAGCTGAAATTCGAAACTCTGCCCGACTTCAACGTCGATCGTCTCGAAGAAATTCGTAACGCCGGCAAGAAGTGGCTCGCAGCTCAACGACCCCAAAAAGAGGCGGAGCCCAAGGTCGAAGAGAAACCAAAGGAAGAACCGAAGACTGAAGACTCCTCGAAAGCCGAGCCAGCCAAAGACTCAACCCCCGACGGCGAGAAGAAAGACGGGGACACCAAGCCCAAAAAGGACACCAGCAAATTCCGCACTCTGCAAGTCGGCGGTATTCAATGGAACGAGCCTGGGACGCGGGTCGTCGTGCAGGTTTACTCCGATGACAACAAAGACCGCTGGATCGCCAGTATCGACCTGGAAGCCAAACAACTCAAGAACCTGCATCACAGTTACGACGAGGCCTGGGTCAGCCGAGGTGGTGGCGTCGACTGGCTGAACGACAACGAGTCGATCGCCTACACCTCCGAAGAGACCGGCTATGCCATGCTCGACGTCACGAATGTCGCGACAGGGGAGACGAAACAACTCACCACCGGCAAGTTCGTCGTCAGCGATCTTCAACTCGGCGAAACCGGCAAGTTCATCTACTACCAGGCGAACGTCGACCACCCGGGTATCTACGAAGCGTATCGCGTCGAAATCGGGACCGGCAAGATCGAACAACTCACCAAACTCGGCGGCATGAATGACTTCCTCGTCTCCCCCGACGAATCCAAACTCCTCGTCACACACAGCACCGCGCTCATGCCGCCGGAACTGGTGATTCAAAACATCGGCGAGTCGAAAGAATCCAAACAGATCACGCAAACCGTTGCACCGGAGTTCCTTCAACTCCCCTGGATCAAGCCACAGTTCGTGACCGTCCCATCAGTCACCGGCCAGCAGATCTATGCCCGTCTCTACCTGCCACCCGGCGAGTCCGCGCAGGCGTTGGCGAAAAATTCCAAACGCCCTGCTGTCCTCTTCATTCACGGCGCCGGTTACCTGCAGAACGCTCATCAAGGCTGGTCGCAGTACTTCCGCGAGTTCATGTTCCACAGCCTGCTGGCTTACAAGGGATACGTCGTCCTCGACATGGACTACCGCGCCTCGGCTGGTTACGGCCGCGACTGGCGGACCGCGATCTATCGACACATGGGCGAGCCGGAAGTCCAGGACCTGCTCGATGGTCGTGACTGGCTGGCCAAAAATCATCAGGTCGATGCGAAACGTGTCGGGCTTTACGGCGGTTCCTACGGCGGGTTCCTCACGATGATGGCCCTCTTCAAAAAACCGGGAGAATTCGCCTGCGGAGCAGCGTTACGCCCCGTCACCGACTGGGCCCACTACAACCACGGCTACACCGCCAGCATCCTCAACACTCCCGAAACCGACCCCGAAGCCTACTTCCGCAGCTCCCCGATCGAGTTCGCCAGCGGCCTGGCCGACCCCCTCCTCATTTGCCACGGCATGGTCGACGACAACGTCTTCTTCAAAGACACCGCGCGACTGGCTCAACGCCTCATCGAACTCAAAAAAGACAACTGGGAAGTCGCCCTTTACCCCGTCGAACCCCACGGCTTCGTGCAACCAACCAGCTGGTACGACGAATACCGACGCATCCTAAAACTGTTCGAGACAGAACTGAATTAGCGCCGTTTCAGTGTGCCACGGCTGTGTCAGCCGTGCCGAGTTCACACGACGCTCACAATTCTAGATCCTAACCGGTCGCGGCGAAATAAGTGTAGCATTTTGCGTCACTGTGCAGTAACGCGTAAGGTTGGGCTTGCAGTCAAATGTGGTAAGACCAGTAGTAAGTGCTAGAGCAGCATTGTCTTGTGGATTTAGCCATCTTTGGCTCAAGATTGGCTACGTCATTTGAGACGTTAACTTGCTCAACTCAGAAGTTGGGCCGACCTAGTCCAAGGATGTTTCCATGCTAGTCCTCAGCCGTAAGCCTGGCGAAAAGATTTTCGCGGGCGATCAGATTGAAATTCAAGTCGTTCGCACGAGCCCGTCACGTGTCGTGCTGTGTATCAAAGCCCCCACGGGTTGCCGAATCCGACGGATGGAAACACTCACCATTGCCGCCGGCGTTGGCTCATCGGAAATTGAAGTCGCTCACGATCGTTAGAATTGTTCGAGTCAGTTCGCAAACGCGAAAGGGAGTTTGCTCAGAGGGTTTAACGTTTTTTTCTTCAAATCCGTCTTTTCCGTTATCCCCTATCATACCCCTGAGATTTGATCCCCGCAGCCCCACACTTGTGGGGCTGTTTTCGTTTACGGCTGGCTTTTGCCGCCTTGGCCATTCATCTGACCCAGATCGATCGGCACAAGGTCCCGAGTCGGCGGCCCGTAAAGACGTTTCCCATCTGGTGCAAAACGTCCGCCGTGGCAGGGGCAATCCCAGGTTCTCTCGGCATCGTTCCAATGGACATGACAACCTGCGTGCGTACAGGTTGGGCTCAAGAGGAAAAGCTTGCCGGTGTCGTCTCGATAGGCAGCAATTTGCTTGCCGTCATGCACGATTAACTGGCCGCAGTTATTGGCGAGCCCGTCGAAGTGATCAAGTTTTTCGCCTTTGAAGCGATCTGTGACGAAATGCCAGGCCGCGTTGACATTTTCGCTGACGAAGTTGGCCGACGAGGCAATCGGGCTGACACGTGACGTCGAAAGAATCGAGTTCAAAGGACCAGTCCGCCCCATGACCTGCTCGCTCAGCATGTGTCCGGCCATCGTTCCGAAAGTCAGGCCCGTTCCGAGAAATCCAGTCGCGATATAGACGTTCGACATCGTTGGAACCTTGCCGACGTAAGGAAGCCCATCATCTGGTTCAAAATACTCCCCGGACCACCGTGTGACGACTTCCAAGACATTGAAACGTTCTCGCGCATATTCTTCGAGTTTCGCCCACGCATCCTGCTCGTGTTCCAACTGCCCGGTCTTGTGATCAGCACCGCCGATGAGAACGAGGTTGGGATTCTGTGGATCAAGCAGACGCATGTAGTGATAGGGATCGTCATCATCCCAGTAGAGTCCGTCCGGAAAGTCCTGTTCGATCCGAGCAGCGATAATGTAAGACTGATACGGCGCGACCTTGAGATCGAAGATCGAGATCCCCAGGCAGGCCGAATGCGTACAGACGAGGACATCGTCAGCCAGGATTTCGCCATCGGCCGTTTGAATGATGCAGGGCTTGCCTTGGCGTGGTGGTTGCGCGCGGGTGTTTTCGTAAATCCGCCCGCCACGTTCGGTAAAAACGTCCGCCAGCCCGTTGAGGTATTTGAGCGGATGGAAGCGGGCCTGGTTTCCTGCACGAACCGCACCTTGAACAGGAAATGGCAAGTCGCACTCAGGTGTCAACGCGACTTTAAGACCGAGTTCCGAGAGGCTTTCGAACTCTTGTTTCAGGTCGCCGAGTCGATTGCGATGTTCTGTGTAACTGAAGGCCGGAACGCGGGCAAACTCACAATCGATCTTGAATTTCTTGACCCACTTTTCGATCTGATCGATGGCTTCCCTGCGGGCCTGGGTGATCAGCTTGGAATGTTCGAGGCCATGTTTGTCGATCAATGCCTTAGCACCCTGGTCGGGATGGACGTTGATCTGCGCACTGGTTGCTCCCGTTGTCCCTGAGCCAATTGAGCCAGCATCAATCAACACAACATCTTTGCCTTCGTTCTGGAGACACAGCGCCGCCGTCAATCCAGTAATCCCGCCGCCGATGATCGCGACTTCAGTGCTGACGGTGGTCCCGAGACTGGGACGATCATGGATTCCGTCGACGCCGGTGTACCAATAGGAATTGTGTGTAATGACGTTGTGCATGATGCCTATCTCCTGCGTGCTGCAATCGGATCTGCTGGTAGACAAGTTACTACCGGCGGACAGGGACATCTTCGCAACTCATGTGCCGACGTGCGTTTCCTGTCATTCTTGACAGGTTTTCGAGTCGAATGCCCGCCCCGAAAGCAGCCTCATTCGCACGGATTCATTGTCTCAGCCCGTCCAGCGACCGAGATGCCGTGTTGTCAGTCGAAATTGAGATGAGGTCTTTGGGATTCAACCGAGAACATAAACGGTCAGCGATCGCGCACCGTGAGCCCCGATGACCAGGGATTGCTCGATATCAGCCGTCTTAGATGGACCTGAGATAAAGACGCCGAAACGCTCGTTCTTCATCTCAGCCCGGCTGTAAGCCTCATGCATATTGTGGACGATGTCCGAACGAGAAACGACGATCGCTTTGTGCTGCGTCAGGAACGGTAAGCTGCGATGAACCAGCTTGCTGCCCACGACCCAGACAGCCGCGTTCTCTGCGACGGCAAACTCCCCCGGAACAACAGAAAACTCAACGTCCTCCAGCTCATGAGGATCTGTGACCTGCTCGATCTGGCAATTCTTTGACGGCACGCCAGCCACGAGTGAAACGGTCTTCGTCGACGTCGTGTAAAGCGGATTCGCATTCAGCTTCGCGTGGAAATCCTGCTGATCTTCGCAGAAGACGCAAGTTCCGCCGACGGCTGTCAGAACGGTCGAGAAATTGGCCCAGGGATCGTCATAGCGGATCCAGTCGCCCGTCACGTCCGGCAGAGGCTGCTTCTCCAGAACGACGGACTTCAGGGCGGTCATGATTTTGTCGCGTGAACTGCTCATGCAGAAATCTTAATCGCCTGCTTGCGAGAATGCGAGTTCAGCAGGACCAGAGGGCTACAACGAGTCAGCGCCATCCCCTGTGTGCCACGGCTGTGTCAGCCGTGTGAGCGCGCAATGAACGTCCACTTTGAATGAATACCGCACGGCTGGCACAGCCGTGGCACACTCTTTACTCATCACACACTGGAGGTGAGACTGTCTTCAATCGCGATCGCGTTGCTGGTCTCGCATCTGCTTGCGCATTTTGCGTTTGTCTTTTTTGCTCATGCCGCGCAGGTCGGATGGATCGAGGCCATCGGAGTAGTCTTCTCCGCCGCCATCTTCATTCTGCCATTGCTGCTCGTCATAGGAGGATTGAGCGGGCGCGGAGTAAGCGGGTTCCGGTTCGGGCTCGGGTTCCTGCCAGTTCTGTTCGTACTGACTATGTGATGAGTACGAATCATGTTTCTGGTCGAAACGCTGGTTCTTTTTGTTCTTGGAGTTCGATTGCTGGTTGGAACCGGAGTTGTTGCCCTTGTTGGGATTGTTATTCGCCTGTTGTTTACTCTCCTCGAACGCCTGCATTTCTGCTTCCCAGGCCGACTGATCCCACTCTTCTTCCTTCGGTGCAGCAGGTTCCGGTTCGACGGGTTTGGTTTCGACGGGCTTGGCGGCAGCCGCTTTAACGGGAGTTGGTTTCACAGCAACAGGGGTTGGCTTGGCTGCGGGAACAGGTTTGGGGGCCGGTTTCTCTTCGACGGTCTCTTCTTCCAGGTATTCTTCTTCGTAAGCTTCCTCTTCGTAGGCTTCCTCAGCAGCTTCTTCTTCAAGCTCGGATTCTTCGACGACGACTGCTTTGCGTGATTTACTGCGGCCAGTCGCGGCGGCAGGGGCAACTTCTTTCACTGCAACCTTTGGCTTGGCCTTGGGTTTGGGCTTCTTGGCTTTGCCCGTATCGACGTCAACATCCAGCTTCTTCCACAACAGAAGCGAGAAAAGCAGACTCATCACGAACCGATAAGCCCGGCCAACGCCCCGGAACATCCATCCGGTCGTCAGCAGCGAACTCAGGAAGAACTTCGACGTCGACGACGTGACCCGCTTCCCGGCTGCGGTCAGCATTCCACCTTGTTTACGGACCGATTCCGGGGTGACATACAAGACGAAATACAGCTGATTGAGTGTCGCGATCAAAAGTGCCAACGGGACAAATGAACTCGTCACGGTCATGAAAATACTATCGCCCAGAACATTCCCTATCGGCCGCCAGCCAATCAGCATCATGCCGACAAGGGCAGCGGACGACAGCGCCAGGCAGAACATGCGCCACCCAACTTTCGAAGACGCCATCTCACGATCCAGCCCGTGGCCCAGATTAACCAGAATCCCGGCCAGCGGCGCGATCCAGAGCAAGTTTTCGTAGGGATCTCGCGGAAGTTGCGTCAATCGAATCAGCGTTTCAGCGACCAACTGGTGCAAGCCCGTCAATGCGCCGAGCCCCATGAGAGTCCAGTCGAGTGACGTCCATAACCAGATGCGGTAATGACCATGGAAGTCACGTCGGGAATGACGTCGGTACCAGTAGACGAGCCAGCTGAACTGAGCCGTAACGAGGAACATCAGCCCCGTCCACATGGGCCAGATCAGGCCGGTTTGTGGTTCAAAGAAGCTGGCGAGTTTCGGTGCGACAAAGGGAGCCCACAAAGCCTGCGTTAAAGAGACGGTCAACAGGAGCAGCCAGGCGGTGACCATCCCGAAATTGAGGAGCGTGAACCGTCGAACGCTGGACGGGATCAGCGAATGAATCGGCGTATCCGGACGTGTCTTGACCCGTTTCTGAAGCTCTTCGATCGGATTGATGAAAAGCTTTTTCGCTTTGGTCCGGGCGCGAGGCTTGGCATCGAGCGCAGTCTGGTCTACTGCCAGACGTCGCCGACGTCGTGCGTCGAGGCCTCTTGAACCCGCGAACGAGACACCCATCAATCCATCGATTCCGACTAAACGTCGGTTTAAGAACGCACGTCATTGTGCATGAGATAAAGACATGTCGTGAACAGCAGCGCGAAGCGCCTGATCACGCACCTTCTTCCTTCGACAGGAAATTGAGGCCGCTGCAAAAACGCTTTGGCGGGGCTTCCCACAGGCATAACAGCCAAACTCTGGCTGAATTCTCCATTCTTCCTCTTTCCGGCTCCTGGCTAGTGAAGCCATCGAACACTAAGCCATTATGGCACCATTAACCACTCAACTAAACGCACCAAATAATGCCATATTGGCTGCCTCAGGGTTACCAAACGCAATGGAAGTACCGTAAATCGTTGTTTTACAATCACTTTTAACACGATAACGTTTTTGGCGCACTGCTTGCTTTATGACTGAATCGCCAATATGGCGTACATATCTGCAATCACAAATGTGGCAGTGTCTTTATCAGGCCTCATTCTCATAAGGAGTAATTACCCATGAACAACCGCATCAGCCACCTTTTTCAACCCTGGTCCGCGATCAACGGACTGAGCGACGTCGATGACATTCTCCGACGTGTCTGGAGTCAGCTGGAAGACCAGTCGGGCCAGGATCGAAGCCTGAACGTATGGCAAAATGATCAGGAAGCCGTCATCGAACTGAATCTGCCAGGATTCGACCTGGAGGACGTTGAACTGTCGATCGAAGGCCCTGTGGTCAACGTGAAGGCCACGCCGAAAGCCAGAACTCTCGACTATGGCGTGAAAGCTCGAGTCGTTGAACATCAGCCGGGCGTCGTCGATCGCACGATTCGTCTTGGGTTTGAAATCCAGACCGATCAGGCAGAAGCCACTCTTCGCAGTGGCATCCTGACTCTTCGACTCCCTCGAAGCGAAGCTCAAAAGCCGAAGCGGATCGCCATCAACGCGGGGTAAGTTTTGTACCCATGTTCTGTACCGTTACCTGTTTCTCATCAATCGCCATCCAGGCATCTCTTACACATAACAAAGGATTTTCCATATGAACTCTCTGCCTCAAGCCAACAACTGCTGCAGTTCTCAAGTCACCGAACAAACCAAAACAGCAAGCACCTCTACCCAGACACGCACGGCGACCGTTCGACCTCGCGTTAATATCTATGAAGGCGAACAAGCTTTCGTGGTGGATGTCGAGATGCCGGGCGTGGATGAGAACAACGCGGAAATCGTCCTGGAGAAAAACCTGCTGTCTGTGAAAGGGACATCGCGGCCCACGACTCGCGAAGGTTTCCAGCGCGTGTATGGATTCGCTCATCAGTACTCCTACGAGCGGACCTTCCAGGTGCCTGAAGGGATCGATCGCGACGGCCTGACTGCCACCATGAAAAATGGCGTGCTGACAGTCACTCTTCCGAAAGCAGCCAAACTGCAGCCGCAGAAAGTGACGATTAAAGCCGGCTAATTGATTAACCGGAATCCAGTCGCGGCGTGACTTGCAGCTGGTTCCCCAACGGGCCTTCTCCCTGAGCAGGCAGATTTTGCATCATGCATGTCTGCCTGCTTTTTTATTGCTCCAATCGCGTTGGCAACTAAGTTTGAAAGTCTGATCTAGCTTGTACTTGCGTCAGGGATGTGGCATCTTTAGAGGAGGAATTGATGCGTCTCTCGAATCCTGGAGGCTCCATGAACGTCGCTCGCCGTTTCGCCCTGATGGTCACTGTAATGTTGTCGCTGACCAGTCAGCTTAGCGCAGCTGATCGACCTAACGTTCTTTTCATCGCCGTCGATGATCTGAATCACTGGGTCGGCCACCTTGGACGCAATGCACAAACGAAGACACCGAACATTGATCGTCTCGCAGCCCGCGGTGTCAGCTTCACGCATGCGTATTGTGCAGCGCCCGCATGTAACCCCGCCCGTGCGGCTCTCATGAGCGGGTATCGCCCGACGTCAACAGGCTGTTACACCAACAACGATCCCTGGAAGCAATACATCCCTGAAGGCATCAGCCTGAACGCGACCTTCAAGAACAGCGGCTATGAAGTCGCCGGTGCCGGGAAGATCTATCACAGCGATTCCTTCTATGCATCGGAGTGGAATGACTACCCGAAGATGAAAACCCCCGAGCATGGCCAGGGAGTGAAGAAACTCGAAGGGTTTCAGCAACCGGTCAATCATGACCTGAATGACGAAGACATCTCGGATTATCACATCGTTGATTACTGCATCGATCAACTCGGGAAGCGTCAGGATAAGCCCTTCTTCCTGGCATGCGGGCTTCACAAGCCACACCTGCCCTGGGTCGTTCCGAAGAAGTATTACGACATGTTTCCGCTCGAGTCGATCGAACTGCCGCCATTCCAGGAAAATGACCTGGATGACATCCCCACCTCGGGCGTCAAGATGGCAGGCCCTCAAAAAGATCAAGCCAAGATCGTTGAGTCAGGCCGCTGGAAGGAAGCAATCCAATCTTACCTGGCGTGTATTGCCTACACCGATATGAACGTCGGTCGCCTGCTCGATGCGCTCGATAAGAGCCCTTATAAAGTCAATACGATCATCGTCTTCTGGGGCGATCACGGCTGGCATCTCGGCGAGAAGCATCACTGGCGCAAGTTTGCGCTGTGGGAAGAAGCAACGCGAGCCCCGCTGATCATCTCTGCGCCGGGCGTCACACCGACGGGGGAACTATGTCATCGTACCGTCGACTTCATGACGATTTACCCGACGTTGTGTGACCTGGCTGGTTTGCAAACACCTTCGCATGTCCAGGGAAAGAGTATTGTCCCGCTACTGAAGGCCCCGTCTGCGGAATGGTCCGGTTACGCTATTACGACGCATGGACAGGGGAATCATACGGTTCGCACGGAAAAATACCGTCTGATAAAATACCGCGACGGCGGTCTGGAACTGTACGATGAAACGAAGGACCCTTACGAATGGGCCAACCTGGCGACCGATCCAAAGTATGCTTCCACAGTCACCGAACTCGAAGCCTTGCTACCGGTCGAGAAGATTCTGGAACTCACTCCTGGCGAGCCTCGCGGCCGCCGACCACCTGCCGGTGGTGATGACGATTGATTCATTCGCGCCAATTTTTTTACTCATGACAACCTGAGGATGACAGACGATGAAATTGCCTTTGAATGGAAAAGTGATGCTGCCTGTGTTGGCGGCGTTCGTGTTTGTTGGCTGTATCCGCTGGACCGAAACGTCAAAGCCGGAAGTCACGGAGTTTGCGCCTGCTATTAAAGAAGAAAAAGCAAAGAAGCCGACCCTTCCGTCGGCGGACAGCTTCAAGGTCAAATTCGAAACGAGCAAAGGAGATGTGATCGTGCAGGTCCATCCGGAATGGGCACCTCTGGGAGCCGCCCACTTCAAAGAGCTCGTCGAAGCAGGTCTTTATGACGAGGCTCGCTTCTTCCGCGTTGTGCCGGGGTTCATGGCTCAGTTCGGAATCGCCGCTGATCCCAATCTTCAGGCCCAGTACCGCGATGCCGTCATTCAAGACGATCCCGTCAAAGTCAGCAACAAGCGTGGTAAGGTCACATTTGCAACCTCTGGTCCCAACTCAAGATCCACGCAACTGTTCATCAATTATGGCGATAACAGCCGACTGGATGGCGATGGGTTTTCTCCCTTTGGAGAAGTCATTTCGGGAATGGAGTATGTCGACGCGATTGAACCCAAGTACGGCGAAAAGCCGGATCAGGGCATGCTTCAGTCCAAGGGCAACGAGTACCTGAAGGCGAAGTTCCCCGATCTGGATTACATCAAGAAAGCTACCATTATCGTCGAAGAACCTGTGATGGTCCCTGCCACGCCAGCACCAGCAGCTGAGATGAAACCAGCGGCGACTCCAGCACCAGAAGCGACTCCGGCCGCTGATGCCAAGCCAGCCGAGGAAATGCCCGCTGAGAAGAAACCCGCAGATCCAGCACCCGCCGAAACCACTCCCGCTGCAGAACCTGCTCCTGCTGCCACCGCTGATCCAGCAATGAAAAAGGAAGAGCCGGCCAGCCAGCCAGAAGAAACCAAACCAGCTCCAACGGGTGACACTCCCGCAACAGACAAGCCAGCAGAAACGCCAACGACACCTGTTGAACCGTAAGCCCGTCGCAAGCAGAATGCATTCTTGCCTTCCTCTGATGAATAGTCACAGGGAGGCTTTTTTTATGACGCAGTTTTCTAATTCCTCGTAGGGTGCTGGTGAGGCTTTGCGAACCGCACCAAATGTGGCATCGAGTCTCGTTTTGGTGCGGTTCGAAGACTCACCGGCACCCTACATTTTGTACAAGATATCAAATAGAAGACTCACTTTGAGATACCCCTCATGATCGACATGACTCAATTTAAACGACACTACTCGCCAAGAATCGAACTGTATTTGGTCTCAGGTGAGCATCGAGTTCGTTTGGAGCGAATTGGTCCTGGTTATGTCATCCCGCGTCAGGGGGTTGCATTGAATCCTGGTCCCGCGGAAATCGCGATGTTGCTAGATGGCGAAGAAACAATATGGCCTGTTGATTTGCTTGATGGAATGGTTCCCTTCGATACTCATTCCGAAGTTCGCGTTCGTCGAGTCTGATCGTCGCGCAATACAGACATCGCAAATTTTGCGAGTCACCCTGCAACCCGTTACGAAGGGTTGGGGACCGGAACAGCTTCATTCGCCGGCTGTGTTGTCGGCACCGGGCGGACAACGTATTTCAGAAGCAGCGGCAGCAGGATCAGGTTTCCCAGCACGCCGCCGAGCATTGCGATGCTGACGAGGATGCCGAAGTAAACCAAAGGCAGGAAGTTGGACAAGGTCAGAACACTGAAGCCCGCAATGAGGGCGAAGTTGGCGAGGATCATCCGGAGGCCGACTGATTCATGGGTGGCTTCGAGGCCTGCCTGGACCGTCCCGCGTTTGTTGAGTTCGTCGAAGAAGCGTTTGAGATAGTGAATGCTCGAGTCGATGGTCAGTCCCAAAGAGACGCTCGCGATCATCGCCGTGCCGATGTTGACGGGAACGCCAGACCAGCCCTGGGCGCCCACCAGAACGGTGATCGGGAAGATATTTGGGATCAGGGAGATCAGGCCGACGCGCCAGTTGTGAAACGCCCAGGCCATCAGGAAGACAATGCTGACTGCTGCCAGAACGAAGCTGACAAGCTGGTCATTGAGCAGGTTCTCGATCAGGTACGCCAGCAGCACAAACATGCCGGTCGCAGAGACGTCCTGTCCGAAGTACTTTTGCCCCTCGGCTTTGACGGCCTGAATGATCTTCAGTTTGGTGTCGGCAGGCTGGCGTTCGAGAGAACGCAGGATGATGCGCATCCGTCCTGGCTTGGTCTCGTCGCCAGGCTGGTACATGCTTGGTTCGAACTCAGGCTGGAATTGTCGGATGAGATCGCGTTTCTTCTCTGTCGTATTGCCTGCGATCGAGGGGATCATATCGATCGGATCAGTGAACGCGACGACTTTCGTCAGGGCAGGGTGTCCATCGATTTCCAGCTTCTTGAGATCTGCAGACAGGCTGCGAACCTTTGTGAGATAGGCGTCATCGAGTTCCTTGGGGGCAGGAAAATTCAACTCCCAGTTCCCTGCACCCCCCAGGCTGTTCTCGAAGAAGTCCAGACCAATGACCAGAGGCGTATTGCTGCGGAAGTTCTTGCTGAAGTCTGTTTCGACGGTCAGATATTGAATTCCCCAGATCGACCAAGTCATCAGGCCCAGGAAGCCAATTCCCAGCAGGAGAGGGATCTTGTCGACCAGGTGCGTGATCGTCAGCAGACTGCGCTTCATGGTCTTTTCAAACGGCGGAGCATTCGGGTCGTCCGAATAGGAACCAAGCAGTGCCCCCGCCGGGGTCAGGCAGAGTGCCGACGTGAAAGCAAGCAGAGTCCCGACAGCCATCATTAATCCGAACGTCTGAATGGGATTGATATCGCTGGTGTAAAGGACTGCAAAGCCGATGGAGGTCGTCAAGGTCATCAGGACCGTCGGACGGAAGAGGTCATGCAGCATCGAACGGAACGCCTGAGGCGCTTCCTGGGTGGCGCGGAACTCGCGGAAGCGGACCGTGAAGTGCATGACCGTCGCGATCCCGATGATCATGATCAGCGAGTCGACCATCGAACTGACCATGCTCATCGATACGCCGGTCGCGACCAGCAACGCCTTCATCAGAATGAGGCTGACCTGCACAACGAGCACGGGAATGATCATCCAGCGAACGCTGCGAAACATGATGTAAATGACGACCAGCAGGATGATCGTGGAAGCCCAGCCGAGGATCCGTCCGTCTTGTTCGATATAGCGGAACATGTCGTTGACTTGAATCGGTTCACCGACGACGACCGCAGGAGGATCATGTGCTGCCCCGAGTTCTCGCAGCTTCGCATACGTTTCCAGACGCGGGACTTCCGCATTCCCAGGTGGCTCCAGACGCAGGACGACGGCGGTCGTTTTCCGGTCACTGGAGAGGAGGACACCCTCCGAAGACGACATCAGGTTTTCGTGCGTCGCGGGCAGACGCAGATACATGCGGACCAGAAAACTTGCTTCCTCCGGCTCGAGCACTTCAGCGATATTTTGAGTGCTCTTGGCATTCACGCCCGGAACGCTGCTGAGTTCCTGCGAGAAAGCACGGATCGCATCGAGCCCCTCGGGCTCATCCAAATTGGGTTGCGACCACGCGACAACGACAAACTCATCCCCGCCGAAGGTGGCTTTACTCGCCTGATAGTCTCGCAGCTGCGGGTTGTTGCGGGAGTACATCGACTCGATCGATTCATCCAGTCGCATCTTCCCGGAGGTCGACCAGCACAGTGCCGTGACAGCGAGGATCGCGATCGCGAAAAAGCCATACCGATCAATGAAGATATCGTACCACTTGGGGGGAAGTGGTGCGGCGGGCGCGGAAGGATCAGGATTCGTCGGAGCGTCACTCACAGATCGGTCTGTTCTCTACAAGGATGCCAATCAGGTTGTTTGTCACTCCACAGTTATAGACCAGTGACAGACCAGACGCTATGCAGTACGATTTTGCAGGCCTCGGCAACAAGACGAATTTGCATTTCATGAAGATATCGACTTCGCTGGATGGAACGACCGTGCGTCAATACGTGGTGCTGTTGATCATTGTCGTGGGCATGTTATTGCGACTGGCCGCGATCACACACTGGAAAGCGGATTTGACGATCGACCGGGATGCTTATCTCGGGATTGCTCAGTCATTATCCGAAGGGCGAGGATTCGCCAGCCAGGGAGAAACGGAGCCGACCGCTTTCAGGCCGCCGTTGTATCCCATGCTGCTGTCCTATGTTTATTGGCTGGGGCCTGCAGCGGCAGTCGCGGTCATCAATCTGTTGTCGAGTCTGCTCATGCTCTGCGCGACATCGCTGGTCGCACATCAGCTGGGATTAACAAGGCTGGCCTGGCTGGCTGTCCTTTTACTGGCCGTCGATCCCCTGCTGGTGAAGTATACATCTCAGCCGATGACCGAGGTGACCAGTGCAGCGCTCATGATCACCTGGGTCAGTAGTTGGCTCTCCTGGAGACAGAGCCCCGACTGGCGATGGGCGATGACGACAGGGATCTTCTTCGGGTTGAATGTGCTATGTCGCCCCACGATCCTGGCCGCTGTTCCGCTGCTGATGATCTGGACGCTCGCGTGCTGGGTCATGCGAAAGAAGAAACACCCAGACAGGCTCAGCGTCATCGCAATGGCCGCGACGCTGCTGGTGATGACCCCCTGGGTGATTCGCAATGCCGTCGACTTTCACAAATTGATCCCCGCCACCACTCATGGTGGCTACACATTATTGCTGGGGAACAATGAATCGTTCTATCGTGCAAGCGTCGAAGGGGACGCCTGGGGAAAGATCTGGGAACGACTCCCCGAAGACGATCAAGATAGTCAGGCATCCTGGTATCAGAGACTGACAAGTGAGATGGACGCTCAGGGATTAAAAACGGAAATCGCGCGGGATCACTATCAGTATGCACTCGCTCTGAAAACCATCCGAACGCACGCAGGAACATTCGCGAAAGCGTGTCTTCTTCGCCTGTACTGGTTTTGGCACATCATGCCACAGGGGCCTGATGCAGGGGCAATGTCGCGATTCATTATTATTCCGATCGCTGTCTTTTATCTGATCGAGAATTTGCTGGCGTTGATTGGCATCATACGCGTGTGGAAGCGATCCTGGAGAACATCGGTGATCTTTCTGGTCCCGATCGTGACCCTTGTTGGCGTCCATCTATTCTTCTGGACCAACATGCGAATGCGAGCCTCGCTGCTGCCAATTCTGGCAGTCCTGGTTGCGGCAGCACTTTGGCGAAAGAAGCAGGCACCGGCCGTTGTCTCGGCCATTGATTGACGTGAGCAAGACCGCGATTATTTGCTCGCAGACATGCTGTTGTAATCAGCGAGCTTTTGTCGCGTCCGTTCAATCGTCTGATAACGAACACGATCTTCTTCAGAATCGGAATTGTACGCCTGGCAGATAATCGGGATGCTGACCGTGAAAGTACTACCCTTGCCGAATTCACTATGCAGGCGGATCTCTCCCTCGAGCAGACGACAAAGTTCGCGCACGATCGAAAGGCCCAGCCCGGTCCCTTCAAATTCTCTCTTCAGGTTATCGCCATCCTGCAGAACGCCACGGCCTTGTCGGAACTTCTCGAAGATCAGTTCCTGGTCTTCGAGCGGGATGCCGATGCCATTGTCTTCGACACTGATCGAGACGTGGAACGTATCAAGGCGTTTGACATTGATACGGATCTGGCCTCCTTCAGGAGTGAATTTGACGGCGTTCGACAGCAGGTTGTTGAGGATCTGCTGCAGCTTGCCGTAGTCCTGGAACGCCATCGGCAGATCCGGTGCGATCTGGCAGATGACGTCGATGTTCTTGCGCTCGGCCAGCGGACGAATCGAGTCGACACGTTCCCCGACGAGGTCACTCATCGAGAACTCGACCGGGCGAACTTCCATCTTGCCCGATTCGATCTTCGCCAGTTCGAGAATATCGTTAATCAGAGCCAGAAGGTGTTTACCGGAGGCAGTGATGTTCTTCAGATAGCGATGCTGTTTGTCATTGAGATTCGCAGCAGTGTCGAGCAGATCGGAGAAGCCGAGGATGCTGTTCAAAGGCGTGCGGAGTTCGTGACTCATCGTCGCGAGGAAGTCGTTCTTCAGATTGTTGAGTTCGTAAAGACTCAAGTTGGCCTGCGCGAGTTCTTCGACCTTGCCGTTCACTTTCTCGTTGGCCTCGACAAGTTCCTCCCGCGCATTCGAAAGCGAGCGCAGCATCCGGTTGAACGCGTGAGACAGCTCCTCGAACTCATCACCAGTGCGGATATCGGCACGAAGGTCGAGCTTTCCGTGGGCGATCTCGTTGGAGATGTCTTTCAGGTGCAGAACCGGTTTGACGATGACGTAACGCACGATGGCATAGGCTGCGATCATGGCGCAGAACGACGTCACGATCGCCATCGCAAGCAGGATGGCGTTGTTCCACGCGAGGGTCGACTCTGTTTTACGCAAAGGCAGGACGATCTTGACCATGCCCAGCAACTCGTCCCCTTCGCTGCCAGCTTTCTTCTTGTGGCAGGCGATACACCCCTCGGTCGCGATAAGAGGAGCATAATATCGGAAGAAGCGCTGCTCGGATTGATCTTGTCCCGAGTGATATCGCTCAGACTGATATTGAATGTACTCCTCGCGCGTCTTCTTCACCTCATAAAAGGCGGTGAGGTCCACTTCGTCCGTGGCGCGAAGTGAATCCGCATTCATGATATTGGGACCAAGCACGGTCCAGCGACCTTCCTCGCGGACGTCGTCGGGCTTAAGTTCTGCAGAGAGGTTCTCCAGAAACCCCACAAACTCGACATCGGTCTTGAGCATCGAAAGGTGACGCTCGACAACAATCGGCGAAACCAGCATGCGTGCCGTTTCGACGTTCTGTTGTCGAATGATCCAGCCGTTCAGCTGTGCATAAAAATAAAACGAGCCGGAAATGAGCAGCATGAGGCCACCTCCGAAAAGAAAGCGACACTTTCTCTCGAGGCTCGTTTCACCCAGCAGTTTTTTGAACGTCTTATAAGACATGGCGTTGTTCAGAAAGACCTGAACATGCAGAAAAAGGGCCACTGGCAGAAAACGACCGCAGCCCGGATGGTCGTCAACCTGCGCGGAATCGGCAAAAAACGGGCTCAATCGGAACTCTATCCCATGTCAGGTTCCACGACTAGTTCACTCTTTGATACCGAATCCAAAATCTCTCTCCGAACCGCTGGTCACCATGGCAATCGCTCTCAGAGCCTGTATCTTAGACACTGTTCAATACTCCCTCTGCGAATGATCAATGACCATGACTGACTCCCAGACAATCACACCGATTTCCCATGCCGTAAATGGCACGATCCGTCCCCCCGGCTCGAAAAGCCTGACGAACCGCGCGCTGATTGTCGCTGCCCTTGCTGACGGTCAATCGACGTTGACCGGCGTTCTCGACAGTGAAGATACGCGCGTCATGGTCGATTCGCTCAAACGCCTCGGCCTCAACGTCACTCAGGATCTGGCAGTCAGGACGATCACCATCGAAGGTGTGGCTGGAAAACCGCCCGAGGGAAAATTCGAACTCTATCTGGAAAACTCCGGCACAAGTATCCGCTTTCTCACCGCCGCTGTCGCGTTAGGAAAAGGAGAATATCTGCTCGATGGGAATCAACGAATGCAGGAGCGGCCGATCATGGATCTGGTCGATGCCCTCAACGGCTTCGGCTCGAATGTCTCGTGCCCCAAAGGCACTGGCTGCCCGCCTGTGCTCGTCAAGGGTAAAGGACTCTCGGGCGGAAACACGACCGTCGCAGGCGATGTCTCTTCGCAGTTCCTCTCAGCACTATTGATGGCGAGTCCGTGCGCCAGTGGCACATCGTTTATCGAACTCAAAGGAGAGTTGGTTTCAAGGCCCTATATCGACATGACCCTCGCCGTCATGCAGGCCTTCGGCGTGACGATCGAAGAGTCCACTCAGGCTTACACCATCACGCCACAGAACTACAACGCAACCGAGTACGAAATCGAACCAGATGCATCCGCCGCCAGCTACTTCTTCGCCCTCGCTGCGATCACCGGCGGTTCGATCACCGTGGAAGGACTCTCCAAAAACTCGCTGCAGGGAGATGTGAAATTCGTCGAGGCCCTTAAGCTCATGGGCTGTGAAGTCGCATGGAACCCCAACAGCGTCACCGTCCACGGCAAGCCTCTCAAGGGGATCGATATCGACATGAATACCATCAGCGATACCGCCCAGACGCTCGCCTGTGTCGCCCCGTTCGCAGAAGGACCGACCCGCATCCACGGCGTCAAACACATGCGTTACAAAGAAACTGACCGCATCACCGCAGTCGTCACCGAACTGCGAAAATGCGGCCTGACCGTCGATGAACACGAAGACGGCATGACGATCCACCCCGGCCCGATACAACCCGCCTCGATCCACACGTACAACGACCACCGCATGGCAATGAGCTTCGCCCTGCTGGGACTGAAAGCCGCAGGAATCGAAATCCAGAACCCCGGCTGTACCGCAAAAACCTACCCCCACTACTTCGAAGACCTGAAATCCCTGATCGGCGCTTAATTCTCCCCCCTTCCGTGGTAGTCCGGGTTGTCCCAACCCGGACGCCGAAGGCGCAAGAATCACGCCAACCGCGCATGCCCCTCGTGCCATAAAAAAACCTCTCAACGCGAGACTCCAGCTTGGAGAAGACTTCCGCCTCCTCCCCCTCTCTTCTTCAAGCAATACCGCAAAAAGCCCCGCGATTTCTGCATTCATCGCCCGCTTCGCTGTTTAACAATGCCCATCGGGCCACATTCATCCCACCGCTTCGCCCCAGTTTTCCCGGTCGAGAACCGAGTCCCGGGAACGATTTCCCGAATTCTCACGCGAATTGAAAACTTTCCCTCAAGATTTCGGTGGTAAAGTTTACAAGTTGACGAGAACGAGATTTTAGCGTCTTGAGGCAGTCCGCTTTTTGCCGTACTTTCCCCCCGCCACTGACGCACATGGTGAAACCACCAGTGCTCAATCGAGAACACTCCGGGCCGTCGCCGACTCCCCCCGCATTTAGCAGCGGCCTTCGTTCTCAATACACTCGAAAGTGGATCCGGACTGACCCTGAAAGGAATCGCAATCCATGAAAACTCTCGTCAACCTCTCACTGTTCTCCATGCTTCTTCTAGCTTCCAGCGGCTGCTGCTGTCACCGCAACTGGTACGGCAACAGCGGTGCCTGCGGCCCATGCGGTCAACAAGGCAGCTTCTACGCTCCAGCGGGCGGCGGATGCTCCAGCGGCCAATGTGCTCCTGCTATGGGAATGCCATCAAGCACCTACACCGTCCCACAGGGTGCATACAACATGCAAGGCGGAGCACCCATGACCGCTATGCCCATGACCAACCCAGGTTATACGACAGCTCTGCTGCCATCTGACCCATTGCCAACGTACTAAGTCAACATTCCTGTCCGGATACGCTCGCATCAGCGTTCGGGGGAGTGCATGAACTGCTGATGCCGACTTCTCACTGGCCCAAAACCCTGGGCCGTTCTCCCTGATGGAGAATGGAGAAAACATGGTCTGAGTTTCAGACCAATACGCACCGACGCGACCGAAGTAGTGTGTCGCCCGGTGTCGTTTCAGGAGGAAACCTGAGCTCAACGATTTCAGGATGAAATCGTCGCGAAGGTCAAGGCCGCAAGGATGCAGCCGTTCCCTTTCGAGAAACAGCGATGCCGGTTCGCCGACATCGCTGTTTTTTGTTGCGCTGTGTAAAAGGTTGAACCACCAGGGCACCAAGACCCCACAAAAATCACGGGGCCGCAACGGCAACTTCCGGCTTCGGTTCAACAACCGGCAGTTCCAGACAAACAGCTTCCGCTGCATTCCTCAAATAAATTCGATTCCCAACCACCACCGGGTGATTCCATGTCCGCCCGTTGAGTGGCTTCATGCTGACGACTTCGGTCAATTTCTTGGGATCCGGTTTGACGAATTTCAGTTCCCCTTCTTCCGTCACGACGACGATCATCCCGGAATCCGCCAACAGCAGCTGCTGCCCTTTGCCATAGCGTCCCCCTTTCCAGGCCCGCTCGCCGGTCTCCAGATTGAGGCAAGCGAAGATCGTGTTGTCGAAACCATAAAGGTGACCATCGAACGTCACGACATCATTGAAATCGGGCTTCATGTTCATCGTCGTCCAGACCTCCCCCGCGACGAGCTTTCCTTCTCCATCTTTGGAAAGCTTGATGCGACGAGTCCCCGTGCCCATGCCGGTCGGGATGATGAGTGAGTCTTCGGAAAGAATCGCCGGTTGATCGGCCCGGTATCCTTCGTGTGGCCAACTGTATTGATAGCGGACCTCACCGGTCGCGGGGACGAGGAAATCGACGCCCGTATTCGATATGGAGAGCAGGTACTCTTCTCCGAGTAGAGTCGCTAATTGCGGCGAGGAATAAGAAAACTCGCCCGCCGGAGCCGACCATTTGAGGTCTCCCGTGTTGGTGTCGAAGGCAAGGAGTCCTTTATCACTTTTACCCCCCGCGTAAACGATAACGTGATCACCCGTCACGAGCGGAGAAGAGGAAAAGCCCCACATGGGAACAGTCGCATCAGAGGGGACTTTAATATCTTTCTTCCAGATTTCTTGACCCGTTCTCGGATCGAGTTTAACCAGATCACCAAGCGCCCCCATGACATACAGCGCACCCACTGCGAGCGTCGGAGTCGCGCGAGGACCAGGACCTCCGAGAGGATCATCAAATCGACCTTCAACCAACGGCTTGGCCCAAAGTTCCCCGCCAGTATCCGCGTCGTAGCAGACCGCCATTTCCTGCTCGCCACGCTGTTCCTGCGTAAAGAGAAGCTTGCCCGCGACAACAAACGAAGACCACGAAGGACCAACAGGAACCCGCCACAGCTCTTTCACGTCGTCCACAGTGAAGCTGGCTGGCAACACCGTTCCATATTGAATTCCATCCCGCCGTGGTCCACGAAACCCAGGCCACTCGGGATTCAAAAGGGTTTGCTCAACCGCAGCCCCGGCGAATTGTTCCACAACGACATCGGAGGCTGCTGGATCACGGGCAGCGATCTGCTCTTCCGATGTTTCTGAAAAGCGCGAAGTCAGGTCGACGGCAAAGTTCCCCCACATCCCACTCGCTTTGAACAACGTCATCGAAGAAAACCCGACCGTTGCCATCAAACAGGCAAAAATCGTCCGCTTGTAACTCAGGGTTCGAGACATGACCGCTGCACCGACTGCAAAGGCAGCCATCCCAATCGGAATCGCCAGGACCATCACAGCAACCCCATGCATCGAGGGGTGCATCAACACCAGCGAAGCAATAAACGCCACGATGACCGCCAAGAACCCGCCCAGTCGCTCCTGCCACGTCGCCCGACTCGCGGTGAGCCACCACAACAGCACGAAAATCCCGCACAGAGCAGGCCCAAACGCCGCAGACGCCCACAGGTTCGTCGGCCCATTTTCCCACCAGGCAGGCAGGTTCCGGGTGATGATCATGCCGACGAGCAAAATGATCGCCGGCCAAACGCGAAGGGGACGATAACGGCCCATGATTCGTTCCTGGGTGGGCTGAGAACTGGTTGGGTCAACGTCGCTCATCTCGGATCTCCTGTGGAATGTCCTACCTCGCCGAACATCATACCGTTCCCGACGCGCTGGCCTCAATGAGGTTCACGGAGGCATTTTGTGTCACGAAATCGGAACTCATCACTATAGACAGACGAAAAATGGAATTTCGAATCCCTGCCCACCCCGGCAGTTCCCGGAACTCTCTGCTTGCATGCGAACACTCGGAAATCCTATGATCATCGTTCGTCGACGTTTGTAAATTCTTGACGAATTTGTGAAGAACTCGCCCGCGTCACTTATCCCGACCCTCTCCAGGAGCATCCCCATGAACGGACACACCGCCCGCCTCGCCTTCACCGCGCTATTGGCCCTCTCGCTCGCGATGAGCGCTTCTCTCACTTCCGCTGCTGAACAAGCCCCCGCCAAATACAAAGTCAAATTCGAAACGACCGCTGGCGACTTCGTCGTCGACGTGACCCGTGAATGGGCACCGGTCGGGGCGGATCGTTTCTATGAAGCCGTCAAAGGCGGTTTCTATAACGATTGCCGCTTCTTCCGCGTTGTCCCCGGATTCATGGTCCAGTTCGGCATCAACGGCGATCCTGCGACTCAGGAAAAATGGCGTGAAGCCAACATCAAGGACGACCCTGTCCGCGGATCCAACAAGAAGGGTTACGTCACCTTCGCCACCGCTGGCCCGAACACCCGCACGACTCAAGTCTTCATCAACTTCGGCGACAATGCCTTCCTCGATAAGCAAGGCTTCGCACCATTCGGCATCGTCAGCGATGGGATGGACAAAGTGGAAAAGATCGAAAGCAAATACGGCGAAAAACCAAACCAGGGCGCCATTCAATCCCAAGGCAATGACTACCTGAAGTCAAAGTTCCCAGATCTTGATTACATCAAAAAAGCCACCATCGTCGAGTAATTCAACCCACGCGTTGAATCCATCCAAACAGCCGGAAGCTTACCCAAGCCCCGGCTGTTTTTTTGCGCTCAACGCAATCGTCACAAAACCTCAACAACGAATTCCACGTGTGCCACGGCTGTGTCAGCCGTGCGGTATTCATTCAAAGTGGACGTCCATTGCGCAATCCCACGTCTGACTCAGCCGTGGCACACAGGAAAAGGGTGTCGTTCACGGGTATACAGATCCTCGCCTTCACATCAAACCGTCAACTGTTCTTTGGAGCAAACTCATGTCAAAACACTACCCCCAAGGCACCCCCGTCAAATGGAAATGGGGCAACGGCTACGGCCACGGAACAATCAAACAATCCTTCGATCGAGATGTCCAGCGAACCATCGACGGCGAAAAAATCACACGCCACGGCAGCAAAGAAAACCAGGCCTACGAGATCCAACGCAAAGAAGGCAACAACGTCCTGAAGCTTCATTCGGAAATCGAAAAGGATGGGTGAACTTAAGCATAGACTGGATTAATCCAGATTATAGGTTGTTCCAGTAGAGACGATCGTATTTGTCGCTCGATCCGCCATGATGAAAAGAACTGGGCCTTCATCTCGCCCTTTTGCGAGGGGAATAAGGATGTCACGATAACAGGTGGACGGCCTCATATAGATAGGATCAACATCTGGAATAACAATCTCTCGGACGTCCTTTCCAAGGAACTCGCCACCGATGATCTGCTCGTAGAAAACGGTCATTTCTGGAGTGAACTGCTCGATATCATGCTGTGGGATTTTCTGTTGAAGGTGAACCCTTTCCGGGCTGAAACGAGGAACTCGGTAAGTGAGCAGTCGATTGGATCCTGGGGCAATTAAAAAAGAATTGGCATAAAGAGAAATGGCAAGAACACAAGAGAGTAAGCCATTAGAAGCAGTCAACATGAGCCGTTTCTCCAACTCTAAAAAAGACCGTTGATAGTCCCTGTTGCAATGATTGTCTGGGTCTGGTTATCTGCAACGAAGTAAATCACCTGCTCGTGACTCGGCAACATGGTCTGAAATCCAAATTCATAGATATCGTGATTGTTGTAAGTCTTCTTCGAGCGGAAGTAAGCGTGCGGATATTCGAACTCTCGTGCATCAAGACCAATGATGCTTCCAGTTTTGATACGTTCGTAAAATGACTGCATCGCTTCAGGAAACTTCTCAACGAGCTCGTCAGGTTCCCGACCTGCCAGCGAGATTCGCGGCAATGATCGATTCATCACGAAGTGATACGTGTCAAGCGACTGCTTCGGAGGATACTTTGCCAAATAAAGCGTCAACAGATTGGACGCAATGACGAGCGTGATCAGGATCTTCGTCGAGATGGACATAGTCAGACTTCAAGACAAAGTGAGAAATAGATGCTGCTAAAGAAAGATACGTGAGGAGTGCAAATTTTGCTGGAAGCAACCTGCGGGAGTGATCCTCTTTCTGTTCGATGGGCCATTTGATACGACAATGCGGCCTCCGTAAAGTACACTGTCCATTTCCCCAGCACCCTGCTGAATGCGAATCACCGAATTCTCACAAAGCACCTTCAAACGCGAGATATCGACCCAAAGCACCATGGAAGAACCGAAGATCCTCTGTCCAAACTGTAAAACGCAAATCCGGCTGACCGAATCACTCGCGGCTCCGCTGATTGAGTCGACACGTCTGGAGTATGAGAAACGCATCACAGACCAGGCGGAACAGGCGGAGTTGAAACTCAAGCAGGAACGAGCCGCGATCGCAGCCGACGAACAGCGCAAGGCGCGCGTCCTGCTCGATGGAGAACTTGAACAACGGTCCAAAGAGCTGGCCGAGCTTCAAGACCTCCTCAAGGTCCGTGACGAAAAATTGCAGGCCGCCCAGCAGATGCAGGCCGATCTGTTGCGCAAGCAGCGCGAGCTCGACGAAGAGCGTCGCGAGATGCAGCTGACGATCGAACAGCGCGTGCAGGAGTCAGTCGTCGAAACGCGCGAGAAAGCCAAGAAAGAAGCTCAGGAAGAACTCAACACCCAGCTCGCCCAGCGCGACAAAGCCATCGAGTCGCTCAAGACCGAGATGGATCAGGCCTCCGCACGTTTCCAGCAGACACTCTCCGAAAAAGAAGACCAGGTCACCAAACGCGAACTGGCCCTCAAACAGGAACAAGCCACACTCGAAAAAAGCAAACAGGATCTCGAAACGCAGCTCGCAGAACGCCTCGCAAAAGAGCGAGCCCAGATCGCCAGCGAAGAAAGCCGCAAAGCGAAACTGCTGTTGGACGGCGAGCTGGAATCGAGCAACAAGCAACTCGACGAACTCAAGGAACTGCTCAAGGTTCGCGAAGAAAAACTCCACGAGGCCCAGCAAAAACAGGCAGAGCTGATTCGCAAAGAACGTGCCCTCGAAGACGAAAAACGCGAGCTCGATCTGACCGTCGAAAAACGCATTCAGGAAAGCCTCTCGGAAACTCGCGAAAAGGCCAAAAAGGAAGCCGAAGACTCCTTGAAGATGCGCATCGCAGAACGCGAACACACGATCGCAGCGATGCAAAAACAGATCGAAGAACTCAAACAGCGAGCCGAGCAGGGCTCTCAACAGTTGCAGGGGGAAGTCCTCGAAGTCGAACTGGAAAACGTCCTGTCAGCGAAGTTCCCGACCGACACCATCAAGCCCGTCCCCAAAGGGGAACACGGCGGCGATCTCATCCACTGTGTCATGGGATCCTTGGCGCAGCCGTGCGGCACGATTCTCTGGGAAACGAAACGAACCAAGACCTGGTCCGACGGTTGGCTCGTCAAACTGCGCGACGACCAGCGAGCTGCGAAAGCCGAGATCGCGATCATCGTTTCGCATGCATTGCCCAAGCACATCGAGTCGTTCGACTTCGTCGATGGCGTCTGGGTGACCAGTCCACGCCACTTCGTCCCGGTCGCCCTCGCGCTGCGTCAATCGCTGATCGAGCTCGCCTCCGTGCGGACCGCCAGCGAAGGCCAGCAGACCAAAACCGAGATGATCTACCAGTACATGACCGGCCCCCGTTTCCGACACCGCATCCAGGCAATCGTCGAAGCCTTCAAAACCATGGAAGAAGACCTCCAGAAGGAACGCAAAGCCATTACCCGACAATGGTCCAAACGCCAGGAACAGATCGAACGCGTCATGCAGGCCACCGTCGGCCTCTACGGCGACCTCCAGGGCATCGCCGGCAAGAACCTCCAGGAAATCGAAGGCCTGGAGTTCCCGCTGATCGAAGATGAGTCGGAAGACTAATTCATGACACAGAGGTCACAGAGAACACCGAGCAAAAGCCTTAGAGTTCCGCGTTCTCTGACCTCGGTGAACTCTGTGCCCTCTGTGGCTAATCTTCTCTAACGGTTTGCTCAACCGCGAACCGCTGTTCCGTCACCACATAACGCGTCACCAGTTTCTCAAGATCTCCCTTGGTCGCCAGTGTCCGAACCCTCTGCTTCGCGGATGCTGATCCCAGAGACGGCGAATACCCATGGTGGTGGTCCGCGATCGTGATCGCGAGAATCAGGTCATCCCGGCTGATCCGTCGACGACCATGCCCCACTGCGATCCAGCGGGCGATATACATGATCGAAGCGACCAGCAGAACAAGCGCCTGATAACCTTCGACCACGCTGGTCTGATAATAAGGTCGACCACAGAAGTGCATGCCTTTGAGTTTGACCTGCATCAGACGCCGCAAAAGTTCGACGTCGTCCGCGGCGATCGGCTCAAACGTCTCCTCAATCGCAGCGAACGGCACCGCTTTGAGATCAGGATGCAAAGGCAGCGTCTCCCCCTTGCCAGCTGAAAACCGCAGAGCCGCTTTGACGAGTTTCCAGCGGTAAGACATCGTGATCTGCTGGAAGTTTTCCTTGCGCGAATACTGAGCCGCCAGAAGTCGAAACGACGTCTGCGAAATTCGACTCGGCTCCTCCTGCACCGGCAACTCCGGCAGCTCTTCGATCGACGCAGCAGCCACGAGTTCAATCAATTCGCGGACACGCGGACCTTTGATTTTCCCGTAAGAGGCTTGTTCGAGCAGGCCTGTCCAGAAAAGCGTTCTGACGAGACTCAGTTCCAAGGCGACCAAGTCGTCCGCGATCGCTTCTTCGAGTAGCTCAGAAACTCGCAACACATCCGCCCAGTCAACCGAGACGCCACGCTTAAGAGCAGGAGCAGGCGAGTCCCGAAAGTTGGCAGGCGTCGTTAAGCCAATCAGCTCTTCAATGTCCTTCTTCGACTCGCTGACATTCTTCCCGAGATTCGCTGCCACCGACGGGCAACTGAAACGCAGGCTGACCGTCATCGTCTTACCAGCAGGGTGAAACGCATACGGATAGATCCGACACGCCAGAGGCTTGGCATCCTCGCCGAACTTGGCATGGATGCGACAGAGCCCTTTTTCGTTCAAGAAAATACAACTCCCATCCGCTTGATTCGATAGCCGTGTCCAGCTCTTGGAGAACATCCCGCCATCAGTATGAAACAGCTGCGACGAATCGCCTTTCACAACCGAGCCCAGATGCTCGTCGTTTTCCCACTGCTGAGAGAGGATGCGCTGCTTATCCTCGTCACGAATATAAATTGCATGCTGCTTACAGCAACCGCCACAATTGTGGCAGCTCCAATTCTGAACCGTCGGCAGCGTGAAAGAGATTTTGGCCATACCGGGATTCTAGGCAGAAACCCAGTCAATGGAAACGGCGAGAGTGTTAATGAGTTTTACTCAACGAATTGGATGACGATCCCGAATAAAACGCTGAACGATCTGAGAAGCGACGATCCGGGAGGGCGAACCTCCGTGTGAGCCGCTTCTTTGCGTTGCGAGACTTCAGCCGCGGGCTTGAGCTGGAAGGCTCCGACGGTTCTTCGGTTTTCTGCACGTCAATGCGAGGTCAATTTGAGAATCGATCGGCCAGGTTCGCCTCTCTTACTCGTGTCGCAACGCCTCAATCGGATCCAGTCTCGCTGCAGAGCGCGCCGGATAAACCCCGAAGATCACTCCGATCGCGACGCTGATTCCAAACGCGATCGGCAGACTCCAGATCGCCACTTGCGGCTGCATCTCCAAAAAGATGCGGCTGATGTCAGACGTTCCCGAACTACCCGAAAGAACGAACTGATTCACCGCGAACTTAAGCCCCGTAAACGCCACCGGAGTCATCAGTCCCAGAAAAATACCGACCAGCCCGCCAGTGCCCGAGAGCACAATCGTCTCCGTCAGGAACTGATTGATGATGTCAGACCGCTTCGCCCCCAGCGCACGCCGAATACCAATCTCTCGCGTACGCTCGGTCACGGTGGCGAGCATAATGTTCATGATCCCGATCCCGCCGACAATCAGACTGATCGCCGCGATCGAGCCCAGCACGAAGTTGAAGATGTAACGGATCTGGTCGGCCTGTTTGAGAAGCTCTAAAGGCACAACCACCGCATAGTCCTTGGAACGCGGATGGTTTCGTTCGACCGATTCACGCACCACTTCCGCCGTCGAAATGACGTCCTCTTTGCTCCCCACCTGCAGCGTCACCTGCGAAAGCTCGATCTGCTCGGCAGAGAACGAGCCTGCACTTCGCTGAACATTCAGAATCCCGAAGCGTACCTTCATCGTCGTCAGCGGGATGTAAACATCCTTATTATAATCCTGCCCCGACATGCTCCCGCCGATCGCAGCAGAAGCCGTTCGCTCGTTCGTCACGCCGATGACCTGATACGCCTGATTCTCCAGCTGTACGATCTTGCCCAGCGGATCTTCATAAGGAAACAGCGCCGCAGCCGCCTGTGAACCAACGACACAGACATTCTCCAGCGAATCAAGATCATGCCCCGTCAGGAAACGCCCTCCGGGAGCCATGTTCAAGTGGTTGATCGTCAGATACTCCGGCGTGCAGCCGACGATCCGGACGTTCAACTGCCGGTGCTGGTAGCGAGCCTGTTTGACAATCTCGCGCATCGGCGTTGTTTGTGTGATCGTCGGAATCGCGGTCAGCAGGCGATAATCTTTTTCGAGCAGCCCGTAACGCAGCACACGCGAGTTACTGGAACTCGCCGTATTCTCCCCATCATCCGGCGGCTTAACCGACCGAACGATAATATTGGTCGCCCCCAGTTCGAGCACCTGACGCTGCGCCTGCGAAGACGCCCCTTCCCCAATCGCCAGCATCGCGATCACGGAAAAAACACCAAAGACGATCCCCAACATCGTCAACCCCGACCGCAGCTTATGCAGCAACAGCGACTTGATGGCGAGGCGAACAGTACGGAAGAATTGTGTATTCATGTTTTGGTAATTAGGAATTAGTAATTGGTAATTAGCCGAACCAAGAGAAATCAGATCGCTATGTGTTTGAAAGCGAAACAACAAGTTTTGTCAACATCTTGCCAATAACCTGGCTTTCCTGCCAAATCGGGACGACGTCATCGCGTTCGATAAGATTCAGTCGGACACATAATTCAAGTTGAGTTTCCAATTCCATGAGAGAACCACGTGCAATTCGCACATGCCTGAGAAAGTTACCTTCACTCGCCCCATAACCTTCTGCAAGGTTGCAGGGAATAGAAACTGAACACCGTTGTATCTGAGAAATCAATCCGTATCGTTCGCTGTTCGGAAGTTTATCTGACAACCGATAAACGGCTTCGGTCAAAGTCATCGATTTCTGCCAGACATCCAGATTTCGAAAGCTCTCAAACGCCATGTCTCAACCTGTCTTTGGTTTGGCCAATTACCAATTACTAATTACCAATTACGATCAGTGCGGAACGGGCTGCGCGATACTCTCGTATGCGAAAATTCCCTCGCCTGCGACCAAGCCATCCTTCATGAAGATCTGTCGCTTGGTCTGAATCGCGACGTCAGGTTCGTGGGTCACCATGATGATCGTTCTACCCTCGGCGTTGAGATCTTTCAGGATCTGCATGATCTCCGTCGCAGTAACGGAGTCGAGGTTACCAGTCGGCTCATCCGCCATGATGATTTCGGGATCATTGATGAGCGCTCGCGCGATCGCGACACGTTGTTGTTGTCCCCCGGACAATTGGAACGGGCGGTGGTCAAGACGTTGGCCTAACCCGACACGCGAGGCGATTTCAATGCAGCGTTTTTCATCGTAGCTGGTAATCGTCGGTGCCCCCTGCCGGTACTGCAGAGGCAGCAGGATGTTCTCGAGAACCGTGTACTGCGTGATCAGATTAAACGATTGAAAGATGAACCCGATCATCTTGTTGCGAATCCCCGACAGCTTGTCATCAGACATCGTCGAGACATCCACCCCGCCGAGCATGTACTTCCCGCTGCTGGGGCGATCCAGACAGCCCAGAAGATTCAATAACGTCGACTTCCCCGACCCCGACGACCCCATGATCGCCAGAAAGTCCCCCGTCGGAATATCCAGCGTCACGCCACGCAGCGCCCGGACGACGTTGTCGCCCATGTAGTAGGTCTTCATCAATTCCGTCAGTTGTGCAGCGTACATCGTCGTCATTCGTCTGTGTAAAACTTCGCAGCGAGTAGGCCGCGGTGCATGGGTTCTTCGCCTGTTCAATGCAGGCGATGTCCAGGTCAATCAGCACGAGTGGTCAATCCGCCCAAGTCGCCAGCCTCATGACTCACGACTCAAACCTCATGACGTCCCACTACGGCCGAGGCATATTCTGAAACGCCTTCTGCAGCTCTTCCCGAGTCAGGAAGCCATCGCTATCAGCATCCGCGCTCGCGAAGTTCTGCTTCAGAGGGCCCGGGGCTTCTTCGGGCGACAACTTGCCATCCCCATCGGCATCCATGCGTTTGAACATCGCAGCAGGATTCGGAGCACCACCACCCGGACCGCCGGGACCACCTGCTCCTGGTCCGCCTGGACCACCAGCACTGGGACCACCAGCACCGGGACCACCGGGAGGACGTCCGCCCGGACCTTTCGGTCCTCCACCCACAGCAGCATCGTCCGGCGCCACGGAGGCTTCTACGGGTTCCTTCGTCGGATCCGGTGCATTGAGAGCAAGCGCCAGTTCCGAAATCTCTTTCTGGAACTGCGTCCGAGGATTCATGATGACCCGATCCCCCTCTTCCAGACCGCCGAGGATCTCGATCGTTGAATCGTTCGTCGGACCTGCTTTGATCTCGACCCGCTCATACCCTTCTGGTTTGAGTTTGTAAGCAAAGTAATTCATCCCGATCTTGATGACAGCCTGCACAGGAACTTGCAGAACGTTCGGGCGATCATTGACCAGAATCTCAATATCAGCATTCAATCCTGGACGAAGTTCCTTCACGATCTCGACTGGATCAACCATATCGACCTGAACTTCGTATTCCTTCAAATCCGTGTTCGGCCAGCTGCCCGACAGCGGCACCGACGAGACATGCGTGATCTGACCGTTATAGACTTTATCATGATAAGCATCGACGCGAATTAAAGCCTTCTGCCCCGTACGAATCGCCGCTATCGCAGACTCGTGAATCCGGGCCGTCACTTTCATCTGCGTCACATCCGGCAGGTTGATGATCGCCTGACGTTCGCGAACCGCTGCTCCTTCTTCAATCACCACCGCATTCTGTCCACGACCACCCTCAATGTTTGAATAGACGACTTCGCCATCCTGAGGTGCATAGATTTTGCAGGCATCGATCTGTTCGAGAACTTCTTTGTACTTACTCTCCTGCACTTCGAAGGTCAGCTTGGCAGATTCGAGATCCGCAGCTGCTTTGGCAAGAGCTGCATCCGCTTTACGCCCCACACGTTCAAGCTCCAGCACAAACTCTTTGGCATTGGCTTCGAGTTCTTTCACGGTTCGCGTGTAGGTGTAATCCTTGAAAACATCCACCGCCAGTTCCGCCGTGCGTTTTTCAATCTGAGCTTTGCTCATGGCAATCCGCTGAGACTCAAGTTCCGACTGACTTCGATAGCCCTTCTTCGCCATCCGCTTGGTGAACTCGAGCGCCTCCTCAGCACGGGAAAAGTCTTCTCTCTTCAGCGACAACGTTCCTTCGAGAGTCTGCAATTGTTGCTCGTACTCCCCTTCTTTGAACTTCCTCAGATCCAGATCAGCCAGCGACAGTTTCAACTTCGCAGCCGCAATATCCGATTCGTTCTGCGTTCGCTGAATGTCGTACTGTTGCTTGGCATTGGCCAGGGCAGCGTCTGCCTGTGTCAGATCGATCTTCTGCTGTTTGGCCTTGTCGACGAGTGCCAGCGAATCGAGCTCGCACAGCAGGTCCCCTTTTTTGACCTGCTTCCCCTGAGGCACGATGCTGATGATCGTCGAGCCGCCTTGCACCTTGCAGGTCAGGACCGCGTTGTTCCGGCTGTCCACCGTTCCGCGATCATTGACCACAATCCGGAACGGCCCTTTGTTAACGACCGCAGTGACATACTCGATCTGCTTTTCTTTCCCCCAACCGGGGAGGTTCATATTACTGAGCAGCGGAACGAGCAGGAGCAGGCTCAGGAGGAACCCAACCAAAAGTATCCGGCTGATTGACCCGGACCGCGTGCAGGAGACGCTGTTCTTCGGCTGCTTCTGCCTGGGGATCAGCAGTGACGGGTGTACCTTGGACAAGTTTAATTTCATTATCTCGAACTCCGGAGCCCTTCGGCTGGCGCCGAGAGCTGTCGTTTTGAATCACAGGAGGAGGAATCGCGCCAGGAGCAACTTCCGGTGCGCGATCCACTGGAGAGGGGGGCAGGAGAGGAGCGGACGTGCCATCTGCTGCGGGCAAGGTGCCAGGTTCCGTCGCAGTACCAGGAGCCCTCAATTGAGACGCCATGGCGTTCAGGTCGACGGCACTGGCCGATAGTTTTTCGTTCTGATAAAAATTATCGATCCAGATCCCACGTTCATCAATCACCATTAGATCCATATCGCGAAATATATCCAAACGGGCACTCTCGTAATTGGTCCAAATGGCAATCAATTGGTTCTGGGCTTGGAGAATATTTCTCAAACCCGTCAAGATGTTTTGTCCCGAAAGACCACTCGAACGACTGCTGCTACCCCCGCCCGACGACGAACTGGACGATGTCGGGCGCACTTCCGTGGCTTCCAGAACCGCCTGATCGTAAGACAACGCCGCGAAACGCAACGCCTCGCGGGCAGTTTGCAGGTTGGCTTCCAGGGTCTTCAGTTGACGCCAGTCCAGACGGACCTGAAACTTGATCTGGTCTTCCAAAGCCATGTAATCACGGCGGGCTCGCTGATAGGCGATCTGGGTCTGTCGGTACTCGTTTCGCTCGGCAATCTGGTCGATCGGAGCACGGAATGCAATCCCGGCTCGGAACGAACTGCTCGCTCCGCGGAAATCCAGCGGGTTGTTCCGCCCGGTCGGCGTCCGCACATCACCTTCCATCACAAGATCTAACACCGCTTTCAGGTTATTGGCACTGACCTCAAGTTGACGGCGCGCATCCACCACAAGCGCTCGCTGGTTCATCAGATCCATCCGATTCTCCAGCGCCAACCCCACTGCGTCTTCCAACGGCAGTGAAAACTTGTTTAGCTGAATCAGCTCGACCCGCATGTTGATTTGCACAACCTGAAGACCTTGAAGACGTTGCAGCAAATCCTCTCGCAACAGCTCCAGTTCCTTCATGATGTCGATCATGACTTCGTCCGACACACTCGGATCGGACAATTTTTGCTGCATTTCTGTCAGAACTTTTCGGATTTCCTCCAGTTCGCGTCCCACAAAAGAAAGATCATTGCGACCTTTTGTGAACTGTTCCACCAGATACTGCTTGGCTTCTTCGCTCTCCTGCGATTGTAGACGGAAAGGCAAATTCTCTTCGACCAGCTTTAAATCGCGTTCGAGAATCCCCAGAACAGGCCCGCTGACTTTGGCATCCGTATCCAGAAACGCCTGGATCGTTCGCAGAATCAATTCCCGGTCCGGTTCAAGTTCATTGAACTGCCCCGACAGCGAAACGAGATTCTCAATGTCGTATTCCATTTCAATCAACAGCGGATCGATGAACTCGAAGCTCCGCAGCAATGAATCATCCATCGTGATAAAGACATCGGGCGGCAGCCCCAGAAAAATCTTGAACCGATCCAGATCGTTTTCGAGGTTCAATTGCTGGTTTCTCAGCGTGTTCTGCTGACTTCGCAACTGACTTTCCAGCTGCGTGACGTCCAGAGTCAACGTGTCGTTTTGCAACAGCGACACCATCTCAAGGGCAGCCCGCTGGAAGTCGGGATCATTGCTCAAGGCAAGCAGAGCCCGTGACTGCTCTTCAGACATCGATCCCAGCCACACGAGTTCACTAGGACGTTCCAACTCGATGTTCTGCAGAATTTGCTGACGTTCTGCTTCCGTCAGATTTTCATCGCTCAGACGACGATCAACTTTCACGTAGCGACGATAATCAAGTTTCCCTTTCAGAATCTCAGGCAGGCCATCCGGAATGACGATCTCCGGCGGGAGATTTTCCAACTCTTCACTCCACTGGCTTAACGGTTGAGTCGAAATCTCTTTGAGTCGCTCTGCCTGTCTTTCCAGACGACGAATGTTGTCTTCCTGGTTGCGTATACTCTGCAGCTGCGTCAATAGCCCCAGGTACCCGGGACTGGCTTGAATCCCGCCCGAGGACCCGCCTGCAACTGTGTTGGTAAACAGGAACTTGCGGAACCGCGCCAATTCCCGGACCGCATAAAGCAGGTCACGTTCTGACTGCGTCAGATTCGCCATCGCGACTTTGCGTCCCGCCCCTTGAAACAACGGCTGAACCAGCGAGAACGACAAAATACTCGCAGACGATGTCGAACTGTTCGGCGAAAACAGCCACAGCGTATTGTTCGCCAGTTCGACCGCCCATTGACCACCCGTCGGCAGGAACTGACTGACACCAAACGCACTGTTCGTTTCCAGACTCGTCGCGGCAGGACTCGAAGGCACGACGGTGTAAGTTGCATCCCCGCCCGGCTCAAGACCTGCGCGATTCAGATAGCGCACCTGGAACTGGAACCGCTCAAACGTCAGATTCAGAGCCGCCAGGTACAGATTTTCCAACTGGGTCTGGTACTCACGCGAGTGAATGTAAGACAGCTCGATCGCATCCTGCAGCGTCATCTGCTTAATGGCCGGTACTGGCTGGATGTATTCACCCGTTTGCTCGTTGACCATCTCGCTGGTGATCTCGAAGTTCGCCAGCCACATCGGATTCTCCACGGAGACCGACGACCCCAATTTGTGCCAGCTCTTATAGCCCCGGATCCCGTCCGAACACTGCATGTAGATCGAAGCCGCCGGATCATCCGGGGGCAGCGGCGGGCAGTCCGCATTTTCCGCGTCGAAGAAGCGGCTCCGCGGATCGGGATTCAGCCCCACCCGTGGCAGCATCCAGCGACCATCCGTGATGTGCTGTTCGATGGCGCGATAAGAGTCCTTATCGGCCTGCTTCCGCCAGAAACCTCGAGAACAGCCCGAGAACGACATCGTCAGCAGGATCAGCAGCAGCATTCCGCAGCGCGAGCCCGAAAACGTCATTCCCATGGAAGTGGTGTGCGTCGAATATCTATACATCGTTTTTTTACCGGTCTGTCTGACATCCATGTCATAGACGAAACGCCAATAAGCTCCGCTTAATCAGCGTCTCGTTACGTCCGATCAGTGGACAACCGATCGCATCCTGCACGGAATCTCCGGAACATCCGTCACCTCCCTCACGAGACGTGCAACGGCTAAGACTGGAGTTTCCGCTTCGATTATTTCGACCGTCAGCGACGGTCGATCCAGCAGGACACGGGTATCAGGCTCAACTGCTACAATCCCAACCCAGCCGCCCCCGCAAGACCCTCTCTTCCCGAACGACACCTACAGTCCATCAACTCTCAATAATCGTTAAAGCTTCGCTATCTTCTGGTAAGCAGTCTGGAAGTTCGAGCCAACTCCCCCGGAAGGGCGAGGCTCCGCCCGAGCCGCTGTCCCGCGTTGCACCCTGTTTCGACGACTCGATGTCGATTTTCACATCTTCATCTGAGGCCTGAAGGGCCGTCATCAGTCAGCCCAGGATGAAATCCTGGGTTAGCGGTACGAGAAAATCTCTCCCGTTCTGTAGGGACGGCTCACCTTGCATCTCGCGTTGTCCCGTCCCTACAGGACGGAATCGTCTCGTCGTTCTTCTGGTCACCCCTGCAACAACCGCAGTCGCAATAAATTCAGCGCCGTCTTAGCCAGTCTCGCTTCATCCAGATCATGAATCCCCAGCGACACAACCTCTTTACTTTCGCTCCACCCTTCGCCTGTCAACGACACACTCGTCGTCTGCGTCGCGCGTTTATCGGCATCCATCTCAAACGGGAAATGCGTCAGCAGAAGATAATCCGCCTGATGCTGACGTCGTGAAGCCTCAATCACATACACCGCGCTCCCCTCATCAAACAGGGCGTTGGTAAGGACCGTTCCTCCACGGTAACAGCTATCGCTTAACAGATGGCCCGACAGCCGTGATGACAACAGCCCTGCCTGGCCGACCTCCAGCGTCGCGACCGTCTGCTGACGATCCGCCAGCATTTTCAACACAACATCTTCCAGTTCATCATCCTCTTCGCCAAAAACCAGCATCCCCATCCGCTCATGAATCAATAGTCGCGTCTGGTCAATCTTCGCCAGACATTCCTCGTCATTCTCGCCATGCGCCTCGATTCTCAACGTAATCGTCGCCTGATGCACGGTGATCCCGACTTCCGGATCACGCCCACGCGCAGTGATATCCCCCAGCATCTCCTCGGCATGCGATTCACCGACCCCAAAGCAGTTGATCCGCGCACTACGAATCACACGCCCCGACGACGGAAGCCTCGGCACCACCTGCTCGAAGAACATCTGCTTCATCTCCACCGGTACCCCCGGAAGAGCAGCGATCAATGTCGATCGACCTGACTTTACATTCGCGAGCTCCATCCAGATCCCCGGAGCTGTTCCGAGAGGATTGGCCAGCATGATCGAACCAACCGGGTGATACGCCTGGATGTTGTTCGTTTCCGGCATCTCCCGAAATCTCGCCCGAAACCGTTCCCGAATCGCCTCCAGCGAAGCGACATCCAGCATCAGTTCCACCCCCGCCAGTTCCGCAAGAAACTGACGCGTCAGATCATCCTTCGTCGGCCCCAGTCCCCCGGAAATAATGACCAGATCAACCCGCTGCGACGCAATACGAAACGTCTCCAGCAAATCCGCCGGTGTATCCGCAACCGTCGTATGCCAGCTCGTCGTGATCCCCAGCTTCGCCAGTTCCCTCGACAACCATTGACTGTTCGTATCCAGCCGTGCGCCCGTCGTCAGCTCTGTCCCGATCGCAATCACTTCCGCCGTCAACATTCATCACCAGTTTTCTAAATTGAAATTCTCTGTGTGCCACGGCTGTGTCAGCCGTGTCTTCGCGCAATGAAAGTCCATTTCCACGGCTGACACAGCCGTGCCACACGTCGATCCACCACGCCATCGCAAGCATGAATAATCGACGTTCCCCCCTCCGGTCTTCATTGCTCCCTCACCGTAACTTCTTCCCGCCAACCGCCACCAGCTCCGGCGTTTTCTGATAGGCACGAATGACCTGCCGATACAAATCGACGGTTTCATCGAGCATCTCTTCCATACGAAACCTCTCCTGGACCATCTGTTGAGCCATCTTCCCTTGTGCAATCGCCTCCTGCGGGTGTTGCAGCATTTCAATGATCACGTCCGCGAGCGCCTCGCTGTTCGACGGCGGCACCAGTCGTCCGCTGATTCGATCCTCGACCACGCTGAAGACTCCTCCCACGCGAGACGCAATCACCGGACGTCCCATCGCCATCGCTTCCAGCATGATCGTCCCCAGTCCCTGCTGCAGCGACGGCAGACAGAAAATATCCATCGCCGCCAGCGACTTCTGAAAGTCATACAGGTTCGGCACGAACGTCACCGAACTCGCAATCCCCAATTCAATCGCCAACTGTCGGAGCGCTTTTTCTTCAGGTCCACTCCCTGCAATCAGAAACTCCACCGGCTTCATCCTCGCCAGCACTTTCTGCGCTGCTCCGAGAAAGAACTTGATCCCCTTCTGATGCTCCAACGGACCGGCTGTCCCGATGACAGCCGTATGCCCGGGATTGAGAACCTCAATCGCTGGATGATTGCTCTTGTCCGGAATACCACTGGTAATGACCTGGACCTGATCCAGATTGATATTCGGCAGCGTCACCAGATGCGACTTCACCGAGTCGCTGATCGCAATCACCTTGCCGCACCAGGCCGGATCGATCTTCAGCTGTTTACCAGGCGGCAGATAATCATGAATACTCAAGACATAAGGACGTTCGATCCGCTTGGCCAGCATGTTGCAGATCTGCAGTCCAAACCGCGAATGAACATGAATCAGATCCGGCAGCTTCTCCCCCAAATCATGCACGACACTTTCCAGGATCATGCGACCGATGACTGGACGATCAAGAAGTGGATATTCGAGCAATTCCAACCCGCGGCGACGATACGGGTCGATATGCGAGTTGTCCATCGAAAGCAGTCGCACACGAACATCATACTCCGGCAGCCTCTCCGCCAGATGCAGCATCTGCTGCGAACTCCCCCGCAGCGTGAACTTATCCGTCACCAACAAGATGTCAATTCGTTTTGCGCCCATCCCCAAATTGTACCGCACACAGCGACGTCCACCAAACGTCTCTGACCAGACAGAGCGTCTGCGAACTGAGGTTTTTTGCCTCTAATGATTCAATCACTCCTCTACCTGCAAATGCCGATGAAAGTTGCCTCGACCCCAAAATGGATCTTTGACAACTCCGTTGTTACCGTAACGTCATGCCCACGAATGTGATTTCTCCAAGTTCTGAATTCTCAGGCTCACGTATGAATTCACTCAATTTCGCCAGCGAACTGCACGACATCGCCCGGCGAGTCATCTGGTTTGAACCACCGGAAACCGCACTGGCGGATCAGCCGCGTTTTCTGATCTACGCCATGACGTACGCCCGTCCTGAAGATATGCGAACGATTCGACAATACGTTTCCGATGATGAACTGCGTTTCGCTCTTCAACACGCTCCCCCCGGAATTATCGATGGACGCTCCTGGGCCTATTGGCATCTCAAGCTGGGCATTTACCCACCGCCTGAAATGCCGACTCGCAAGCTCTAAACAAAAAAGCGAGCACCACCTTCGCAGATGATGCTCGCTTTGCGATTTGTATGACGGTCACCCAGTCGCGGCTCCGACCAATCATGCGGTTTGCAATTCAGACAGCTCGTCACGCAGGCGGTTACGGGCCGTGTGCAGGCGTCGCTTGATCGTTCCGATCGGAGAATCAAACTTGTCGGCCATCTGCGCCAAAGATTGACCTTCGAAGTAGAAGGCGACCAGCGTTTCGCGATCGAGCTTTTTGAGTCGCTTGATCCCGTCACGCAGCTGATGAGCCCGCTCGCCGGTCAACAGTTGATCGAGTGGTCGATCGACTGGAGAGATCTTGCGAGAGGTTGCATCCCCTTCATCGAGCATTTCGAGAGGCTTGCGCACCAGCTTGTTGATTGACAGTCGAACCGCGATTCGATGCAACCAGCCAACGAAACGCTCTGGTTCACGCAACTGGTCGAGCTTTCGCATGGCTCGCAGGAAAACTTCCTGAGTCACGTCGAGAGCTTCGGTGCGGTTCTTCAGACGCTTCATGACAGTGGCGAACACGCTGGCTTCGAAGGTGCGGACCAGTCGTCCGAAGGCAACTCGATCCCCATCCTGGGCCTGCAACACGAGCAACTTGATTTCATCGATGTCCATGGGAGAGTCCAATCTTTGTGATCTATGGTCTCCGTGCGGACGAACAAACCTTTCGCTTCCAGAACGTCATCCAGACGAACGAGCAAGGTGCGTACGCAACGGGGAGAATGAAAGAGAATCCAAAACGAAAGCAGTCGAACACGATTCCTGAGGAATGTGCCGATTCGACTTTGTTCAGATTGATCTGCTCGGTGAGGAGCGCTTCGGGTTAGGAAGCTATGAGAGAGAGTCTCGAGATCAATCCGGTCGAACCGAGGGCACACGACGATGAGCCTTCAAAACAGAGCCGTTCGCCTGCCGGTTTAATACCCGGCGTTGGAATCGACCCCGTCATGGTGCCCGTATGCATCAAATAAGCACGATGCATGCGCCATGCGCGACATTTGGACCATAGATGTAGTCCCTTACTGGCTTTCGCGGCATAATCCGCGCAGAAGGCTGTGGCCTGGGCAACAACATCACGGACCACGACGACAGCAACGACGACGTTGTTGACGACATTAACTTGGTCTTGTGAGTTGAGTTGTGCCTTGACCATCTGACTATCCTCCTGCGGTTTTAACCACAGCTTTCAGAAAGGAACGTAAAGTTGGACACGTCCAGGGAAAATTCACCTGGGGTGCGTGTCAGCATCAAGCAGAAGTTTCTGCTGATATAAAAGTAATCGGCTCAAACGCTGCTGACAAGAGGGTATCCCTCGCGTCTTGAGACGATTTGTGTTCATTTCAAACCGAAAGAACACGTCGGAAACAACAGTTCGGCGGTCCCGGGAGTCAACCGGAACCTCCGCATGCTGTGAAAGACCACCGATTGAATCGACTGGTTCGCGGGGTGATCGGGATTTTGCAGGAAATTTGGGGAAAAGATTGTGCTGTCGCTCGCGGAATCGCCTAAAGTCAATTCCTGTTGATGGTTACGGCAATAAATGTCTTTCCCATCCGGCCTAACGAACACAGCGCAAAAAAAAGACGAAGCCGGTGTGTAGCGGCTTCGTCTTGGAGTGTCTCAAGTCATTCAATCGCAATGAGTTACGATTAACCAACCTTTGAGTCGATCCACTTAACGAATCGGTCTTTCGGATTGACGCCCATGACCTTATCAACCATCTGACCACCCTTGAACAGCATGACTGTCGGGATCGCAGAGATGTTGTACTCGCTGGCAACGTTGGGGTTTTCGTCGGTGTTCAGTTTGCCGATTTTGACCTTCCCGCCGTAATCGTTAGCGAGCTCTTCGATCGTTGGAGCAATCATTTTGCAAGGACCACACCAGGGGGCCCAGAAGTCGACGAGCACAGGCGTGTCGCTGCTAATGACTTCGTTTTGGAAATTGGCATCAGTGAATTCAACGACTTTACCAGCCATGACCGGCTCCTTATTTACTCTGCTTGGATTTCGTCTCGAAGATCGGTTAGGTTAAGGCCAGATCAGGAAGAGACTTCCGTGGTGAAACTGTTCCGTTGTGCGTCAGTTGGGGTTCGATTATAGCGCCTCGGTGATCGGTGTCAATTCGGCCACGATCGACTCCTCAAACCAGCAGGCACAGCAGGCACAAGGAATGTCGTCCGAGACGGTTACGCCTTACACCGATTGCGAAATTGCCCGCGTAGGGTCCGCAGTGCGGACCAATAATCGACTCCCTTAGCAAATTCAGGTTGGTTTCCCAGCAAATCACGCGAATTGACGGTCCGCACAGCGGACCCTACCAGAAACATCTTTCATGCCTCAAAAGCCTGTCAAAACCGCAGTCCTGCTCTCCGGTTCCGGACGCACGCTCGATAACTTCTTCGACCACATCAATGCAGGAACGCTCGGCATCGAGATCCCGCTGGTCATCGCTTCGAAGACCTGCAAAGGGATCGAGAAGGCAAAAGCATACGGTGTCGGTGATGTCCGTCTGATGCGACTCAAAGATCATGGCAGCGTGGAAGACTACTCGGAAGCCATGTTCGCAGCCTGTCGAGAACATCAGGTCGAACTCGTCCTGCTGGCAGGTTTTTTAAGCCTGATTCACGTCCCCGTCGACTTCACAGGGCGGGTCATGAACATCCACCCTTCGTTAATCCCCGCGTTCGCCGGTCACGGGTTTTACGGGCATCATGTCCATGAAGCCGTCGTCGCCCGCGGCTGCAAAATCTCCGGGTGCACCGTCCATTTCTGCGACAACCACTACGATCACGGCCCGATCATCTCGCAAAAAACCGTCGCGATCGAAGCCACCGATACGCCCAATGATGTCGCAGCGAAAGTCTTTCAGGTCGAATGCGAAGCCTACCCGCAAGCGATCCAGTTGTTCGTTGAAGGCCGATTGCGAGTCGACCAAGGGAAGGTCCACGTCACGTGTTCGGGGTAGTCCGGGTTGTCCCAACCCGGACGGCGAAGCCGCAAGAAACACGGTCGGTCGCGCGTTGGATGTCCATTTTCGTGCTTCTTGCATGCCGAAGCGGCACGCCCGGGTTGGGGACAACCCGGGCTACCCAACTGGCGGATTCCCTTCCACCGCCATTGTTTTCCGTTACACTACGGGTTTGACGGTCGTACACATCCATACTCCTCGCTTTCACAATTTTCCACAGTTAAGGAACTGAGCGCATCATGAAAGTCGGCATCCTCACCGGCGGCGGCGATTGCCCCGGTCTCAACGCAGTCATCCGTGGCGTCACTCGAGTCATCTGCAACAACGGCGGTGAAGTCCTCGGACTGCTCGAAGGCTGGCGTGGCGCGATTCAGGGCAACACGACTCCACTGACAATCGACAACACCGACAACATTGTCGGCCTCGGCGGGACGATCCTCGGCTCGTCTCGAACCAACCCGTTCAAAGACGAAAAACAAGTCGATGCCGTCTGCGATACCTTCAAGAAACTCGGCCTGGATGCCCTCGTCGCCATCGGCGGCGATGACACTCTCGGCGTTGCCAGCAAGCTGTACTACGAGCGCGGCTTGGCCACCATCGGCTGCCCCAAAACGATCGATAACGACCTGTCTGCCACCGATCAAACCTTCGGTTTCGATACCTGCGTGAACATTGTCACCGAAGCCATCGACCGCCTGCGAACAACGGCAGAGTCTCACCGACGCGTCATCGTCGTCGAAGTCATGGGACGCCACGCTGGCTGGATCACCTGCTATGCCGCGATCGCCTCGGCTGCCGATTATTTCCTCGTTCCAGAACGCGAAGTCGACCTCGACGAAATGTGCGATGTCCTCGCCAAGCGCCGCGCCGGCGGCAAGAAGTACGGCATCGTCGTTGCCTCAGAAGGCGCGAAGCTCAAAGGCGGCATGGTCACTTCTTCGGGCGAACTCGATGACTTCGGTCACGTCAAACTCGGCGGCGTCGGCGAAGTCCTCGCCAAGTACATTCAGGACCGCACGAAGATCGAAACCCGCTCGGTCATCCTGGGCCACCTGCAACGCGGCGGTTCTCCCTCCGCGTTCGACCGCGTCCTCGGCACAAGACTGGGTGTCCACGCCGGTCACCTCGTCCTCGAAAAGAACTTCGGCAAAATGGTCGCCCTCCGTGGAACACAAATCGTCCCCGTCGACCTGAAAGACGCCGTCAACAAAATGCGCGAACTCGAAGACTCCTTCTTCGAAGAAGCCAGCGAATTCATTCGCTAATCCGAGGCGAGCGGGGGATGTGAATCCCCTGTCTTAAAATGACGAGATAAGATCAAGAAAGCCGCGGTGTCCTGTAACACTGCGGCTTTCTTCACGCCTTGAGAGAATGAAAGGCAACAAACCGTCTGAGTCACAACACATTCCCGGTGCGTACAATGAATGTGTTACTCAGTCATTCACATCTCTCAGGGAGAACAACCATGCGAACCCTCATCTTCGGTCTGGTCATTGCCGCGGGAATGCTGCTGGTTTCCAGTCGCTCTGCGGACGCTCAGGTTATCAGTCGCAATAACCCGTATCGCTCGTTCAACGTCAGCGGCGTGAACTACGGCTCGATGCAGTGGGAGAAACAGCACCGAGGCAACACCGGCGTTTACAAGTCAACGACGACACAAAGAAGAGTCTTTCGTCGCTGGCGTTAAGAACGAAAAGTGTGCCACGGCTGTGTCAGCCGTGACGGAGTCGATGACGCGTCCCTAGCGCAGTTTCACGGCCGACACGGCCATGGCACGCCGGAATTACTATTCAGGCTCCAGCGGTGCAAAAATGGTGGTCTCCATCTCCGAGATGTCATTGGGGCCGTAGTTCAGCATCTCGTCTTTGGTCACCTGCCCGCCAGTTCTCAGGACGGTGGCGGTGATGTCGATCGCCCAGGCAGGGATGCCGACGTCGCGCATTTGTTGGAGTGTCTCGTCGATCGGATACGGGACGCGATGAAGTTCGATCTTGCCATCTTCGATGATCGCGTACGCCGCGTCCGGGTTCCCATCGCGAGGCTGACCGACGCTGCCAGGGTTGAGGATGGTCATGTGGCCCAGGTCGAGAACGAACGGCATGTGGGTGTGGCCGACGATCGCAAGACTGGCTGAGAGTCCCTCCATGCGTTTGGTCCAGGCCTCTGCATCAGGGCCAAGGTATTCGTCCATCGAGTCCTTGGGAGTGGCGTGGACCATGTACGTCGACAGGCCATCAACGTTGATCTGCTGGGTGGTCGGCAAGCGTCCCAGAAGCTTCAGTTGAAGCGTGTTGAGGGCCTTCCAGTTGATGGGGCGTGTAATGTAGGCGAGCTTACGAAAGCCATGCAGCGAGCTGGGAAGAATCCGCTGGGCGACGGCGTGATCATGGTTGCCCCGGACAGCATACTGGACGTTCTCCGTGAACCATTTCATGCAGGGAGCAGGATCGGTCAGATAGTCGACCAGATCACCCGCGCACAGGCACACATCGAAACGCTCGCGTTCGACGATGGCCCGAAGTGCCGGCCAGTTGCCATGGATATCGGCCAGAACAAGAATCCGCATCAGATCACGTTACAAGCCGGACGATCTCGAAGCAATTCCGAATTTCACGTTCCCGTCACAGAGAGGTGGCAATGTTGATCTTCAGAAATCAATGCCTGCTGATGACTTCGTCGATTTGTTCTCTCGGAAAGTATTAACCTGGTCTCCTCTCGCGCGAAACTTCCCGTTTTCACGGGTTCTGGTTGACGCGTACACCTCGCGGGCGGTTAAATGGTGGTTGTGAATGCAACTCTGGATCCCTCATGATGGTGAGCTATGGTGGCAGATACTTTTCAACACATGACTTTGCGTGACAAGCTGACCGAGATCGATCGCCTGTCGCGCGAACTCAACGAGCACATCGAACACGGCTTCCTCTCGAAGACCCGTGAGCTTTCGCGTCTGGCCAGAAAAGGTCGCAATGGCGAGGAAGAAACCGGCATCACCGACCGGACCATCCGCGATACCGCCTCTCAAGTCATCGCCAGTGAACGATTCACCGAAGATATCTATAATCAGCTCTCCCGCCTGCTGGTCTCGGTCGATGAAGAGCTGTCGAAAATGATCAATGGCTGACGCTGTCTCGGCCGTGAAGTTTTGTTGGAAGGATAACGCAACGCGATGCCACAGACCGTGAAACGAGGCTGGACATGAACGGCCTGACGGCTCTGATACTGCTTGTCATCGCGATGCTGATTCTCATCGCGGAAGTCTTTGTCCCCTCGGGCGGTACGCTGACGGTGACAATGGCGGGCGTTCTGGCGGCTTCTATTTACTACGCCTACAAAGCCTGGTGGATGACGCACCCGCATCTGTTCATCGCCTACCTGATGTCGCTGCTGGTGATCGTGCCGGGAACGATCATTTACGCAATGTACCTGCTGCCTCGCACGAGATTTGGGCGACGCATCATTCAGGAAGCTCCTTCGCTGGAAGAAGTCACGCCGTTTCAAAACGAGCAGCACAACCTCGAAAAACTCATCGGCCGCGAAGGTCTGGCCGTCTCGCAACTCTCGCCCGGCGGAATGGTGACCGTCAATGGAATCCGTCATCACGCGCTGACAGAGACGTTGTGGATCGACGCGAACACACCCGTCATCGTCGAGAAGGTGACAGGTGTCAGACTGGTTGTCAGGCCCATGCAGGAGGCGGATCGCAAGCCAGAGCCACTCGTCGTCGAGGCAGGCCGGGAAGATCCGGACCAACTGGTCGAAGAGAAAAACGAGGCGGACATGCTGCCTCCCCAGTCTTTGGACCTCGATTTCAAGCCGTAAATCCCGGCGTGACAGGCGGTTCACGCGGTCGTCTCGACTTTTGAAAAGAACCTGTGATCCGGTTCCCGCTCGCCTGCGTTCGTGGATATGTTGGCGTGGACTTGACTGCGCGTTACACTATGTTGAACACCTGTCTGTGCATTTCTGCCAGTTGACGTGTTGCTCGTTGAAATAGACCAGTTTGAGAGACACCAATGACGTCACTCGCTTCCCTGATAAATCTGCTTCCGATCGCTCAGCTTGAAAATGCCGGTCAGGAGACATGGATCTTCGCGTTCTTCATCGCGATCATCATCTTGATCGTGCTCCTGGTCTTCATTGGCTTTTTCTTCCGCTACATCGGGTTGTGGATCCAGAGTATCACGACCGGTGCAGGCATCGGACTGGCCAACATCATCATGATGACCATCCGGAAGGTGAACCCGACCGTCATCGTGCGAGCCAAGATGATGGCCGTCCAGGCGGGACTGACAAAGTCTTACAACATCTCCACCCGCGCACTCGAAGCTCACTACCTTGCTGGTGGCAACGTCCCGAATGTCATCCGCGCCTTGATCGCAGCTCACCGGGCCAACATCGATCTCGACTGGCAGACCGCTCAGGCGATTGACCTGGCTGGTCGTGACATTCTCGAAGCCGTTCGGACCAGCGTTTATCCCAAGGTCATCGACTGTCCAGACCCGGCCAAGTCCGCAGGCACTCTCGATGCCGTCGCAGGTGATGGCATTCAGTTGAAAGCCCGTGCCCGCGTCACCGTGCGGACCAACCTGCAGCAACTCATCGGGGGAGCCACCGAAGAAACGATCATCGCCCGCGTCGGCCAGGGGATCGTTCAGGCCATCGGCTCGACCGCGTCTTATAAAATCGTCCTTGAGAATCCTGATCGAATTTCTCAAACCGTCCTCAACCAGGGGCTCGAAGCACAGACCGCCTTCGAGATCGTCTCGATCGACATCGCAGACATCGACGTCGGCGATAACATCGGCGCCCGACTCCAGGCCGATCAAGCCGAGGCCGACATGCGAGTCGCCCAGGCGAAAGCAGAACAGGCCCGAGCCGACTTTCAGGCCCGCGAGCAGGAAATGGTCGCCAAGACTCAGGAAAACCAGGCGAAAGTCGTCCTCGCCGAAGCAGAAGTCCCGGTCGCGATTTCTCAGGCCTTCCGCGAACAGCGTCTGGGCGTCGTCGATTATTACGAACTGAAGAACCTGCAAGCCGATACCAAGATGAGGATGTCAATCTCAGGACAGTCCGATGATGGCGGTGCCCTGGGACGATAATCCCAAGGGTGGCTGGCGTCAGGTTTGGTAGCTGCCCCCAGTAAACAGCGTGCAGATTTTTTTGTTGTCTCAAAGGTAATCGAGAAAGCCAGAAAGACGATTTATGGACCAGCTGATCGTTCTGGCGGTGTTCTTTATAATCTGGTTTATTGGCTGGATAGGGAACCTCGGGAAAGCCAAGCAACAACCCCCCGTCAAAGGCCAGCCTGCGCGAGGTCCACAACCAGCTGCTCCCGCTGATGAGAAGCTGAAAGCAGAGATCGAACGCTTCCTGCAGGACGTCGGCGTCAAGCCCGCTCCTCAGCAAAAGCCCCCCGCCCCTGTCGATCAACCCCCGCCCTTCGTCCAGCAACAGCCCGTCGAACGTCCTCCAATCATCGCCCAGCAGAGAAAACCTGATCAGCCTCGACGCGGCCCGAAGAAAGCCCAGCAGCCCAAGAAGAAGCCGCAGCAGCCGACTCGGTCAACGTACACCCCCTCCTCGTCGAACGTCTCGAATTTTAACAATCGCGCCGACGACCTCGCCAACAAACACCTGGCTGCCAGTACCGTCGGGGAATCCGTTCGAGACCAGCATCTCAAGCCAAACGTCACGGCTCCGATGCAGGAATACATCAATCGCCGCCTGCAGGGCCAGCCTCACGAAGACGCCGCCAGCAGCCTGCGAGCGCAACTTTCCCCCGAAGAACTCACCAAAGCCGCCGGCTTATTCCAGGACCAGCGCGCGGGCGGAAAAAACAAAACCGTCCCCGTCATGGCGATGCTACGCAACCCTCAAACCGTCCGACAGGCCATCATTGTCAGCGAAATTCTCAAGCGACCAATCCGACGACGCTGATGACGTTTGTCTCTTCTGAATGTGCCATGCTTGCAGCTTTGAGCAAGCATGCAGCGCTGCGCGAGAGTGGAGATGAGAAAGTAGAGAGTAGAAAGAATGGTGTTTCGCCTTTTCTACTTTCTACTCTCTCCGATCAACTTTCTCGCGAAGCGCCGCTCCACCCAAAGCCGTGAACATGGCACGACTTTTTAAGACAGTGCTGGTTTAAGCTGCGATTCGTACAAGAATCCAGGTTACGGTCCGACGAAGTCGACCATGCCTTGCTGCTTGAACCAGTTCCATAAATGCGACGCGAACACGCAGGCAATCGCTAAGCAACTGCCAATCGTAGCTGTCATCACGGCAGCGGTGCCAATGCGGGTCAGTTCTGTCGGCAGAGGGTCGGCTGTCGGGATCCGCAGGTCAGGATTCGATTGCGAAGACGCAACACCCGGAAGCTGGAGAATGTCATGGCTCGAATCCGACGTATCGACGGCAGCGTCAACAGGCGTATTCGGCAAGGCTTTGGCGATACGCAGCAACGCACACTGAAACATCTCGGCTGACATGACCATCGAGAAGCAGACAATCATCACGGCCCACTCAAAGAACGTGACGCCGACAACGAAAGCACTGCAGATGACCAGACTGGCGATGAAGAAATGAACAAAGAACGAACTCTCCGAACGAAAGCTCTGCGTCCAGCCTCGCTCGGTATCGACCCACCGCTGACGCCAGGGTGATCGACGCGGCCCGTCGAAGCCGTCGAATTCGTCGATCAGCGACTTTGATGCTGGTGCTGCTGACGCTGTTGTCGACGACGAGGACATTTCTTTCGGCCTCATCCAGGTCGCAGGGTTCAGGTCCACAAGTTTCGGGCGAGCCAGCGGGCTGCGATAAGGGCCCTCGGCTTTGTGGGACGGCTCACGTTGTGGATTGGGAAGGGCTGTCATCGGATCCCCAGCAACGAACTCAATTGAGTATTAGATGAGTTGAAGGCCCCAAAACGTGGTTCGATCGAGAAGATCACCCCCACATTGTCTTTACTAGTGTCGACATTCGCCCCGACGTGGAAGATGAAATCTTGTCCCAGACGAGAAACCGTCAGCGACTGCCCACGGTCCTGCATCTCGGCGACGTCATAACTGGTTCCAAAGGTCGCGATCCATTTTTGAGACATCGCGTACGACGTGCTGAAGTTAATCAGGCGGCTCTCCACCGGCCCAGCTTCGATTTGTCGATACCCAAGATACATCGAGCCACGCAGGCTCCGCTGGGACAGAATCCCGACATCCCACATCTGCGGAGCCGATTCAAAGAAGTCGAGATAGGCGTTCGCGAGCAGTTTCGTCCGCGAGCCAACGTCCCAGGTGTAGTGAGCATCGACGACGCCGATGTCCTCGCCGTAGTTGTCACGGTCGGCATTCAGGAAGTACGAGATCCCCAGATCAAGTGTCATCCAGTCAATGATCTGCTGATCTTCTGGGGGACCGACTTTCGTCTGCAGGCGGTGACGGGACGTCGCACGGACGACGTGTTGATCGTCGACCAGTTCAAAGTACGGTGACGTCACAGACGAGCCCGCATTGTTGCGGACGGCAAAGTATCGCGGATCAAACGGCGAAGTCGCATACCCCGGAATCAATGGCAGCGCACCACCAAAGGTATTGACCAGCATCCGTTCCCGGAATCGTTCCTGTGAGTTGTCATCGAATTCGTTGTATTGAGGAATACTCTCCAGACCGCGAGAGGCTTCGGCATAGTAATACTCCATGCCGAGTTCATGCTTGTGAGCCAGCCCATTAAGGCCGAGGATATCGCTTTGCACGCCCGGGAACAGCTTGTGGAACATGATGCTGCTGCGAACGCCAGCCTGCCCGTAGTAACGATCGATGTCATTGCCGGTGAAACCATCATCCTGCCAGAAGGCGGCTTCTCCCAGAACGTACGGGACGACTTTCACCGGCCCGACATTGAACGGCAGCGAGAGTTCATGGCGTGACTGTGCCACCACTCCATCCGCCTGTGGGAAGTACGGGAGAGGCGTGAAGACGTCGTCAGGATCCGTCGGGCCTTCAATCGCACCGATGACCCCGTAACCGACCGAGGAATGCTGACTGTAGTTGAGCCAGTCATTGAGCAGAGGCTCACCAAGAAGTGTCGCTTCGGCTTTCGGCAGCCAGTCTGTCTGGTAATCGAAGTCATTGAGGTTATACCGACCCCAGATCGAGAGATTGAGATTGTCGAACTGGTGAGCCATTTCCAGGCGCGTATCGTAGTCTTTGCCCGTATCGAACTCGTTCTCGTAATACTGTTCGAGGAAGTTACGATCCGACAGAAACCCCAGTTCGCCGACCAGCGTCGTATCAGGGGCAAGAGCCTGACGGTGACGCCACAGAACCTTCCCGCGATTGCTGTCCTTGGGAACGAGGTCACGTCGATTCAAACCAAGGTTGTCCAACCCGTCGTCATGAATGTAGTAGGCATCGAACTGCCCGTAATAAGGACCCGGAACATCGAAGACATCCTGCCCTTCGTAGACAACTTCCGTCCCAATCCCCGGCCCTCGGTCAGACAGGAAATCCAGATTCAAGTCCCACGTCGTCCCGGGAGCCAGATCAACCCCCATCAATTTCGCGAAGTTCCAGGTCGAACGCAGCTGTGTTCCGAAGATCCGGTCTTGCGCAAAACTCAACTCGCGAATCGGTATCTGCGGATCCTCAGCCGGGCCCGTCAAATACGGCGTATAAAACACCGGCAGGTCATTCAGGAAGAGCGTGTTGTTCGTCGAAGTCACCCAGGGAACCGCGCGCGGCTTCACCTTCCCCGTTGCCGGATCGATCTGGAAATCGTCTTCGCCCAGCCACGGCAGGTCGTAACGATTTTCAAAGAAGATGTCACTGGCCTGCAGACGGTAGGTTGGCTTACCGAACTGGCTGGCCGTCACCCAGGCATTCTGGGCATGGAATTTCTCGCTATTCAATTGGCGGATTCGATCCGCTCGAACGCGGACAGACCCCTGCAGTTCCGGGATGTAGGCCTGCAACTCGCTGTTAATCAACAGGGCTCGCTCTTCGCGAATGTCAAAGAAAGCCTGTTGCGCCTTGATCAGATTCATTCCCTGACGGACTTCAATGTTCCCTTCGAGATAAACCTGCAGCGGGACATTGGTCCCTTGGAACATCTCCGGAGAGAAGTTGCCCGATTCGTCCATCTGCGTCCAGATAACGACCTTATCCGCCGTCAGATCGAGAACGCCGCCGCTGTTTGATCCCTGATAGGCCTCGATCTCCCCCAGCTGGTTCATGCCACTAATCTGGTCGATTCCTCGAACCAGAACATTCACCCCGCCCGTGATGACAGTGATCTGCTCGGGAGGAAACGTATTGTCCGAAGGAGAACTCCGCCAGTTGAGTGGCTCGGAACTTCGTGGAGAAATCACAACCGACCGAACCCCCGCATCCGGCTGCAGCAATTGGACAGGAGCTTGCGAAGACGGATCGGGAATCGGAGCCAGTGGCGGCGCCATCATCTGCGGCTGCGCCTGGCTCAGCTGGTCGGGAACAGGAGGAACTAGATGCTGCGTCAACTGCAGACCTTGTCGTTCCACCGCCGTGTAGGCAGTCAGGAGAAGCGGGTCCGTCGTCGGAGGCTCTTCCTCGAGCAGTCGGGGAACATCGATTTTGAAACCCGCGGTCGTATCGAGTTGGACCAGATCCATAGCTTTGTGAGAACGCTGCAGGCCATGTTCAACATCCACGCCGCCGTTCGCAAAGACGACGAAGCGGTCATGATTGGCATGCTGCGATTTCCAGACAACCAGCTGCTGACACGACATCCAGGAATCCCCCTGACTGACGTGACACTGACCTCGCAGCAGATAAACCTGATACTGCTTGCCGGTTTTGTCTTCTCCAAACCACGTCTGCCCAAACGTCGCGCGAATCGAAATAACGTCTTCGAACGTCGGCAGATTCGGCTGAGTGATCTGGACTTCAGCGGGCTCGAACAGATGGCCAGGTTCGATGGTCGCATCAAGACGGGCAGGGGACTGTGCCATCAATTTCAAAGGAGCAATAAAGACCAACACCGCAGCGATCATCAACCAGAAGACGGCGCGCACGACGATCTCGCGCCGCGGACGATACGCCGCACGCCAGACCCACAGACAGTCCTTGTCGTCGTGAAGGTGAAGGCTCAGAGGAAATACACCTATTTAGTACTCAGGCTTCATGCCGAGCGTTGAAGTGCGGAAAACCGAAGACTCGGGGACGTGGCGAAGAACTGATGGCTCTCGTGTTCGAACAGGCGAGAGTTCAAAGTTTTTTACCAGATTCCCTCAAGAATCGGGGGCTTCCTGACGGGGCGGGAGTATAAGCCAAGAAAGAAAAATGAGTCAATCCGGGACATCGCCAGCCGGTCTGCCTGAAAAGGGATAGGTAAATAGCTACAATTTCTAGAGTTAGATCAAGGCGAACGGGAGCAGATGTTCCCTCGTGCCTGCTAGACATCGTGATCTGCGACAGATAAGGAGAACTTCCCCATGGCGAAACGCATTCTGATTCTTGCTGGCGACTTCGTGGAAGACTACGAGCTGATGGTTCCCTACCAGGCGCTGGTCATGATGGGGTACGAAGTTGACGTGGTTTGCCCCGACAAAAAAGCAGGCGATAAAATCCCGACCGCGATCCATGACTTCGAAGGGGACCAGACCTATACCGAGAAGCGTGGCCACAACTTCGCCCTGACCGCGACCTTCTCCGACATCAAGCTCGACAGCTATGCAGGCCTGCTCATCCCCGGCGGCCGCTCTCCGGAATACCTGCGCGTCGACAAACGCTGTCTGGAGATCGTCAAAGCCTTCTTCTCTGCCAATAAACCAGTCGCCGCGACCTGTCATGCCGCGCAACTGCTGGCTGCTGCAGAAGTTATCAAAGGACGTAGCCTGACATGCTACCCGGCATGCGAGCCGGACGTGAAGCTGGCAGGCGGGACCTACCAGGCCATCGCCATTGACGGAGCCTACGTCGATGGCAACCTCGTCAGCTCACCCGCCTGGCCGGGAAACCCTGCCTGGGTACGCGAATTCGTCAAACTCCTGGGTGCAAAAATAGAGATTTGAGAAAAACTGCGTAAATTGAACCCATGAGAGTATTTGAGTGGTTTATAAATGAGTGTGCCGTCTGGGAATCGTTTGCCATCTAGGCAGACGGTCAGCGATTGCCTACAATTTCGCATCAATCGCAGTTGTTGAACAACGCTCCCGGGTCAAGGATGAGCTGGCTGGTCAACACCCCTCTGCGAAATTGTCCTGTTTGTTGTGTCCAGGAATACTCACAAGCCAGGTGCCCACTCATGTCCCCATCGCCACGAAGACGTGGGGGAATGCTCTCGCGCAGTGATTCGTCACGTCGACGCCGTATCAGCATCCCTCTCGCCCAAGCTTATCTCGATTCCCTCAACCAGCCAGCCGCCCCGACTCTCCGTCCCGAGCCCGCTAGCAGGCCTGCTTTTGAGCCACAACCCGTGGTCATTCACAAGCAGGTGGTAATGCAGACGCAGACCGTCCGAGAAACAGTCACCGTCCCGCCACGAGTCGCGACTCCCAGCGAGCAGCTGCGCGCATACCTCGAAAACGGCGGCGATATCACGCTGCGAACGGTTCCCCGTTCGAAACGACGTGGCGAAATTCTGGATGAAGTCGATATTCGTCCTGCTTCGTCCATGCTCGAGACGATCTTTGCGCGTCCCGCCAAAGGGCGACGCTGGCCTTCCGATCCCTCCGCCCAGGCCGCCCCGTTCGTCGGCGAGCTTTCGGGGTTCAATGCCATTCGCGAACTGCTGCATCGCGAAGATCCAGTCATCTGGATGTTCGTCGGCGATGACGCGAACCTGTCTTTGACGAAAGGCAAATCTGATCCGGCCTCATATCATCGCATGTTCGCAGACCGCCTGCGTCAGGAACTCTATCGTTCGGATGATCTGGCACTCGCAGAAGGCGGTACCAAAGCCAGTGTACTTGACCACCTGAAACGCTGGCCGAAGACGCGACGAAAGTTCCAGCCCAACGTCCTGTTCTACATGCCCACTCAGGCCGACTTTGAACTTTTCGGACCATCCCCTCAAACCTACCTGAACGGCGTGCGCGAATTTCTCGACGCCATTCGCTTACATGACGTTCAGCCGATTGTGCAAACGACCTGGCTGCTGCCACGCAAGCATGAGTATCACCGTCTCTCCTACGCGCTCGCTGAAGACCTGCGTCTCCTGGCCGCAGAATTCGATCTCCCTCTCATCGACCACCACCATCGCTGGGAGATGGCCAACCGTACGATCAACACCGAGCGCTGGCTGGATCACAAGAAATTCACTCCCGATCACGTCGGCCAGATCGCCCTCGCGATGGAGATCTTCCACGAGCTCGACCTGTTCGAGCAGCGGAGTCTGATCTGCAATCAGGAACGCCTGCTGATCTGCTAGACATGAGTCGATCAGTCGCAGACAGGCAGATTGGCCTTGCAAGATCCGGACAGATTTCTCAGAGTGTAAGAGTCTCGTTTGCATACAAACCATTGTTGGAACGCCTGCGGTCTGCCGGCGCTCTCGATGATTTCGCAAACTAATCCGTTCAACGCCTTCCCGGCGCAAGTACATGATGTGGTTGAACGCATGAGTGCACCCAAACAAGCCAAACTGGGCTCCGGCTCAAAAATCAGCATCAAGCCCGATGTGACAATCCCGGAATGCCCCGACGTCAACGCCGGCGGCTGGACCGGTATGATCGTCGAAACCAAAGGCAAAGGCGCTGATATGAAGTGCATCGTCGAATGGGACGATGCCACTGTCGTCAAGATCCCGCAAGCTTATAAAGACCACTGCGAAAAAACCGGCCTGTACTTCATGATGGCCTGCTTCCCGCTGAGCGAAATCGAGCCCGTCTAATCGCTGTCTCTCTTATGCTTTATTCCCTGTACAGGGTAGTCCGGGTTGTCCCAACCCGGACGGCGCAGCCGCCAGAATCACCTCGATCGCGCAAGACGCGTCATTCCTTTTCAACACTTCCCTCACTCTCCCCGGTTGGCATCTCCGGCTGAGGCGGAACGTACTGTGTCTTCGCGAATGCTTCCAGGTGCTGCATGCTGTCTGCAAACGCCGTATAACGCAGCGTCTTACGCAGTTCGACATCAACAGTCCGTCCCCCCAAAAGCAGCGCCGTTCCCATCGATTCCGCAAGGTCGTACAGCGAGTTAATCCCCTCACGAAACTGGTCGACATCTTCGATATAGCTCGCACTGATCCAGAAGATCTTCGGCTTCGATCGAATCAAAGCCAGCTTCAAGCTTTCAAACGGGATGTTGGTTCCCAGGGACGTGGCTCGCCAGCCAAGACTGCGAAACACATGCTCGACACAAATGGTCGCGAGTGTGTATTGGTCGCCCGAGCAAGTTCCCCCCATCGCGAGCGGAGCATTGGGGAGACCATAGGGAATCGCAGCCGTCAGCTCGAAGAGAACCTTCTGCGCGATCTGGCAGCCACGGCGTTCTTCGAAGATATCAATCTGACCACATTCCCAGGCGTTGCCGATGTCTTCAAACGCGGCGGCGAAAACCTGATCAATCATCTGGCTGAGCGGAATGTTTGACAGGTACAGGTCATACAGGACACGCCGCGCGATTTCTTCGTTTCCCGAGACCAGCGCGTCTCGAAACATCAGTCGACTGCGTGCAACAACTCGCTCACCCTGGCCCGACAGACTGGGCAGGCCCAGGACACCAGGATCGACGATCGAGTGACCACTTTCCCGCAGAAATCGCATGACTTCCTGGATTGGAAGACGGCGGTGTCCACCAGCCGTTTTCTTCATGTGAATGACGCCCTGATCACACCAGCGTTTCAGCGACGATTCGCTGACGCCGATGGCCTTGGCGACCTGTTTGGGAGTGAAGAGAGTTTGCACGATCTGACCGGTTTGAATGATTTGCGACGATGGCATCTGCGTGACGAGTTCCCGTCAAAACGCAGATCCAATGAAATCATAGATCGGCAGCCAAAGGGTAGCACGGGATAATCACTGCCTGAGAGACGAAAAAAGAAGAGAAACAGCCAAATGAACGATTTGAACGAATTTGGCTCTTGAGTCGTGTCCGGGAACGTCTATGATGATCTTTGAATACGCTTGAACGAACTCTGCGATCACCTCCTGTGCAAAGCGATCGACGATGAAATCTTCCTCCGCTCCGAAGACGCAAAAACGCTCCTCGACCGTCAAGAAGAAGGTCTCTAGCCCGCGAAAGCGTCCTGGCTCGACCAGTTCGATTTCCTACATCCACAACGCTGCTTTCGAAGCAAAAGACGCGGAAAAAGCGATTCTGCTGGCACCCTATCCTCAGCGAAACTCCACTCGCTCGGGCGTTCGCAGCCGCCCCAAAGATATTCCGTCCTATCTGGCAAGCATGTACGAGATCCCTCTTCTGACACCCGAACAGGAGGCCTACCTGTTCTGCCAGATGAATTTTCTCAAATACCAGGCTGCACAAATCGAAGCGTCACTGCACGCTTCCCGACCATCGCCGAAGAAAACGCAGCAGATGCAGGCCTGTCTGGAAAAGGCCGATCAGGTTCGCAATCAGATCACCCGGGCAAACCTGCGTCTGGTTGTCTCAATTTCCAAACGATTCGCAGACAATATCAGCTCCTTCGATGATCTCGTCGGCGAAGGCAACATCGCCCTGATGTATGCTGTCGACAAGTTCGATTTCAGCAAGGGATTCCGCTTCAGCACCTACGCCACCCACGCCGTGCAACGCAGCTTTTATCGCAGCATTGGCCGACGCCAGAAGGAACACCAGCGATTTTACCTCGGCGCCAGCGACGACCAGTTCGTCGCCATCGAAAGTCATGATGACACCGATGAGCAAAGCCAGATCGACCCCACGTCTTACGAGCAGCTTTATCAGAAGGTCATCCATGAGATGTCACACCTCCTGGACGAGCGTGAACGCTACATTCTCCTGGCACGCTTCGGAATTCAACACGACGGCCAGGAACTGACCCTGAAACTCGTCGCTGATCAACTCGGCATCTGTAAAGAACGGGTCCGCCAACTCCAGAACAGGGCTCTGGTCAAACTTCAAGACGCCGCCCAGCAGATCATGACAAACCAGGAAGTAGTAGCGTAGTGGGAGTTCTGAACGGGAGGGCGAGGCTCCGTCCGAGCCGCTGTCCCGCGTTGCACCCTATATCGACGACTCGATATTGATTTTCACATCTTAGTCTGAGGCCTGAAGGGCCGTCATCAGTCAGCCCAGGATGAAATCCTGGGGTAACGTAGTTGAGAAATATCTCCCGTCCTGTAGGGACGGCTCACCATGAATCCCACGATGAACCCACCCCTTCAGGATGGTGATGTATCAAAGGTCTCCTGATCCCAGGGTTTCACCTGGGCTGGTAGAAATCGTCCCTTCAGGACGAAAAAAAAGACTCCCTGCGTAAGCAAACATTCCACATCACTGCGAAATAGTGACGTCCATAAACTCCGCAGGATGACTCGCGTACCGGCTTTGCAGGAACTTCAGCGTCTTCCAGCGAAGACTATGCTGTAGCTGTTCGAACTTCGGTGACTCATCACCCAGCGTCGTCAGGATGCTCTTTTTTATCAGCATCGCCCGGATTTTCCGAGTTTTGAGTTCTCCGCCGCATTCGCAGGTCAGGCAGATGAGATACGACTCGGAACGAATCGGCAGTCCGAGGTCTTGTCGAATGATGCCATCAGAAAACTTCTCGGAAATCTCGTTGAGAAGGCTGTTCAAATAGAACCACAATTCCGAGGTCGGGATCGGAATCATGGGATTCTCAAGCGTCGTTTTGACAGCGTATTTCTGTAACTGCTCAGCAGCATGTTGATTGAGGAAGACTTCCGCGGCCGGTTTTTCGCTGATCGTGCGGATCTGCAAGACTCCATTTTCGAGCCGATTCAGCGAAACATTGACCCGATTAAGGAACTCCTGCTTTTTCCAACTCGCTTTCGCGCGACGTCGTCCGAAATACCAGCCGATACCCGCAATCACGATCCCCCAGACGAATTTCATCCAGTTGTCATCGAGGTATTCGAGAATCGTTTGAATCAGTTCGGACATGTTGTTTGTCTTACGATGTTTGTTTTGACAAGCGAATCGGGCAATTGGACGAGCCCAGCGACGTCGTTACAATGGGAGACATCATCCGTTTGGTCAAGATCATCTCATGCCGAACAAACGCAGGTCACGCGCTGTCGGATCAATAAGAAATCCACGACGATCCCTGCCTTCCTTCCTCCTGCAGACTAAAGACACCTACTCATGGCCGATACCGGACATAGCCTCGATGCATTGCATCACATCGCAATTAAAGTCGACAACATCGCCGAAGCCATCACATGGTATCAGGAGCAGTTCCGCTGTGAGATCGCCTACCAGGATGCCACCTGGGGCCTGCTCAAATTCCGCAACATCTACATGGCCCTCGTCCTGCCAGACCAGCACCCCCCACACCTGGGCTTCTCCACCCCCAAAGCAGCCGAGTTCGGCGAGCTGAAACTCCACCGCGATAAAACAAAATCGGTCTACACATCAGACCCCTTCGGAAACGTCCTGGAAATGCTCGACGCCCAATCGATCGTCGACGCGGGCATGGAAGTTTGACTTATAGGAGTTATTTCTATGAACTTATCTGATCGCATCACTGCAGATCCCAAAGTGCTTGTTGGAAAGCCCGTCATCAAGGGAACCCGGCTAAGCGTGGACTTCATTTTGAGCCTTCTTGCTCAAGGTTGGACTGAGTCGAACGTTCTGGAGAATTATCCGAACGTCACGCATGAAGATATTCTTGCTTGCCTGGCGTACGCCTCTAGTCTTGTTGCTGACGAACGTGTTTACGCTATCCAAGGATAGATCGTCTTATGATGACTTTCCTGGCAGATGAAAATTTTCTCGGCGGTGCCGTCAAGCGCCTGCGTGCAGAAGGGTATGATATCGACTGGGTGGCGGAGAGTTCATCGGGGATTACTGACGAAGAGGTCATTGAACTCGCATCCAGAGATGGCCGAATCCTTTTGACGTTCGATAAAGATTTCGGAGATCTGGCGTTTCGTGTCGGCCTGACAGCCATTAGTGGAATCGTTCTTTTTCGAATTCCGATGTCCGATCTTACAAATGTGTCAGACCAAATTTGTAAAGTCCTTCAATCTCGTACTGACTGGACAGGGCACTTTTCCGTAATTGAGCCTGGGCGAATTCGAATGAGGCTCATGCCATAACGCTATTAAAACTGTTAAGGTCTCTAAGTGAATAACTTGCCCCCGGCGATCGCCCGGGGGTTTGTCTGTTTTGGGGTCAGGTTCTTTGAGGATTGCTGAGGTTTTTCGATCGGTGCAGGGGGAAGGGGTCTACACAGGGACCCCGTCTGTCTTTGTGCGCACCTCCGGATGCAATCTTCGCTGCTGGTTTTGCGATACGCCCTACACCTCCTGGGAGCCCGAGGGAACGAAGCGGGCGATGGATGAGTTGATCGCTGAAGTCATCGCCTATGACACCGAGCATGTCGTCCTGACAGGAGGCGAGCCGATGCTGCTGACAGAGTCGATCGAGTTCACTGCGCGTTTAAAATCAGCCGGGCATATCATCACGATTGAGACCGCAGGAACGGTCGATCGAGCTGTTGCATGTGACTTGATGTCGATCAGCCCGAAGCTCGCCAACTCGACACCGCCTGTCGAGTCAGGCTGGGCGATCCGTCATGATGCCCAGCGGAATCGCCCCGAAGTCATCGCCCGTTTGACGCGAGATTATCCCTATCAGTTGAAGTTCGTCATTGATGAGCCAGGTGACGTGAAGGAAGTCCTCAGCTATCTGAGTGAGCATCCCGGGATCGAAGCAGACCGCGTCTATCTCATGCCACAGGCACGCACGCGCGAAGAACTCTCAGGCCACCTGGATTGGCTGACCCCGCTCGCGGAGCAGCACGGATTGCGCGTCTCCAATCGCCTGCACATCGAGTTGTTCGGGCAGATGCGCGGAACGTGACTATTTCAACAAAACCTGTTTCAGCTTCGCTTCGACGAAGCGCCCGCTGGCCGTCCGCTCGTTGAGCTCGACTTCGCACATGACGTAAGGGGTCATCCAGACAGCATCCCCCGGAGCCGCGACCGCCGGTTTGCGGCGGATCAGCAAACGGGCAGCTTCTTTGAACTTTTCCTGCTCGCTGGGCGAAATGTTTTCACACGACGCTTCGCCGCGGTAGACCCAGTAACCCTGTTCTTTCTCGGCGACGACCAGTGAACTCAATACCCCGCCGCTTAATCGGAAACCAATCACGCAGCAGACGACAGATTCTTTGGCCGTCGCGTCGGGACTCCCCAGCGGCGTCCCCTTGGCGTCGGAGGCTCCTGTAAACGAATTGAGAGCCTGCTCCATCGTCATTTCGGGCTCTTCTTTGCCGGTCGCATTCGTCACTGCTCCCATGATGCAGCTGGTTTGCTTCTTCTTTTTCACGGCCATCCCGTCCAGCAGCGCGTTGACGTTCGTGCCGCCCAGGAACAGGGTCGCAAAAATAATCCCGCCCACGGAAAACGACGCCAGCCAGACTTGAATGGAAGTCCTGGGAAGCTGGTCGAACGTCCGCTTCCAGACGAGTCTCGGCTTAAGAAAAATATCGAACGGCTTGATCTCATCCGAATCGGGTAACGACTTCAGATAGGCAAACAGATGCAGCGGCAGCAGCATCAGCGCGGAGATCGTCAGCTGAAAGAAGCCGATGGTGGCCGGCGTCGGAGTCTTGGCGTACGCGATCGCGATTCCAATATCCGCAGCAGCGATCAGCAGATTGCCCACAATAACGGGCCACGCCCAGCCCGGGACCGCTTTCCAGGCATCCCAGACACTGAGGATTTCGTCCTGGCGAGACTTCGGCTCGGGTTGATCGAACGGAACGTATTTCCCGATCTTGGGATACCACCCACACTTGGGACAGAAAATTGAAGTCCCCCAGGCCTCTGTATTCGGGCATTGAGGGCAGGTGGATTTCGAGGCCGCTGATTTGGCCTCCATCTCTTGATTGATCACATCGCGAAGCGTGAGCGGAGACGGGAGTTCCGCCGTTTTTTGTTGTCCAGTTGATGACACTTTGAGCGCAGTTCGCGACATCTCTAATGCCTTCAGGGCGGAAGAGGGACGGATGTGTTACAGAAAAACTCTAGTTTTTCTGAATTGTCAGGCGTCCGGATTTGTCACGGTCGCGCCATGAATTCGACAGCCGCGAGGAAATGTGAGGGTTCTGCAGGTCGAACCGGGGAACTTTCCCGACAACTCAGTTCACAAGCTGCGGCTCGATATGCTTGCGGCGAAACCATGATGGACGCCGAGCGTGCATGGTGAGACACTGTCTTGTGGTCAATCAAGCAAAGAAGCCAGATGTGACGAACCATTGGCAGTCGACGATTCACGTGGTCTGACCACAATCCGTTGAACGGAACGGACATGGCATCACTTTTGCCCTTTAATATTACCTTCTCGTGATTTTGCTGGACGCATCTGCATCAACAATGGCGTGACGTAGCCATCCACTGGAAATAAACGACGAGAGAATCGCACCGTTCTCAAGGAGACAATGATGAAGCGAACAATGATTTGGCCCGGCGGGCTGGCGCTCGGCTTAGCGCTGACAACCCCGGCGTGGGCCCAACTGGAATCTGCCTATGAGGCAGTCCCACAAAAAGAAGGGGGCCTCGTAGAAGGCAAACCGGGAATCATTCCTCCCAGTCCTGGCCCTAACCCTACTGTCGTCCCCGGCACAACAACACAGGATCTAAATACCCCCGCTGCTACTCAAACAACAACACCTGAAGCCGTCCCCAACGCTTCACAAATCACCCCAGGTCTCGCCAACAAGGCGGATCTCCAGACGCCGGAAGAGCAAGACCAGCAACCGGCCGATGAAGAAGGCATGGAAATCTACACCCGTGGTCCACTCCACGAGGCTTTCGCAACTCCCAGCGAAACCGTGAATCCAGCCAGCCCTGTGATCGCGGTTCAACCACCGGAAGCCATCAACGAAGTTCCTCCCGAGCAAATGCCCGAAGGTACCAATGTTGTCTGGATCCCAGGTTATTGGGCCTTCGATCAAGACCTGAACGATTACCTGTGGATCAGCGGTATCTGGCGAGATGTGCCAGACGGCCGCAAATGGGTCCCTGGCTATTGGACGCAGGTCGAAGGTGGCTCGCAATGGGTTCCCGGGATGTGGATGGACGAGCAAGTCGCTGAAATCTCCTACTACCCAGAACCACCCGCCACCCTGGAACGCGGACCATCTAGTCCCGCTCCTGGCGATAGCTACTTCTACGTCCCCGGCTGCTGGGAATATGCCAATAATGATTACCAATGGCGCGCCGGCTACTGGGATCAATATCGCGATGATTACCTGTGGGTGAACTCATCGTATAACTACACGCCTGCAGGTTATGTTTATAACCCAGGATACTGGGATTACGGTCTGGCCAATCGCGGACTGGTTTATGCCCCTGTCCGATTCAATCGTGGCGGATGGAACGGCACTTACCGTCCTCGCGTTGTCATTGGATCATGGGACAACCTGATGGTCCACATGTTCATTCGACCTGGCTATAACCAGTATGCCTTCGGCAACTACTACGGCCAGAACTATGTCAACATGGGCTTCCGTCCCTGGTACAACTATGGTTGGGGTGGACGTGGCGGCTTCGGCGGCTATGGCGGCGGTCGCTACGCTTATAACCCGCTCTTCAGCTATTATAACTGGCGCTACGGCAACAATTTCTACGGTCGTCTCGATCGCTGGAACAACTATTACAACAACAACCCGGACTGGCGTCCTCGCAATACCTGGCGTGACCAACGCGACTTCGTCAGAACGGCTGGTCAGCGGAATGGCTTCGATCGCTCGATCGTGCGTAACTCGCTGATTGGACTCGATCTGAATAACAATAACCGCAATGACCTGCGGGCATTGAACATTGATCGACAACTCCCCGTCAATCTTCGACGCAACAACAACGACCTGGCTCGTAACAACGATGCCTGGCGTGATGTCGTCTCACAACGACGCGATTTCGAATCGCGCGGTCAAGGTGGCAAGAATCAGATCGAGCGTCGCGAGTCTTTGAAGATCAACTTCCCAGAGCAACTCAACAACCGATCTGATCGTCCAGGAGCAGATCGCCCTGGTGCAGATCGTCCCGGCAACGGCAACAACCGACCTGGCGCAGACCGTCCCGATGGTGATCGCCCCGGCGACAATCGACCAGGTGCAGACCGACCGGGAACAGATCGACCCGGTGCAGGCAACAACAACGACCGCGCTGACAACAATCAGCCGGGCCGAAATCGTCCTCCTCGCGAACTGAACGACATCCTGCCAAACGTCCCGGGAACCCAGGACGATGCAGCGAATGATCGTCCAGGAAGTGACCGTCCCGGTAGTGATCGTCCAGGGCGAGTTGATCGTCCAGACAACGATCGCCCAGGCAATGATCAACCAGGCAATAATCGCCCAGGACAAAATCCTGGCGATCGCCCTGGCGACAACAATGGTGATCGTCCCGGAATGGATCGTCCAAATCGTCCGGGAGATACTCCTGGACAAGATAATCCCGGCCGACCCGGAGCAGACCGTCCTAACCGACCTGATCAGCCGAATCCAACCGGCGACAACGACAAACCTGCTCGTCCAAACCAGCCGGGAACGAATCCTGATCGACCCAATCGTCCGAACCAACCAGGCACCAATCCTGACAACAAACCAGGTGTGAATCCTGGTCGCGGTGGCGATAACCCAACTCGTCCTGATCGACCAAACCGTCCCAACCAACCGGGGACGAATCCAGGAACCAATCCTGGCACGACTCCCGGTGCGAATCCAGGCCAACCAGGCGGCGGACGTCCTAACCTTCCGACCAACCCCGGCGTGACTCCTGGAAATCCAGGTGGCGGTAATCAACCCGGTAGCGGTGGCGGACGACCCGGAGCAAATCGCCCCGGTAACCAACCTGGCGCTCAGCCAGGCGCCGGTGCAGGTGGCGGCAATCGTCCTGGCGGCGGTGCCGGTAACGCAGGCGGTGGCAATGCAGGCGGTGGCAACGCCGGTGGCGGTAATCGAGGCGGACGCGGCGGCAACGACGCCACGACTGATCTCACTCGTCCTGGAATGAACCCCGCTGGAGCAACGGATCGTAACCCACGTCCGACTGATGCCAATCGTCTGGATGTGAACCGTCCTGATCGTCTTCCTCGCAACGGTTACGGAATCAAAACCGGTCCCGATGCTGGCGGTGCTCCTGCCCAGAGTGGAGCCACCAACGGCGGCAACCAACCCGGTGGTCCAAGCCCAGAACGATTGCGAACAGCCGACCCTGAGCGTGGCGCGATTGGCAACGGCGGATTAGAACGACGCAACCCAGACTCGCCTCGCGGTGGACTGACAGACCGTCCTTCGAACCCAAACCGTGGCGCCAACGTTCGTCCTCCTGTTGCTCCACCGACAGGAGCAAATGGAGCGGATCGCAGTCGCGAGCCACGCACCGTCAATCCCGGGAACCTGAACCGCGGCAGCGATTCACGCGTCCCGACGGGCACGGTTCGAGAAGCTCGTCCTTCAACAACTCCGACACGTCAAGCACGTCCAACACCAGCACCTGCAGCCCGTGAATCACGTCCCGCTCCTGCGGCTCGTGAATCAAAACCTGCTCCGACGCGTCAGGCCAGCCCACAGCCTTCACGAGAGTCACGTCCTGCTCCCGCAGCATCACGTCCTCCTGCACGCAGTAGCTCACCACCAAGCCGCGGTGCAGACCGCAGCAACGGTGGCGGTAACAAAGGCGGCGGCGGCGCTGCTAAAAGCGGCGGCGGCGGAGGTGGTGGTGGCAAAGGTGGTCGTCGCGGCGGCGACTGACATCCAATAACCCAGCCAATGTCTCTAAAGAACTGAAGGCCCCGTACGAGTGATCGTGCGGGGCCTTTTTTTATTGTCGTAGATGTGAGTCACGAGTCATTAAGACGTGCCATGCTTGCAGCTTTGAGCAAGCATGTTCTTCGATGTTCACCAATTGAGTCCAATCGCATGTTGGCTCATGACTCGAAGGCAATCACGATGCAGGCTCATTCGCTCGATTCCCGAAACTTGAGTCCAAATCTGCGACGGCGCGAACTTCGGCCAGAAAACCGCCTCCCGTGTAATCTTTTCAAGGGGCCTCGGCAGTTTGATTTAGGATCTTGAGGGAAAAATTCGATTTTCGTACAAACCCCCCGCACTTAACGGACGTCAGACACAGACGCCTGCCACAGGCCTACTGATCTCCCCCCAGACACCCGCAAGTTTGTTTGCAAATCATTTTCCTTCTCCATAGGTACAGGAATTATCCCGATGTTGTTTTCCAAGACTCGCGGCTTAGCCTGGTTGACCGCTGTTGCTGCTCTGGCTGGCTCAGCTGCTCCCGCTTCTGCTCAACTCTTCAATCAATGTAATTCCTGTGCTCAGACCGCAGCTGTCTCTTATCAGGCCCCCATGGCCTACTCTCAGACAGCCTCTGCTGCTGGCGGCACTTACTGTGTCCCACAAGTCAGCTATGTCTGCTACCGAAACGAACCAAAGACCGTCATGCAGGAAGTCCGACAGGTCGTCCGCAAGCCGGAATACAAGACCGTCATGCAAGACCAGCAGTTCACCACTTATCAAACACAATACGAGCAACGCACAGCTCAGGTCTCTCAAGTCAACTACCAGCCAGTCACCGAATACCAGCAACGCTGCGTCGACATGGGACAATGGCAGACCTGGTCGGAATGCCGCCCAAAGATTTCTTCCTGCCAGTACGACAACCGCCCGACCTTCATGGGCTGGATGAACCGCACCGGCCACTCGATCCGCAATACTTTCACGCCGAGTGTCGTCTCCCATCGCCAATATGTCCCCAACATGGTGGCTCAACAGATCCCAGTGACCCGCATGGTCGCGATTCCTTCGACCAAGGAAGTCGCCTACACCGTCGCCAAACAAGTTCCGATCACCCAGACACGCCAGGTTGCTGTGCAGGTTGTCGAGTGGAAGGAAGAAGTCCAGGTCGCTCAGGTTCCTGTCACGACTTACGAGATGAAGCCCTACGGAACCCAAACCGCCAATGGCTTCATTCCCTGGAACACCGACACAACTCGCACTGCAACGGCTCCAGCACCAGATCCTAACTTCTCTCGCAGTGCAGAAGGCAACACCGACAAGCCAACGGATACCTCTCTGCGACCAATCGATCAACGCTCCGGCATGCTGCAAAAAGCACCGGCTCCTCGTCCAGCCGTTCAACCAGCTTCTCATAACCTGCGTGGTTCGATGCAAGCCTCGAACGATGGGTACCGTCTCCTGAACAAGGATCAGATCAACGCGATCCGCAGCAACGATGCTCAACAAGTCGCGGTTTCTGTTCCACAACCTGCTCCTCGCAATGAACTCAATCAGGCCCCATCAATTGTCCAAGCGACTGGTTGGAAAGCACGCACACTGAAGGCCAACGATAACGGAGCCGGTGTTCCGGTCCTGACTCAGCCAAACGTCGAAGTCGCAGCCAACAAGTAATATTAACCCCGATCCTTTCGAGGATCACAACCGCCAGAGTTACCCCCCGCCTTCGCGTGGTCGTTCTGAAATGCCTTCCCAGTCCCCCCTCGCAGATCAGAGCGAAACACGTCCCCCGCGGCACCGGCATCACGCCGGTGCCCACTTTCTCACTTCTGTCCTCCTGCCAGCAATCATTTCCCCTCCTCACTTCTGTCTGGCGAAACGACTCCGGGCCTTCCCACCCGGAGTCTTTTCATGCGCGCTGAGGAAAATGCAACATGGCCTCATCGGACCGAACGGCTCAACCGCTACCTTTGCAGCCAGCTTCGCCAGGCCGAATGATCGACGCTTCCGACAGGCGAGAACCTTTCGACACATTCTTCAAGAACACCCTGATAAGGCAGCTGAACACCTCTGGGTGACATTCTACCTGTTTTTCGCAAATTTCCTGCCCGTACACGAACCGCAGAGGCGACATCAGGGGATAGCGGCTATTCCAGGCGTCAGAAATCGAAGTCGTCACCTGTCAGAGCGTGAAACGAACGCTCAAAACCGGTGAAAATCAGCTCGACTAGTCCACACGCTAACATGTCTCAGATTTCCTCCTTTTCCCAGTCAACTTCACTGGAAAAATCTATGATTTCCGATTCGTGACGCGTAAGATGAGAAGTCGCGCTTGTCCTTCCTGACGTATCGCTCGATACATCTCGTTTCCTGCAAAAGGGTTTGGTATGAAGTCACTTGGCTCTCGCGGCTGGTCTGCACTCAAAGTAGTCGCAGCCAGTTGCACTCTTGTCGTCTCGTCCATGACGGTCGACGCGTTCGCTCAAGGCCCCCAGGGTCCGCAACCTCCTCGTCCTGACTACCCGCCAGTTGCGGAAGTCTTAAAGGACTACACCAAGGTGGTCTCGACGGCTGATGGCAAACAAAGCCTCTGCACGATCTACCGCAACGACAAGACCGCCGACGTCCTGCTCGAACTTCCCAAAGATTACGCGACGAAGAAGTTCTTCCTCGCGCTGACCGTTGCTTCGGGTGATAAGTATGCCGGTCTGCAAAGCGGCGATATGTACGTCACGTTCCGGAAGTACGACAAGACGCTGGCGATGATTGCCCCCAATATCGATATTCGTTCGACCGGGGACAGCGAATCCAAAGCCTCGGTCAAACGCCTCTTCACTGACCGCGTCATCATGCAGGTTCCCATCGTGACGATGGGTGAAAGCGGCGGTCCAGTCATCGACGCCGACATGCTCTTCGTCAATCAGGCAGACGAATTCTTCGGCCCAAACACGGTCAACAAGCGTTTCCGTGGCATGCACCAGATCGCCAAGACCAAATCGTTCCCAGAGAACACCGAACTGGCGTTCGAGATCGTCAACGGCGCCGGCGTTCTGCAGACTCTGCACTACTCCATCAGCACCATCGAACCGACTCCTGGCTACGAGCCACGCGTCGCCGATGCGCGAGTCGGTTACTTTGTGACCGGCTACTCCGATTTCGGTAAGTACGATGACGACGAAACCCGCATGCGATACGTCAATCGCTGGCACCTCGAGAAGGCTGATTCCAAGCTCAAACTCAGCCCTCCAAAAGAGCCAATCGTCTTCTACGTCGAACACACGACCCCCGTTCGTTACCGACGCTTTGTCGCTGACGGTATCCTCGCCTGGAACAAGGCATTCGAGAAAATTGGCATCGTCGGTGCCATTGAAGTCGAATATCAGGACGCCGCCTCTGGTCGTCACATGGAAAAAGATCCAGAAGACGTCCGCTACAACTTCGTCCGCTGGCTCAACAACGATCAGGGCACTGCCATTGGACCGAGCCGCGTCAATCCTTTGACCGGTCAAATTCTCGATGCGGACATCATCCTGACCGATGGATGGATTCGTCACTTCAAAATGCAGTTCAGCGACCTGATGCCAAAGATCGCCACCACCGGCATGACTCCAGAAACGATTGCCTGGTTGGCTGATCACCCGAACTGGGATCCACGCGTCCGCATGGCCCCCGCTCACGAACAAGCCTCGATCGCTCAGAAGAACATGCTCGATGCCTACGATCAGAACTCTGCTGTCCGTGATCAACGTCCGAAGACCGATCTCCTCGGCGACGATATCTACGATGGCCTGATCAACCGCACCAGCCAGGTCAACGGCTACTGCGCCGCTGCCGAAGGCATGGGCTTCGACCTCGCCATGATGCGTCTGCACATGGCCAATCTGAACTTCCTCCAGGACGAAAAAGCCAAGGAAGAGAAGAAGGAAGAAGAAAAGAAAGATGGAGAGAAGAAAGAACTGACCGACGAGCAAAAAGCAGCTCTCGCGAAGGTTATCAAAGAGAAGACCGAGATCGAAAAGAAGAAACGCGAGTCAATGCTCGATGGCATGCCTGAAGAGTTCATCGGACCTCAACTGGCACACCTCGTCTGCCACGAAGTCGGCCATACCCTCGGCCTACGCCACAACTTCAAAGCCTCTTCTTATGTTGACCTCGACGATATCAACAAGAAGGACTTCAAAGGCGAAACTTGTGCATCGGTCATGGATTACACCCCAACCAACATTCGCTTCGACTCGGGTGAACTCCAGGGCCCTTACTGCATGATGGGCATCGGCCCTTACGATGAGTGGGCCATCGAGTACGGCTACACCCTTGAAAAAGACCTCAAGCCAATCCTGTCTCGCGTCGCTGAGCCAGGCCTGAGCTACGCCACTGACGAAGATACGATGGGACCAGATCCGCTGGCTCGTCGTTACGACTACGGTAAAGATCCTTTGAAGTACTGCAACGAGATCATGCACCTGGTCAAAAGCCATCGTGAGAAGATCGTTGAATCGTTCGTCAAAGACGGTGAGTCGTACGCCAAAGCCCGCGAAGCATACGAACTTCTCCTCGCTCAACAGATGCGAGTTCTCAACAACTCAGCCATCTGGGTCGGCGGTGCCTTTATCAACCGCGACAAGAAGGGCGATCCCAATGCCCGCATTCCAATCGTCGTCGTTCCCGCCAAAGATCAACGCGATAACCTGAAGTTCGTCATGGAAAATGCCTTCCGCGACGAAGCCTTCGGTCTCAAGCCAGAACTGATGCAATACCTGACCGTTGATAAATGGCTCGACAGCGAAGCCAGCTTCTCTTCGATCCCAGAATCGACCTGGCCAGTCCACGATCGCGTTAGTGGCATTCAAGCCTCGGTCCTGACCTTGATCATGAACCCAACGACCCTGCGTCGCGTTTATGACAACGAGTTCGTTGTCGGTGCCGGTGCTGATTCTCTGACTCTGGCTGAACTGATGAGCTCTGTCTCTGACGAAATCTGGTCAGAACTGAAGAATGTACCCAAGGAAGAAGCCAACGAGCGTCAGCCTCTGGTTTCCAGCCTGCGTCGCAACCTGCAACGTGAACACCTCGGTCGCCTGATCGATCTGTCGCTGCCAGGTGGCAACACTCCGTCTGCGAAATCTGTTTCAACGCTGGCTGTGGGGCACCTCACCAAGCTCAAAGCCGCAATTGAAACCTATCTGAAGGATGGCGAAGGCAAAGTCGACGCCTACACGCTGGCTCACCTCGAGTCAGCCAAAGTAGCCATCGATAAGGCCCTCGAAAGCCAGATGATCTACAACGCCCGCGATATTCGCGGCGGCGGCGGTGGCATCACGATCCGGATGGGCCAGGAATAATCTCCTGATCTGACCGGAAGAAACTAAAAGGCCTCGGAAGAAATTCCGAGGCCTTTTTTTATTGATTCGTTGAGGAGAAACCAACTCTGATCTCTTACGAATCACAGTTGAAGCCAGCGCGGTCACAAAAGTCGTGCCATGCTCACAGCTTTGGGTGAGCATGCTGGTTTGTTTGATGTTGTAGCGTCCAGAACATGCTTGCCCCAAAGCTGCAAGCATGGCACATGGAGGAAATCCGTGCTGAATCAAGTGATGATTGGTATCAAAGAGTGACTTCTTCAATGTACTTGACGCCATACTCATAGAAGCCTTCATGGACTTCGCGGTGGCGCATGATCCGGCTCAGCATGTATTTCTCACCCAGCTTGATGATGAGGTGCGTCGCCTGAGTCTCCAGGCGTCCGAATGTCAGAAACGCCAGTCCCCCCTGGGAAATGTTGCGTGTCCAGACATCGATGACCTGGCGCGGAAAGACATCGCCCAGCGCGCTGCGGGATTCTGGTACGATCACCATCAGTTTGGTTTGAAACGCCTTCCGCTCATGCGTCCGCTTCGGCGTCGCATGGCAATTGAAGCGTTCATCCCACTTTTGAAGCATGGCAAGAACGCGGATAGCAGACGTTTCAAGACGAGGATTCGTGGCTTGTTCTGTCAACATAATGGCGAGCCGTGCAGGAGACTGTGTGCAGGAGGTGAAGGATCATTCCAGCCTAGCTCGTAGATGGCTCGAGGCGCGCAGGCCGCATTGGTCCAGAAATTTTCAGTGGAAATCCTGCAAGAAGTAACGTCTGTGACAGTTACAATGCGATGAAAATCACCCGGTACGCCGCCAGATGCTTGTCGATGACCGCTGAAATCCTCAGCTCTTCAGATCGTATTCTTTAATCTTGCGATACAGCGTGCGCTCCCCCATGCCGAGCATGTTGGCAGCTTCTTCCCGTTTGCCATCCGTGATTTCCAGCGCCTTACGGATGTAATACTTTTCCACTTCTCGCAGGTCCTTGCCGATCAGGGCATCCTGACCGCCGCTGGCAGAATTGGCGAGCTGTTCTTCAGCATCCGCAGGCAGCGGGCTGATCTCGTCGGGGAGGTCATTGACGTCAAGGATTCCATCCGTATCGAGCAGAAGCATCCGCTCCATCACATTGCGAAGTTCCCGGATATTGCCAGGCCAGTCGTATTGCCGCAGCGCAAGGCGGGCCGATCGCGAGATGCCGACGACTTCCTTGTTGTAGATCCGAGTGAAATCTTTGAGAAAGTGATCCATCAGCAGCGTGATGTCATCGCGACGTTCCCGCAACGGCGGCAGATTGATGTCGACGACTTTCAGCCGGTAGTAAAGGTCCTTGCGGAACTTGCCTTCTTCAACCATCTGAGCCAGCGGAGCATTCGTCGCAGCGACCAGGCGGACGTTGACCGCCTTTTCCTCGTTCTGCCCGATGCGGGTAATCTTGCGGTCCTCCAGAACGCGCAGCAGCTTGATCTGCGTATCCATCGGCATCTCGCCGACTTCATCCAGGAACAACGTCCCGCCGTTGGCGTACTCGAATTTCCCGATCCGTCGCGTGATGGCTCCCGTAAACGCGCCGGCTTCGTGACCGAAGAGTTCGCTTTCGAGAATGCTGTCAGGAAGGGCAGAGATATTCAGCGGAACAAACGGCTTATTCTTACGCGGGCTGTTCTCATGCAGTGCGCGGGCGACGAGCTCTTTCCCCGTTCCGTTTTCCCCCTGGATGAGAACGGTCGCATCCGTCGGGGCGACGTGCCTGATTTTTTCGATGATGTTTCGCATGGCAGGATTACTGCCAATGACCCCCTCGAAGCCGAATTTCTCGTCGAGACGACTCCGCAGATCCGCGTTCCGCTTAATCAGACGCACCCGACTGGAGGCCTTTTCGACCGCAGTCCGAAGCTCATTAATATCGAGCGGCTTGGTCAGGTAGGTGTAAGCGCCCCCCTGCATCGCCGCGACCGCGGAGTTGATCGTGCCATGACCGGTGAGGATGATGACTTCGGCTTCCGGAAGTTCCTTTTTGGACTTCTCCAGAATATCGAGCCCATCGACATCGCCCATCCGCAGGTCAGTAACGACGATGTCGAACTGATCGCTCTCAATCAACTCAAGCCCCCGCTGCCCGGTCTTCGCGACCGTGCACTCGCAATTCATGCGTCGAAGACTATCCGCAACCGCCTGCCCGTGCGTCTCATCGTCATCAACGACGAGAACGCGAATGGTAATACGGTTGAGATCAGCAGGATCGGTATTGTGATCGGGCATAAGGGGACGAAACCAAGGCTGCCAAAACGAGCAATTTATGACGACGGCACATTGTAGCCAGAATGGCAGTGATTTTCTCCTCACATTCGAAAAGAGGTGAGGAGTCAAATTTTTTAATTTCGAATGATAGCGATTAAAGAAAATGGGTTAGAATTTTAATCGCACGACGAGTGACTAAAGAGTTCTTTAATTCAGAAGCAGCAGCCATGATTCCAGGGAAATACGAAACGGTAATGACCTTGAGAGGCCCTCTTCAAGCGTTCGTTCCCAATCCATTACCGCCTGATTGGGCGATGCCGACAGAAATATGGACGCACATCGTTACCGCAAGAGAATCTCTGGCCGAACTGAAGGCTCTCGGCGCACTGCTTCCGAATCCAGAGCTTCTGCTCAGGCCGCTTCAAAAACAAGAGGCGATCTCAACGTCCATTATTGAAGGAACTCGTGTGACGCCCCAGCAGTTGATGCTGTTTGAAGCCGAGCAAGAGGAAGGGGAGTCTTCGCATTCCAAGGAAGATGAACAGGAGGTTTACAATTCTCTGCTGTGTATTCGGTACGGAATTCAACAACTGGAGCTGCTGCCGTTTTGCAATCGTTTACTCAAAGGAATGCACGAGATATTGATGACTGGAGTTCGAGGAGCCAACAAAAAGCCCGGAAGTTTCCGTGGTCCCTCCGAGCAGGTCCAAGTCGGTCGATACGCGCCACCTCCCGGGCTATATGTCGATCATCTGATGTCCGATCTGGAGCGATTCTGTAATCAACTTCCTGATCAGATTGATCCATTAGTCGCTATTTTGATGGTTCATTTTCAGTTTGAAGCGATTCACCCATTCCTTGATGGCAACGGTCGTGTCGGCCGGACGTTGTTGTCGTTGATGATATATAAATGCTTTGCCCATACCTCGCCGCTGCTTTACATGAGTCCTTATTTCGAGGCCCATCGGCAAGAGTATTATGATGGATTACTCGGAGTCAGCCAGCAGGGAGACTGGGAAACATGGATCCGCTTTTGTTTGAATGGAGTCACTGTTCAAGCCAGAGAAGCAATCATGCTTAGTCAGCAGATTGTTAAGGCAAGAGAGCAATGCATTCGATCACTCGTCGGAGCGACAAAGCACAGCTTGAAGCTAATTGACTTGCTATTTCAATTCCCAGCTCTCACGATCAACAAGACAAAACGAGTACTTGATGTCACCGCGCCCACTGCAAAGAAAGAGCTGGAAGTTCTAGTCGCAAGCAATATCGTTAGTCAGACGAAAATAGGTGCGAGGTACTATTATTGGGCAAAAATACCGCTGCTCAATCACGAGCTGATTCTTGCAGACTTCCGGAATTCTGCTGATGTTTTCAATGACTTGACGGCAACGTGATCACAAACCTCGTCCCCTTGCCCGGTGTGGATTCGCAATGAATCACCCCGTTGTGGGCTTCGATGATGCGCTTCACCGTAGGTAGTCCCAGGCCTGAACCGGAGACCTTGGTTGTGAAGAAGGGTTCGAACAGGCGTGGCAGCAGTTTATCGGAGACGCCCGGGCCGGTGTCCATGACCGTCAGGACGACGGCGCCATCCTTCTGGTAGGTTTGAAATTCAAGACGTCCACCTCGTTCCATCGCCTGGAAGGCGTTGCGGGCGAGATTGAGCAGGGCTTGTCGGAAAAGGCGCTCATCGATCAAGACCGTCGGCAGATCGCTGGTCAGGTACGAGGCGATTTCGATGTTCTTGGCTTTTGCTTCCGGGCCAATGAAGTTGAGGAAACGTCGGACAAGTTCCGAAAGGTCGCGTGGCTCCTGTTCGAGGTGGCCTAAGCGGACGAACTGGGTGAATTCAGACAGCGTCTCTTCGAGTGTAAGACACTCTTTCTGAACCGTCAGCAGACGGGCAAGCATGCGCTGGTCGCGCGGAGTCGCACTGGGTTCGAGTTCTTCGACGAGCAACTGGATGTTCATCGAGATCGAAGACAGTGGATTGCGAATCTCATGAGCCAGCCCACCCGCCAGTTCCACAAGTTCAACAGCTTCTGCACTGGTGAGTTGATCGTTGGAAGAAGAAGTGCTCATGAGGCGACTCACAATAAGAAAGCGGCTCTCGACAGAAAATGTCTCGAGCCGCTGATGTTTTCATTGAGCCATGAACGTCTTTTGAATCTTCTCATCGACAAGCCTCTGCAAGAGACTGCAAGGAGGCTTGTGATGAAGATTTTCGATTAGACGTCGTCGTCGTTGTCTTCGATGACTTCGTCTTCGCCGCCTTCACCTGGCTCTGGAGTCAGGAGGACTTTGCGAGACAGTTTGACGCGGTTTTGATCATCGACAGCGATGACTTTCACCTTGACCAGATCGCCGATTTTAACGACGTCGTTGACAGAACGCACGTACTCGTTGGAAAGTTCACTGATGTGACACAGGCCGTCTTTGCCAGGTGCGATTTCGATGAAGGCACCGAAGTCCTTGATCGCGATGACCTTGCCGTTGTAGACGCGACCAACGCGAATTTCTTCAGTGAGTGCTTCCACGCGAGCGAGGGCGACGTTCAGCTTCTCTTCGTTCGGAGCCGAGATGAAGACCGTACCGCTGTCATCGATATCGAGAGTCGAGCCCGATTCTTCCTGGATCTGACGAATCGTCTTCCCGCCAGGTCCGATGAGCAGACCGATCTTGTCGGTTGGAATCTTCATCGTACGCAGACGTGGTGCGTATGGAGAGAGTTCTTTGCGAGGACGTCGGATCTCGGCGAGCATGACCTTCAGCAGTTCAATACGAGCACCACGAGCTTGTTCCAGCGTCTTGGTGATGATCTCGCGATTAATGCCGTCGATCTTCAGGTCGAGTTGGATACCGGTGATTCCCTTTTGGGTACCGGCCACCTTGAAGTCCATGTCGCCGAAGTGGTCTTCGTCGCCCAGAATATCGGTGAGGAGAATGTAGTCCTTACCTTCTTTAACAAGACCGATCGAGATACCAGCAACTGGTTGTTTGATCTTCACACCAGCATCCATCAAAGACAGAGTGGCGTTGCAGACCGAAGCCATCGAGCTGGAACCGTTTGATTCGGTGATATCGCTGATGACGCGGATCGTGTAAGGGAACTCGGCGATTTCTGGAATGACCGGCTCAACCGATCGCTCAGCCAGGGCTCCGTGACCGATTTCGCGGCGACCTGGGCCACGCAATGGCTTACATTCCCCGACCGAGTAAGGAGGGAAGTTGTAATCGAGCATGAAGCGTTTTTCGTGCTCGCCGAACAGGTTCTCGACTCGCTGGGCGTCGCGGGTCGTTCCCAGGGCAACAGTCGCCAGTGACTGGGTTTCACCGCGTGTGAACAGAGCAGAGCCGTGGACGCGAGGAACATTGCCGACAACGCAGGTAATCTGTCGCAGTTCGTCTGACTTGCGGCCGTCCAGACGTGTGCCATCCAGAGTGATTTGTCGGACGACTTCTCGCACGACGTAATCGAAGGCGTTGGCGAAATCAGATGGCTTAAGGCCGTCGGCTGTTTCGGTGGCACCTTCTGGGAAGTACTTGGCTTTGAGTTCGTCTTTGACAGCGCGAACGGCTTCAGCGCGTTCCTGCTTCATGCCAGATGTCTTGGCAGTGCGGATTTTTGCAGCCGCTTCGCTGCGGATCTTGGCGATGAAGGCGTTCTCGGCTGGCTCTGCAAATTCTGGTCGTTTAATGCCCGTGGCTTTGACCAGTTCGTCTTGAAGATCGCAGATCTCCTGAATGATTTCATGACCGTACATCAGGGCATCAACCATGATGTCTTCTGGAATTTGCTTGCCGAACCCTTCGATCATCAGGATCGAATCGCGAGTACCAGCGACGACCAGATCGAGTTCGCTTTCCTTCAGCTGAGCATGAGTCGGGAAGGCGACGAATTCGTCATCGATCAGACCGACGCGGACGGCTCCGATCGGGCCTTTGTAAGGAACCGGCGCCAACATCAGGCCAGCAGAGGCACCATTGATCGACAGAATGTCCGGCAGGTTCTCGCCGTCAACCGACAGGACGGTCGACATGATTTGCAGTTCTTCGCGGTACCACTTAGGGAACAGCGGACGAATCGGGCGGTCCGTCAGACGCATTGTCAGGACTTCGTGTGTACTTGGCTTTCCTTCGCGCTTCATAAAGCCGCCAGGAAATTTACCAGCCGCTACGTAGCGTTCGCGGTAATCAACAGTCAGAGGGAAAAAGTCCAGGTGAGCAGGCAGAGGACCGTTCTGAGTCGCCACCAGAACAACGGTTTCGCCATATTGAATCAGCACCGCACCGGCTGCCTGTTTAGCAACTTCACCGGTGGTAATTGTCATTTTACGGCCAGCAATTTCACGTTCTACTACTGTTTTCACGTCGATAGATTCCTAACTACTTGTTGATTGTCACGACTTGTTAATGATCAAAAATGATGGTTTGACTGAATAATTATTTGACTGATGCCAGAAAGTCAAAATGGAGAGTCAATCAAATAAAGCCCTAAGGTCTGATCGATCAGGAGCAAAACTTCTCCCGCCGAGTTTCGTTACGACGCCAACCGCCTGCGAACCCTTTCAAGCATTGCTGCGTCTGCCTGCCTGACTGTTGCCAAACTAACCGTGTACCCGATTAACTGTGCTGCTCATCGCCGAGCACTGCAACCGACCCGCTGCGAAAACTCCGTCCTGGATTCCTTCAATACCAAAACAAAAATACGTCCTGCCGACTCGTCTCCTGCCACCAAGGCAGCGGAGATTGATGAGCACTACCGTCAGCAAGCGACGTGTTTCACCGACTTCCCGGAAAATCACCACATCCAAAACCAAACCACTCAACCAATCCAACCAGCAAAAACGCAAAAACCCAGCGTCATCGGCTGGGTTTTTCGTTCCACTATTTTCTCAGTCCCAGATCGGCAATCATTTCCAGATAGCGATTCGGATTTTTTCGCTTCAGGTAATCGAGCTGGCGTCGTCGTCGGCTGACCAGCATCAGGAGACCACGTCGTGAAGCGAAATCTTTATTGTGTCGCTTCAGGTGGGCGGTCAGTTCATTGATACGGTGAGTCAGAACGGCGATTTGAACATCTGGAGAACCGGTATCTTCGTTGTCACGACGATATTTCCCGATCAGTTCCGTCTTGATTTCTTTGGTGATCGACATTAGGTCAAAATCCTAACTAATTAACTGCAAAATACTTAATTCAAATTCTGCTGCTCAAAGCCGAGCCCCTGCAGTTAAGAGCGACGTCCCCGAACATCACGGATCGACTGTCATGCTAGCGATGGCTGATGCGTCTCGACCGACAGACTGTCTCCCTCGTGATCAGCCCGACAGTATAACGTCCCTGACAGCAGTTTCAACTCAAGCAGCCCTTTCCGCTCAACCGAGAGCTTTTTTGACGAGTAAATCCGAGAGCAAGGAAGGCTTTTCTGGCCGTTTCACGTCTGTCTTAACATCCAGATGCAGCGTACGATTGACGACAGTCGTTCCCGCCAGACCGTTCGGAAGGATCCGCATGACCGATATTCAACTTGAGCAGCCAACCGATCACACTCGGCAGGATTTCGCGACTCTTCTCCGCCCGATCGATATTTTCGAAGGCCCCGATGAACTGACGTCGATGCTCATGCCGTTTTTTGTCCCCGAGGCTGCCGGCATCACCAATCTGGGTCGATTGATCAAACTCCTCTACCACTCCAGTCTGATTCCCGACGAAGGTCGATATCCCCGGTTTCGAGTCATCTGTGGGCGGGAATCCTTCGGGCATCATGTCGAGTTCGCTGCTCCCCATCCGAAAATGAACACCGTCGAAGCCATTCGGAAATTGGCCCCCGCCGTCTCGGATCTCAACACCGCCTTACGTTTGGTCGACGATGGAGACGGGGGCTTCTCGGCCTTTCAAATCCTGGATTTTCAGGAACACTCCGTCCGCAGTAACCCCGAAGAATTCTCCGAAGTCTCCCTGCCCGACGGCACCCTGACCGTCCGCGTCGATGGCCCCGGCGAACTTCGCGCGACGATTCAACCCGGCCCGGTATTTCACTTGCGCGGCAATCGCATTCGAGCGCTCGTCGCGTTTGATAAAGCGGTCATTCCGTTTCGTGAACTCGTCAGCCGGATGTGCGCAAAACTCAGAAGCCAGTTCGAAGCCGTCGCCGCAAAACCTTTGCCCTCTCCCGATATCCTCGTCGATGGTTTCCTCTACATGTGGGCAACGATGATGGCCGACGTCATCAATTCCCCGCATGGCGGCGCGTTTCTCATCGTCCCTGATCGCGAGGGAAGTTGTGTCGAACCAAAGTTCCTCGCCAACGGCAATCTCTTCCAGGCCTACGAAACAACCGTCATGGCACTTGCAGAGAAAGTCGGCGACGATGGCTCGGAAGCCCGCAAATTCTGGCTGCTCCAGCGAGAGCATCTCCTGCGCGTCGCACGCATGTTCGGACGCCTGTCTGCCACCGACGGGGCTGTCCAGTTTGATCGTGATTTGAACCTGTGTGGCTTCGGGGCAAAAATCATCGGCGCTATCCCCCGCCTGCCCCTTTTCGACGCCGTCACCCAGCGCCCGCTCGACGAACGTCTGAGCACCGGGATGCGACACCGCTCAGCCGCAGAACTCGTCCGCGCCGTCCCCGGCGCCATCGCCTTCGTCATCTCCCAGGACGGCGACCTCACCAGCTTCTACAGCAACCAGGAAAAAGCCTTCCGCCTCTCCAACCTCGATGCCTGGGGAACAGTCTCGGACTTCCTGTAAGACTTCCCAATGGACTCACAGTGGTCTGGAGAATCGTGCCATGCTTGCGGCTTTGAGCAAGCATGCCAGCTGTGCGTGAGGATTCCGAGCGCACAACAAGTTCCCAGAGCATGCTTGCCCGAAGCTGCAAGCATGGCACTCGCCTCCTATTGATCAGAGAACAGAAACAGGCCCACGCTCGCTCGGTTGGTCATGTCGTCCAGCAGAATCGGCTGGTAGTAATAGGTCCGTTCGTCGGTCGAGATGCGTCGATAGTCGAACTGCGACGTGGCCGACTTATTCGTCGGAATCAGGCTGGAAATAGACTGACCAACGTCTTGAGAAGAAATCAAATGGCCGGGCGGGTAGCTGTCCATAATCGTCCCGTCGTCGCTGGTCAGCAGGACGCTCTGCGTGACCTTCATATTGTTGGCCGCAAGCTTTCGGAAGACTTGTCGGAAATCCATTTCGATCCCCAGCGCACCATACAGTTCGCCCGTCACCTGATCAAAAATCGGAATCGCAGCCGTCAGTTCCAGGGGATCGCCCGGGCGGTGTGCAGGGACTCCAGACTCCTTGCCTAACAGGACAGGATCCGTCGTCAGATAGACATCGCCCGACTGCAGGGACAGGATCGTCTGCAGTTCTTGATTGATTGGATACAGACGCAGACGACTGGTCGGAACATTACGCACCGAGCCGATCTCGTGTCGCGTACGTTCGAGTCGGATCACCTCCGTGAACTGCTTGGTATTGCGATCAAGAGAGCCCAGCCAGATGGTCAGGTATTCGGTGTTCGCCCCCATCAGTCCACTGAGGATGGTGTGAATACGCTCGACAGCCTCCTTTTCGTCATCCGATCGCTTCACGCGGAAATCGATGAGTGTCTGGACCGGGGGAATGGACGCCATGAAACGCGTGTTGCGAGCCAGACTCGAAGCCGGGTTGCGCAGGTTGTCGCCAAGTTGACGGGCTTCGCCTTTCAAGGCCTCAAAGCGAGTTTCCCGTTCATGCTCAGCCGAGCGACTGGCATCGATGGCTGAGTTGACGCCCACCACGAGTAGCGTGATCAGAAGCGTCGCCGCAATCTGTGAGAAGCGTTGATGCGCGGAGATCCAGCGCTGAATCCGCTGCCAGTTGGTTTCGCGATAAGCCGTCGTTTCTTCACCCGCAAGATAACGCTGGACATCATCAGCGAGTTCAGATGCCGTTTGATAGCGAGCATAACGCTTCTTCGACATCGCCTTATAACAAATGGCATCCAGCGCAGCCGGGATAGAGCTTCTGTGTTCGCGTGCCCGAGGTGTCGGGCGTGAGACAATCGTCGACAGGATCGTCGCGATCGAGGAATTGCCAGCCATCGTCGAGTTGCGTTCCGTACGATGCGGAGCCGTCCCGGTGAGGATGCAAAAGAGAATCGCACCCAGACCATAGATATCGGTCCGTTCGTCAATCTCGTCCTGACGGCCCGTCGCCTGCTCGGGAGCCATAAACATCGGTGTCCCAAGGATCTGACCAGCGACGGTCCCATGAGCCGACTGTCGCTCGTCCGCATGCGTTTCAATACTATCGATCAGCCCTTCATCGCCAATGAGCTTCGCCAGTCCCCAGTCGAGAACGATAACCTGCCCGTAAGAATCAAGTGCGACGTTCTCGGGCTTGAGATCGCGGTGAATGACCTTGCGCGAGTGAGCATACGCAATCGCCTGGCAGATGCTGGTGAAGGCATTCAGCAGACGCTGCAGCAGCATCTTGGATTCAGTACCAGATTCGATCCGTTCATGGTACTCGTTAATGAGATCCTGGAGGTTCTGCTTCCCCAGGAACCGCATGACATAGAATTCCTGTTCATGCTTCTCATCGACTCCGAACTGATAGATCGGGACGATACTCGGGTGCTCGAGTCGTCCGGTCAGTTCCGCTTCGCGCTGAAACCTGCGGACAGCAGCAGGAGACTGATGGATGCCAGTGCGGACTTCTTTGATCGCGACGAGCCGACTGAGCATTTCGTCATGGGCCAGCCACACCGTCCCCAGTCCTCCCTGGCCGAGTTTGCGCACAAGGCGATAACGACCTTTGGCCATCCGCTGGTCAGAGCCATCGCTGGCAACCTGATCATGATGGAACCCAAGCAGTCGACCAAGTCGGCCACTCCCATCGATCACATCAACGATGGAACTCCCCTGGGAACTGAGCCGAGTATCGCGCGGACCGGTGTTTCGAGAGCCTTGCTGGATTGAATTATGAACCTGATCGATCAATTCACGTCGGTTCTCTTCCGTCAAGGCACCGACACGAACCAGGTACGCGCCCAGCGATTCCTCGCCATGGATCGTCCATTCATGGACGGTTTTCTTGAGATCATGCTCGGTGAGAAAACCACGCCGGACGACCTCAGCCGCGAAGACGATGTCGTACTCTTGCTTGGTCAAGCCGCTGAGTTGTTCGATCGGCTCATCGTCTTTGGAAATATAGGTCGCTTCGTTGTTTTCGATCGCCATGGAGGGGGACTGTCGGGGATGAAAAGTGAAAATGCGGGTGTTTGGGTGAGTTCTTCAGTCTACTCTGATGGTGGACACGACGAGAAAGAGGATTCGCGATTCATTTCCGGAATCTGGGAATATTGGGAAGGATATTCCGTGGCCAACGCCCCTGTCCGCGTCACCACAGGCGCAGTTCGGACGGAATCAACAGGATTCACGTCACGCCTCCTATCGCTCGGACGGCGGGTTGCGTAAGATAGGCGGTCAACAAAAAACTACCTGTGCGGGATGGCACAGTGCAATTTTCGATGCTTTCGGTAATCTGACTCGACAAAAGGATGTGTGGGCGGACACCACTTGATTCCTTTTTTGAAGAGACGCGCTCCATGGCTAAGTTATCAGATTCCGGTCAACAGTATGTGACGAGTATGGCCAAGAAGTACGGCCTCTCCGAAGACGCAGTGACCCACATGCTCGTCGCGATCAGCAACGGCCACGGCTCAATGGCCCAGTTCAACCACCCCGAATTCGGCGGCTACGGCCAGTGGATGCGCGGCGGCATGACGATGGTCAGCGACCTGTTCAACTACCAGTTGAAATCCCGCGTCGACGGCATCTGCAACGACCTTGCCAACGCCATCGACAATCACCAGATCACCCCTTACACCGGCTCCTTCCAGTCACAAAGCCAGGGCAACGGTTACGACAACCAGGCCCAGGCCAACGGCGGCGGGTTCGGCCAGAACAACCTCTTCGCACCCGATCCGGAAGCCAACTGGTGGCCAACGGAGATCGGTTCGCCGAACGCTACCGGTTCCCAGAACAACGTCAAATACGCCTACTTCGCGAACACCAATCGGCTTGCCGTGAAAACTGGCAGCGAAGTCTGGGTTTACGACACCCTCAACCACAACATCGGCGGCTTCGGCCAGCAGCAAGGCTCAGGCGGTTCGATCACCTTCACGAGTCAGTTCGGCACTGTGAATTTGTCAACACTCCCCGTCGTCATGAAAAACGGCGTCAAGCAGCAGCCCGCCCAACCCGCGAACTCCCCCCCAATGAATTCGCAGCCAGCCCCGCCACAACCTGCTCCCTTACAGCCTTTTTCATCGCCATCGGCATCCATGTCGTACAGTGAACCAGCCCCGAGTGCACCAGTTTCGAATTCACTATCGCCAAGTTCAGCATCTCCATCAGCAGCCGGTGGTTCGAATATCCTGGAAACACTCGAACGACTCGGCTCTCTAAAAGACAAAGGCTATATCAGCGACACAGAGTTCAATCAGAAGAAGGCAGAACTGCTCAGTCGACTGTAACAAAACGGAGTGAGTGTCTTTGGAAGTTTTCCCAGCGTGCCATGCTTGCGGCTTTGAGCAAGCATGTTCTGAACGCTCCCACGTCAAACGAAGCAGCATGCTTACCCAAAGCTGTCAGCATGGCACGACTTTTGTGACCGCGCGGGCTTAAATTGGGATTGGTATAAGACGGACTGAGTGTCTTTTAACGTTTGGCTTTCATGCGAAAATTGAGGATTCCGTGAAAGCCAGCGGGGCTGTCGTCGTCATCCTTCCTGTCGCCTTGCGCACCGTGTTGGACGTTGCGGCGAGGCACGTTTGATTGAACTCCATCGAGAGGAACGCATCATGGAATATCGACAGCTTGGCTACTCAGGCCTTCAGGTCCCTGTGCTCAGTTACGGAACAGGAACCTTCGGCGGCTCGAACGAGTTCTTCAAGAAATGGGGACAAACAGACGTCGATGAAGCCAAACGTCTGATCGATGTCTGTCTGGATTCTGGCGTCAATTTCTTCGACACCGCGGACGTCTACTCCAGCGGCGATTCCGAATCGATCCTCGGCAAAGCGCTCGAAGGCAAGCGGGATCAATGCCTCATCTCGACCAAGACGACCTTCAAGATGGGGGATGGCCCCAATGACGCGGGCTCCTCCCGTTACAAGATCATCCGCTCCTGCGAAGCCAGCCTCAAACGCCTTGGCACCGATTACATCGACCTCTACTTCATGCACGGCTTCGACGGGCGCACTCCGATCGACGAAACGCTCCGCGCCCTCGATGACCTGATCACTGCGGGCAAGATCCGCTACATCGGCTGCTCGAACTTCTCCGGCTGGCAGGTGATGAAATCGCTGGCCATCTCCGAGAAATACGGCCTGGCCCGCTACTGCGTCTACCAGGGGTACTACTCGGCAGCAGGACGTGATTACGAATGGGAACTGATGCCTCTCGGTGTCGATCAAAAAGTCGGCCTGATGGTCTGGAGCCCGCTCGCCTGGGGACGCCTGACCGGCAAGATCCGTCGCGGACAACCACTCCCCGATGGACGCATCAAGCAAGGGGGCGGCGAAGCAGGCCCTCAAGTCAACGACGAGTACCTTTACGATGTCGTCGAAGTCCTGGTTCAGCTGGCTGAAGAGACCGGCAAGACCGTGCCGCAAGTGGCTCTCAACTGGCTGCTTTCTCGCCCAACCGTCGTTAATATCGTGATGGGAGCCCGCAACGAAGAACAACTCAAAGCCAACCTTGCCGCCGTCGGCTGGAGCCTGACTCCCGAGCAGATCAAACGAGTCGACGACGTCAGCCGCGTCACGCCGACGTATCCTTACTGGCACCAGATCGGCTCCGGGTACATCAACCCCAAGCCCACGCAGTGGTAAAATCCCCCTCCCCGTAGGGTGCTGGTGAGTCTTCGAACCGCACCAAAACGACGTTCATTCGCACAATTGGTGCGGTTCGCAAAGCCTCACCAGCACCCTACATTTCTCGCAAAACTCGAATGAGAAGACTGGCTCTAGGATCGCATGCAGAAAATCACCAGGTCTTTAGGCTTCTTCAAAACGACAGCGATCGGCGGTTTGATTTTTCTCCTGCCGCTCGTTGTCGTCCTGGTGGTCCTCGGTTACGCATATTCGTTCGCCGTCGCTGCTCATGACGCATTGACTCCCTACCTGCCGATCGACTCAGTCGTCGGGTTTCTGATCCTGTTCGCAGCCATCGTCGCTCTGATCGTCCTGCTCTGTTTTTTCGCAGGCCTCGCAGCCGCCCGCGCCATCGGCCAGACCTTCACATCGACCGTCGAACGCCAACTGACAACGATCTTTCCAAAGTACGTCGTCTACAAACAACTGCTCGCCGGCAACCTCGGAGCAGAAAGCACGCGGATCATCCTCAAGCCCGTGCTCGTGACCTTTCACGATCACGCCAAACCGGCCTTCGAAACCGATCGACTCGCAGACGGTCGAGTCGTCGTCTACCTCCCCGGATCACCCGATGCCTGGATCGGCCAGGTCGTGATCGTTTCCCCGGATGCTGTGCAGCCTGTTGATCAGACCTTCCCAAAATTCGTCGAGCTCTTTGAACGGATGGGTGATGACAGCCGGGATATCTTGGCGCCCGGTCCGACTCTGACAAATTGATCGAACTCTCTCTTGCTGATTCGACATGGAGATGGATATCCTTCGGCTGTGCGTTTTTCACATCCCCCGGGAATCATTTGAAGAGGTGCCATCATGGCGAATAAAGACAACGGCGCGAAAAAAGAAACCAAGAAAAAACCAGTCGCCAACCTGAAAGAAAAGCGAGCCGCCAAGCAGGACAAAAAAGCCAAACGCGATTCTTAATCGCAGTCTGATCAGCGTAAATCAAAAAAGGGAGCTCAACAGCTCCCTTTTTTTGTTGCCCGTCTCACTCACCTTGCAGGATTTGATCGAGAGTAAACGTGAGCGTCGTTTCGCCGAGGGTGACGGTGATTTCCTCGGAACGTTGATACGTTGAGACCTGTTCATAGGTCGCAAGACCACTGACTTCGTCGTATCTCGGCTGTTGAAAAAACGTCACTTTGTTCTGTCGAACATCAACAACCAATAACTGTGGAATCTGAAAGCGGGCGTAATGCCGGGACTTCTGGACGACATCGTATCGTAGCGTCGTATTTGAAATCTCGATCAGTAACTCAACATCAGATGGCTGAAGGAAGCCTTTCGTCAGCTTTTTGTCCGGTCCCCGAAAAACTGTGACGTCCGGCTCAACGAGATCGGAGCCAATCTTAACGGGCGATTCTGTGATGATGCACAACTCCGCTGAGACCTTTCGACGCAGGTATTTGGCCCAAAAGTAAACCTGCGAGATATGCTCCGGCCCTGGCGGTGTCATGCAGAGTATCTCTCCATCAAGTAATTCAGTGCGCAAGTCTTCGTGCAGTATGCCGGATTCATACAGCTGGATGTAATTTTCGATTGAGAAGCGATAGGGAACCGCATGATAGAGTTCGATGATCTCGCCATCGATTAACTCCGCCTTGAAATCGGGCGGAAGAATGCCGACTTCATAGAGCTTCAAAAATTCTTCGATCGAGAAGCGATAACGCTGTGGGTCAGCCCCCGCCCGTTGTCGATCTGCAATTTGAGATGGAGTCATAAGTAAGTACTCGAAAATTTAACGCTTCAAAAGATCGCTCAAGGAAAATGACAACGGCGTGCCTGCCAACTGCATAGTCAACTGCTCATTGAGCTTAAGTTTCGACTTTTTCCCATACTTGGCTTTTCCAGGATTCTGAAAGAACATCATCTCCCGGCGATCGATATCCACGACAATATACTGTTGAACGCCGTGAGTTGCATAAAGTCTGGCTTTGTAGTCCAAGTCATAATTAAGGCTCGACTTGGAAACTTCGATCAGCACGCCGATCTTGTCGGCCGTCAAGTACTGGTTCGCATAGTCGAGCGGATGTCCTTGAAAGACCGTGATATCCGGAACGGGTAAATGCGTTCCCAACTTCACGACGATTTCTGTCGCGACATACCAGTCAGATGGCAAACAACGTCGCAAAAACTCGCTGGCGATCAGCACGAACGAACTATGCTCCGGTCCCGGTGGCGTCATCTGGATGATCTCTCCATCAATCAACTCGGTGCGCAAGTCGGGAGCGAGAATCCCTTTTTCAAACAGCTGAAGGTATTCTTCAATCGAAAAGGAGTATCGCTGAGGAGCGGACTCGGTCGATGCGTCAGGCAATGTGGCAGGTGTCATAAAAGCGATCCCGGTCGGAACGGAAAGGATGCGTACTCATATCGTACGTCCATTAACCAGTCCGTTCCAGACGGGAATTGACAATCCTTGCTATCGACGCTGACCAGCTTAGCGTTTCGGACGGAAGTAGTGCGTCGCCTGAGCAAAGACCGCTTCGGCAGATTCCATGATCGTTTCCGACAGGGTCGGGTGAGCATGAATCGATTGCGCCAGATCGCGGGCGACAAGAGCAGATTCGACCGCGATGACCCCTTCTGCGATCATCTCCCCTGCACCCGGTCCGACGATCCCCATACCGAGGAGACGCTCGGTCTTCCGCTCGAAGATCAGTTTTGTCAGACCTTCCGTACGGTCAATCGACTGAGCACGGCCAGAAGCCGCCCATGGGAACTTGACGACCTTGACATCCAGGCCTTGCACTTGTGCCTGAGCTTCGGTGATCCCACACCACGCAAGTTCCGGATCAGTGAAGACAACGGCAGGAATCGCGATGTTGTCAAATGCAGCCGGTTCCCCAAGCAGGGCTTCGACCGCCACTTTGGCTTCACGAGTCGCCTTGTGAGCCAGCATCGGCTCGCCAGCCACATCCCCGATCGCGTAGATATGTGACTCGCTCGTCTGACGCTTGGCGTTGACCTTCACGAAGCCCTTCTCGTCGATCTGAACGCGCGTATTTTCAAGACCACAGTTCTTGCTGTTGGGCCGACGGCCAACGGAAACCAGAACGCGATCGAAGACCTGAGGCGACGTCACCCCTTCCCCTTCAAGCTCGGCTGAGATCCCCTCTTTCGTCGCAGTCAATTTCTTGACGGCAGTGTTGAGGTGAATCGCCTTGAAGCGGCTTTCGAGCGCTTTGGCCAGCGGCTTGACGAGATCACGGTCAGCACCGGGCAGCAAGCCAGCCGTCATTTCCACGACGGTCACTTCCGAACCGATGGCCGAGTATACCGAACCCATCTCCAGCCCGATGTAACCCCCGCCAATGACCAGCAGCTTCTTCGGAATATCCTTGAGGGCCAGAGCCCCGGTGGAATCCATCACCCGATCATCGCCGATGTTGAAAATCGGCGGCATCGTCGGGGTAGAACCCGTCGCGATGATGGCGTTGTCGAACGTCATCTGCGACGTTGAACCATCAGCAGCCGTCAGCAGCAGTGTCTTCGAATCGAGAAACCGGCCGTGTGCTTTGACGAGATCGACCTTACGCGCTTTACACAGCTGAGCCACGCCGCCCGTCAGGTTACCAACGACTTTCTCTTTGTAAGCACGCAGCTTGTCGAGCTCGATCTTGGGCTCCTGGAACGTGACGCCCCAATGAGACGATTCTTTCGATTCGTTGATCAGCTTGGCAACGTGCAGCAAAGCTTTCGAAGGGATGCAACCACGGATCAGACAGACCCCGCCGGCTGCAACGTCGTCTGTCAGCAGAACCGTCTTCTTCCCATGATCAGCAGCTTCAAACGCCGCCGGATACCCGCCAGGACCGGCTCCAATAACAACGACTTCCGCATGTGAGGGGGCATTAATTGGCATGGATGTCGAACCTTGATGAATCGCCGGAGAGGGTTGGAACGCAGAGGCAACAGAGGTGAGCAGAGGACGCAGAGTTCCTGATCACAATATTGTTACCGATCGATGATTCCAAACTTTGAATTAAACAATGGTAAAGATGGAGCAGGCAAAGATTGTTACCTTGAGTGAAACTTCTCTGCGACCTCTGCTCCCCTCAGCGAGCTCTGCGTTCCAACCTCTTGTTCAGAGAGTTGAAACGGTCTACTGTTCCGCGATCAGCGTAAACTGATCAGACAGCAGAGAAGACAGCTTGACGATGAACCGGGCCGCATCAGCTCCATTGACGACGCGGTGGTCGTACGACAAAGACAGTGGCAGCATCAGACGTTCCTGAGGCTGGCCATTGGCCATCACGAGCTGCTTGGTCCCGCGCGACATACCGAGGATCGCGACTTCCGGATAGCTGACAATCGGCGTAAAGTACGAACCGCCGATTCCACCCAGGTTGGTGATCGTGAAGGTCGCGCCCTGCATGTCGTCCATGCTCAGCTTGCGATCACGAGCCTTGCCCGAGATTTGCGTCAGCTCATCGGCAATCTGCAGGATCGTCTTCTTATCGACATCCTTGATGACCGGAACGACCAGCCCGTTGGGCGTATCGACAGCCACGCCGATGTTGAAATACTTCTTATAGACGATTTCCATCGTCGCAGGATCGAGGCTGGAGTTGAACTTCGGGAACGCCTTAAGGGCCGTGACAGCACACTTGATAGCGATCGCAGTCATAGTGACCTTCGGACCATCCTTGCCGCGTCCTGCCAGGAACATGCGACGGGCGGCTTCGATCTCCGTGATGTCGACCATCTCATGCTGGGTCACGTGCGGAATGACGTTCCACGACATCGTCAGGTGCTGAGCAGCGGTCTTGCCGATCTTGTTGAGAGGTTCGCGCTGAACTTCGCCGAACTTCGTGAAGTCAGGCAGTGGCGGAGGAGCCACCGGACCACCCGCGACGGCTGGAGACGCAGCCGCTGGCTTGGTCAGGCGTGCCTTAACGTAAGCCTGGACGTCTTCCGTCGTGATACGACTGCCAGGACCAGTTCCTTTAACTTCGTAAAGGTCGACGCCGAGTTCGCGAGCAAGTCGACGTGTTGACGGACTGGCGGGTGCGGGTGGACGCTCTTTACCCAGGTCACTGTCAGCCGACTTCTTGCCAGGAGCAGCAGTCTTATCTGGCTGAGCGAAACTGCTCTCGCCCCCAGCCGGGCTGGGCGCGACATCCGCGTTCGGAGAAGCTTTCTTGGCTTCTGGCTTTGATTCCGCAGCGGGAGCAGACTTTGGAGCAGAAGACCCACTGCCGGTTCCGGCTCCTGTCTCAACAGTCAGCAGAACGCCGCCAACATCTACCGAGTCACCCTGCTTGACGTGCACCTTGGTGATCTTACCCGCGACCGACGACGGAACTTCAGCGACGGCCTTTTCCGTTTCAATCTCTGCGACAACCTGACCGACGGCGATCGTGTCCCCTTCTTTGACGAGGACCTCCGCGATGTCAGCCTTCTTGACCCCTTCGCCCACTTCCGGCAGTTTGAACTCGACAGAACCACCACCGCCACCCGAGCTCTGAGCCGGGGCTTCTTTCTTCGGAGCGGCTTCTGCCTTGGGAGCTTCCGTCTTCTTCTCAGCAGCAGGAGCCGGTTTCGACTCGCCACCAGAAGACTTGGCTGCGCCATTCGACTCTTCGATCGTCAGCAGCACACCGCCCACAGCAAGGGTATCACCCTGCTTGACGTGCACCTTGGCGACCTTCCCTGCGATATTGCAGGGGACTTCAGCGACCGCCTTCTCCGTTTCAATCTCAGCCACGATCTGACCAGACGTGATCGTGTCCCCTTCCTTGACGAGGATCTCTGCGATATCAGCGGATTTAACGCCTTCGCCAACTTCAGGAAGCTTAAATTCGGTAGGCATGGTGGTCTATCTTGCGCTTAGGGATTAAGGCTTAAGGCTTAGTCAAAAAAGATTATAAGCCGGTCCGTTATCTAATGCTTGCTCCAGGCAATGAGGTTGCCGAGAAAAAACGAGCGATGGGGATCTTTGAGTTTCAGTGACTCGAACTTTGACAAAGCGTCTTCTACGGACTTGATAAGAGTAAGTACTTCAGAGCGGCTCCATCTTCGATTCAAATTGTAGTCCGCACGGTGTCGAAGATCCTGCAACTCGACAAAAACTGACGCGATATCTTGTATTTCTGAACCGACTGGATATCCGTGTGGATCTAAATCACGAAATCGATCCTTCTTGATCCTGGGCTGACTAAAGGAATCGCATGCTTCTTTCATTCGGCCATGTTCATAGGCTCTGGCCAGGACATGTCGCAAGCGAGACTCTGCCGGTTGAGTTCCCATGATCTCGCAAGTCGAATGGAAAATGAGATAGTGAAACAAAGAATAATAAAGGCTCGAAACGGCTCGACGAAGATTCGCTAGTTTGGGGCGTCCGGTTTCCAGCGTTGCAAGGTGCGTGGCCTGAGCAAGCAAATCATCATGCATCATTCCAGATCACCTTCAGCCGGCTCTTCGTTAATAACCTCAAGTTGATAGTACGGGAAAAGATCGACATTTTTTTCTAGAAACCATCTACGAATCGCTCGTTTCATGTCGAGGATGTTCGCACCTGAAATAGTATCTGGATTCGTGTTCTCTTTCAGCCAGACGTTAATCAGGATCGCAGGGTTTCCTTCGACGTCCTCATACTCCGACGCCTTGATGTTCTGAATAGGCAATTCTTTGGGGAGTTCAACACTCCCCATGCGAAATTCATCCAATACAGAGACACTCATAATAGAATTCCTTACGCAGTCCGCGGATCAACCTGATCAGGGTTAATCCCCAGGTCTTTAATCACCTGAGGCAGCTTCGCCTTGTCAAACTGTCCATCCTGAGCCAGGGCATGCAGCGTCGCGTAGACGGTACACTCAGCGTCGATTTCAAAGTGTCGACGCAGGGTGGCTCGCTCTTCGCTGCGACCGAAGCCATCCGTTCCGAGGACGACATAGCGTCCTGGAACCCACTGACGGATCTGATCTGCCACGAGACGGACGTTGTCGCTGGTCGAGACGAATGGACCCGTCACGCCGTCGAACTTCGTTTCCAGATAAGACTTCTTCGGAGCCTGATCCGGATGCAGGGAGTTATAGCGAGTCGTTGCCATCGCATCGCGGGCCAGTTCCGAGTAACTCGTGACACTGTGGAGATCGGAACCGATGCCGTACTTGTCCTTGAGGATCGACTGAGCACGCAGAGCTTCTCGGAAGATCGTTCCCGAGCCGAACAGCTGAGGACGGACCTTCTGACCTTCGCCAGAATCGGTGCTGCCAAACTTGTAAATCCCCTTGAGAATTCCTTCGATGACTTCCTGACGATTGGCTTCCGGCATGCCAGGCATGTCGTACTGCTCGTTGTAAACCGACAGGTAGTAGAAGACGTTCTCGTTGTCGACATACATCCGACGCAGACCGTCCTGAATAATGACGGCCAACTCGTAAGAGTAGGCGGGATCGTAGGAGATCAGGCAGGGGACCGTCGTTGCCATCAGCTGGCTGTGACCGTCTTCGTGCTGCAGACCTTCGCCGTTGAGAGTCGTGCGTCCCGACGTTCCACCGACGAGGAATCCCTTAGCGCGGGCATCCGCAGCCAGCCAGATCAGATCGCCGACACGCTGGAAGCCGAACATCGAGTAGTAAACGTAGAACGGAATCATCTGCACGCCCAAGTTGGCGTACGCAGTTCCCGCTGCCACGAAGCTCGACATCGCGCCCGCTTCGTTGATCCCCTCTTCGAGGACCTGACCGTCGGTTGCTTCCTTGTAGTACATCATCTGATCGCGGTCGACTGGCTCGTACAGCTGACCTTTGCTCGAATAGATCCCGAAGCTCGTGAAGAAGCTCTCCATACCGAAGGTACGGGCTTCGTCCGGAATGATCGGCACGATCAGCTTACCAATGTCCTTGTTACGCATCAGACCCATGAGGATCGCGCCATAGGACTGTGTCGTCGATGACGTTCCTTTTCCTTCCGTACCAGCCAGGGCACGGACGAACGCTTTGTCATCAATCGGCGGAATGTTGAGAGGCTCAGTCGTCGGCTTACGGGCAGGAACGAAGCCACCCAGTTGCTCGCGACGAGCACGCAGGTAGACCATCTCTTCGCTGTCTTCCGCCGGCTTGTAGAACGGCATCTTCTCGACATCTTCCGGGCTGATCGGAATGTTGAAGCGAGAGCGGAACTGCTTGAGTTCCTCGAGATTCATCTTCTTGTTGTTGTGAGCAACGTTGCGACCTTCGCCCGCTTCGCCCAGACCATAGCCCTTAATAGTCTTGGCCAGGATGACAGTTGGCGACCCGGTGTGATCGTAGGCCGCTTTATACGCGGCGTAGACCTTGTTGGGATCGTGACCACCACGTTTGAGCTTCTCGAGCTGCTCATCAGAGAGGTGATCGACCATCTCCATGAGTTCCGGATCGGAACCGAAGAAGTGATCGCGGATGTAAGCACCGCCCGCGACGACATACTTCTGGTACTGACCATCAACGATTTCGCCCATGCGTTTGACGAGCTTGCCGTCTTCGTCCTTGGCGAGAATCGGATCCCAATCGTCACCCCAGACAACCTTGAGACAGTTCCAGCCAGCACCACGGAAGGCACCTTCGAGTTCTTGAATGATCTTGCCGTTTCCACGGACCGGTCCATCCAGACGCTGCAGGTTACAGTTGACGACCCAGATCAGGTTGTCGAGATTTTCGCGAGACGCCAGTGTAATGGCTCCCAGAGATTCCGGCTCATCGATTTCCCCGTCACCCAGGAAGCACCAGACGTGAGACTGGCTCGTGTCGATGATCCCGCGGTCGCGCAGATAGCGCAGGAAACGGGCCTGATAGATCGAGCAGATCGGGCCCAGACCCATCGAAACGGTCGGGAACTGCCAGAAGTCTTCCATCAGCCACGGGTGGGGATAGCTCGACAGACCAGTCCCGCGTGGAACTTCGCGTCGGAATTTGACTAGGTTATCTTCCGTCAGCCGACCTTCCAGGAAAGCGCGAGCATACATCCCGGGCGAAGTATGCCCCTGGAAGTAGATCATGTCGCCCGTGTGGTTTTCGGTGCGGGCATGGAAGAAGTGGTTGTAGCCGATTTCGTACAGGGTCGCAGACGAGGCATAGCTCGAAATGTGACCGCCGACGCCGTCGTAATACTTGTTGGCACGCACGACCATCGCCATCGCGTTCCAGCGAATGATCGACTTAATGCGCTGTTCGATCTCACGATTCCCCGGAAAGCGAGGCTGATCTTCCAGCGGGATCGTATTGATATAAGGGGTCGTCGCGGTGAACGGCATCATCACACCACGAACGTAAGCGCGCTCACGCAGGTTGACCAGGAGCTGTTTGACTTTCTCCGGGCCGTAGCGATGGATCACGTCTTCCAGCGATTCGTACCATTCTTCTAGTTCAGCGGGATCGATTCCCGCCATCACTCCGTCGCTGGCGACTTGTTCAGACATGTAGGGTTCCGTTGTAGACAATTTTTACCGGATCGGTCTTCGAAAGGGCAGAACAGCCTATTAGATCGAGTTCCATGGCTCAAGACAACTTCAACACTCGTTTGACAACCTGAGTATTGTAGGCTGGCTTTAACGATCGGAAAGGTGGATCAGGGCAATTCAGCAGGGCGAGTCCCCCGCTGTCTGCAATCTTGCGCAAATCCACTTTTGAACGCCATAAGTCTAGAGAATTCCAGACCCGCTGAAAAGAACGAGCCTGATGAGGATTCAGTAAGTTTTAGAGGAGAAAAATTCGATAGCCGACTGTGTCAGATTGTCGGAAAACTCCGGGTGAACTGTCATGTCAGCAAGGATAAGCAAACCTGATCAAGCCAGACTCCTCGGAGGCGTCAAACTTTTTGTACAAGGAATCACACCACGCAAAGCCGCCGAAACTTGTCTGAAAACTCAAAAACGGTGTTTTCTATGGAAACTGGCTGATATACTATCAAAGTGATCTCGCACACGTCATCTCGCGGCTTGGCATGACTTTATGCCGAGCAAGCCTCTCTTCGGGCCAGATGGTCAACAGTGAAATCGCCTCATTCCATGACGCGTCTCAACTGAAAAACCTTCCAAATCCTTTCCAATCGATTGGTCAGCGACGCCATGCCACATTCTTCTCGCGACTCTGGTGGTCAACCGTCTGAAAACTCTTCGCAGCCACACGCCCGCGCAGCCACCGCCGAAGGTGAACTCGAAGCAAAACGCGAACTGACCGGCAAAGTGGCCGCTACTCTGCTCGTCGTTGCGGCGGTCTGGACGGCTTTGAGCTGGGCAAGCACCGCCTTCGCACAGCCCCCCGGTGCAATGCTTCCTGGTGGCTCCGGCGGAGAAGGCATGCAGCCTGTCGACCTCAAGGCCCAACTCGAGCCTCTGAAACAGGACGACCTGGAATTCGCGCCCGACCAGATTGACCCCAAATGGCGCGATCAGTTTCTCATCGTCAATGAGCTGATTCGTGCCGACGACTATACCGTCTTCAACAAGACCGAAAACGGCAAGTTCCGCCAGGCTCTCAAGTCGGATAACCTGACTCCAGCAGAACGGGATCTGCTCGCCAAGGGAGCGCGGATCCGCACCCTGCGATTGTCCCTGGAAGAGAACCGACGCAGCCTGCGCGATTGCGTCGACGAGATCGTCAAAGATATGGAGCTCTACGGAACAGGTGCTCCCGCCCGTGAATACGCCCTCCAGGAATTCACCAAAAACGCCAAGCTGCTGCTCGATAACCAGCTTCACGTCCGTATTGCCGCTGCCATTCTCCTCAGAAGCCTGAACGGAGAAAAAGCCAATCCCATTCGCCGCACACCAGCTCGTCCCTATGTGGGGGCTCTCGATGTCATGCTCGAGATCCTGAACAATCCAAATCAACATGAAGCCGTCAAGATTCAAGCTGTCAAAGGCGTCGAGCGAATCTGTCTGGATGGAGACCCCAAAGTCGATATCCGCATGAAGATTGCTGAAACATTGGCTCAGCAGCTCAAAGAACCCAAAACAAACCCCTGGTATCAGATGGTCATCGCCCGAGCCTTGGGGGCCTGCAATATCTCAGTGAACCTCCAACAACAGCCCTTCGTGGCTCAGGTTCTCCTGGAATCCATGAATGACCGCAGTCGTCACCCGATGGTCCGCTGCGAAGCAGCCCGCAGTCTGGGGCGAGTTCCGTTCGACAACCCGTCGATCAACATGGCCCTCGTGACTTACGAACTGGCCGAACTGACCTACGAAATGGGCTCTGTCTACAACCGGTATCCAACGCTGTCTTACTGGTCAACCTGCTTCTGGAATCTCTATCTGGGCTTCCACCCGGAAAGCAATTCTGAAGCAGCCAAAGGCGCCGGTCTCCTCGAACTCGTCAAGAAATCAACTTTCCGTGCATCGGCGACATTGGTCACCGATGCCTATCAAAACGCCGTCAAAGTCGTCAACGGAGTACTCGTCGAGCCAGTCGTCGGAAACCGCAAGCCGATGGACAACAACAAGCTGCAACCTCTGGCCCAGTGGCTTCAAGCCAATAAACCAGCCAGCGACATCCTCCAACCCGGCATGCCTTCGATCAATCCCCCCGCTGCTGCTCCTGCTACAACCAATGATCAGGCTGCCGTGACTCGATAGCCAATTTGCTGAATCAGTAAACGGGACGTCCTGCGTCCCGTTTTTTTTATGCGCTGATCGTGATGAAAGGGACGTCCTCGCCTCGTTCCAGAGCGCGGACTTGACCCGCTCCAGTAAAAGCCGTTACAAACATAAGTAGCGTCTCATGTTAGGTCAGAGACAATTTCGCTTACCTGTTCTGACACGGATACCGGCTGACTATGTCGACCCTCTTCTCTCTCCGGTCGATGACCACGAGTTTTCTGATTTTCGCCTGCCTGCAAACGGGGCTCGCCTTCTCTCAAGAGAAGTCAGGCGAAAGCAAACCCCCCGCCGAAGCAACAACGACCAACACCGTCGAAACATCGACCGCAGCCCCAGCTGACCCACAAACCCAGCAGATCAAAGCCATCCGCGAACTGATCAACCGAGGCAAAGTCGAAGAGGCATTCGCAAAACTCGACGCAGCCCTCCAGGGCGAGAAACCAGAAGTCCCCTTCATCGCCCTGCGCGCAGAACTCTACGCCAAAACGGGTCGCATCCAGGACTCAATCAAAGAGTTCACCCGGGCCGTTGAGCTGGAACCAAATAACGCCGAGCATTTGAACTCGCGCGGCTTTGTCAAAATGTCGACCAACGAACTCGTCGGCGCCGAGGCGGATTTCACCAAAGCCATCGAGCTGAACCCCAAGCTCGCCAAGTCGTTCAACAATCGCGGCATGATCAAGGTCGCCCAAAAAGACTTCCTGATGGCCGTCAATGACTTCAACGAAGCCCTCATGATCGATAACAACTACGTCGACGCCTACAACAACCGTGGCTTCGCCTACTGGGAACTCGGGAACTTCGCAGAAGCCATCAAGAACTTCAACGAGTCCATCAAACGCGATCCAGGCTACTACAACGCCTACAACAACCGTGGCTTAGCCCTCATCAAGCGAGGCGAACTGGAGAAGGCCGTCGAGGATTTCTCCAAGGCCATCGAACTCGCTCCTCTGTTGCCCAAACATTATCTGCATCGCGGCATGGCCTACGAACAGCTGGGCAAAAAAGACCTCGCCATGGCTGATCGACAGAAGATCGCCTGGCTGGAAGAGCTGCAGTCGCTCCTCGCCCAGCTGCGTGCCCATCCCGAGAACGTCACGCTCCAGGCAGAACTGGCTCGTCACTACCTCAAGCAGGAACAGACGGAAGAAGCCGCTGAGCTCGCCGCGAAACTCAAAGACGCCGACACTACAAAAATCGTCGGCATGCTCCTCGAAGCAGAGATCGCCGTCATCCAGAACAAGCCCGAAGAAGCGATCAAAATTGCCAACGCCATTCTGGAACTCGAAGCCAATCAGGATCTGGCCGTCTCCCTGCGTGGCTCCGCTCATCTGATGCTCGGCCATCTCGATGAAGCCATCGCAGACTTTGAGAAGTCGCTCAGGTTCGATCAGGAAGTCGCCAAAGCCTACTGGGAGCGAGCCAAAAAGCTGGACGAAGCCGGTAAGAAAGAAGAAGCCGAAGCCGACCGCCAACGTGCCCGCCTTCTCGATCCCACTCTCCCCGGCGCAAAACCACCCGAGAAAAAACCAGAAATGAAACCCGTCGACCAGAAAGTCGACGAAGCCTTCGGCACACCCGCGGAACCGAAAAAAGAAGAACCAACACCCCCCAAAACCGACAACCCATAATCTCCCAACCGTGAGGCCGAGGCTCCATCCGAGCCGCTGTCCCGCATTGCACCCGATCACCAACGAATGGCGTGCCGAATCCAACGTGCCAGAGTGCCATGCTTGCAGCTTTGGGCAAGCATGTTCAGGGCGTTACCGCACCAGCTGTCTCAACTGAGACCGGCTTACTTGCTCTTCAAATCAAAATCAAAAACATTCGTCTCACCATCACGGACCTCAACACTCAGCGTTGATTTCGAATTGTACTCTGCAGGGATGATGGAGACCGTCGGATCAGGAAGCTCCATCTGTTCCTCGGCTGTTTTGTTCGATGGCTTGGCGACAACGCGAGACTCAATCGTCACTTTATAAGAGCCAGCAGGAAGGCCTCGTTCGCGGGCCAGCTGATAGACGCCGTCCTGGATCGTCGTGCCAGAAACCACCGGGCCAGATTCCGTTGGAAAAAAGACGATCGAGCCCTCAGACAGCGGGCTGCCATCCAGCTTGATAAAGCCGCTGATTTCATTGCGACCATACGGATCAGCCACGCCACAACCATGCAGCGCAATCGCAACCAGAAGAGCAGAAACAGTCAGTCGGAGCTGTCGGAACAAAGGGCAGTTCATGATCAGGCCTGAAGGAGAGTAGTGAGTTGGATGTTGATGAAGTCGTGCCATGCTCACAGCTTCGGGTGAGCATGCTGTTTCGTTTGACGCTGGAATGCCCAGAACATGCTTACTCAAAGCCGCAAGCATGGCACACAGAGAAGAAAAACACGCTGAGTCAAGTAGTGATTGCCACTAGAAACGTAGGGTGCTGGTGAGGCTCCGCGAACCGGACCAATTGTGGCATCAAATCTAGTTTGGCTGCGACTCAATGCCCCTCCAGCCCCCTGCCAAATCGGAAGACTAGAACAGCTCAGGCAGCGTTTCGCCACCGTTCATCGTACTCAAAGAACGGACGGCATTGACGTCAACATTTTCACTCAAGAACTTGACTGACCCGTCGCACAAAACAAGATGGGCCCCTCCCGCGTGTCGGCTGCGCATTGAAAGCTGGTGCGTGTAAGGGGTCGTTGTCGTGCCATTGGCAGCGATGCTGCAAGGCATCTCTGGCGTACTCACGCACTGCCCATTGGGGACCAGGTCAGCAATGGGAGTATTTGGAGGAAGGTTGCCAGTCACGAATGGACTCATGCCGTATTGGACGAGTCCGCGATAATCAGGACTCGTAACTCCGACACGAATTTCACCCATCATCATCGTGTTGGACAACCCATCCATGACATCCGCGAAAGGAGTAGCCTTGCCTTCAACTTTGTCAGAGAAATCAAACGGGCCAGGACTGAACGTCGCGCCGTTGACATTCCCCTTGCCGATGTTGGTGTTCCCCGCATTGGCCAGATAATTGTACTGCGGAATCTCATTGAAGAATCCAGCCGGTGTATCGCTGGGGCAGGTCATCATCGGGATCAGCGTCTGGCTGAGCGTGCGATTCGGGTCAACGGAATAGTAGTTGGCGTTCTGGTTATACGCGTCATAGATCGCCCCCTGTTCGATGTAAGGAAGAATGCGTCGGAACCAGGTATAACCGCTGACCGTGATCGCCACCTGGCTGGCACCGTTTCGGAATCCAGCTCGCATTGACCCAATCGGCAGTCGATTGTTGACGTCATGATAGTTGTGCATCGCAATACCAAGCTGTCGCAGATTGTTCTTACAAGTCGAGCGACGAGCCGCTTCGCGGGCCTGCTGGACGGCTGGAAGAAGCAGGGCCACAAGCGTAGCGATGATGGCAATCACAACCAGCAGCTCAATCAGCGTGAAGCCGATGCGGCGTTGCTGTGGAAAGATGGCCGGGGATGCCTGGGGAGATAAACGAGTCAACATGTAAGATTCCGCTGGGTCAATATGTCGTGATACAGATGGCCAACTGAACTTTGCCACAAGACAACGGCGTTGTTCAGAAGACGATGGACGCAACTTGAATACTGCCAGGCGAAACCGGTTTGTTATCAGCGAATCACAGACTTCATCGAAACTTAACGGAACGGCGGGCTGATCACGATTTTTCGACCATTTCAAGACGAGCAGTCAGTTTGAATGAGCGCTAAACGAACAAAAAATGCCTTGGCGATAATCACCGCCAAGGCATTCATCTCTGAATAAGCATAAGTATCTACTAATGGGCTCAGTTCGAAATCGGCTTGGCAACCTCACGCACAATAATCCCATCCGGTCCCAGTTTTACGGTGACCGTATTTCCCTGTCGAGTCACCTTGAAAGCAACAAGCATGTGCCTGTCATTAACAACTCCATCGTGTCCTTCGATTTTGAGTTGATCCCCCTTCTGCAGGTTCATCTTCTCAAGGGCTGATTCTTTGCCAAGCAGAACCGGATATTCCCGATCCGCTGCGTCTCTCAGATTGGTAACCAGGAAGGTCTCTTCGTTCAGGAAGATTCGTCGTTTTTCACCCATTGTTCCTTCGACAGTCACCATGCCAGAATTGTCGCGAAGTTCATAGATCGTGTAGATCCGTTCGACGCGGATGCGCTCCGGCAGCGTCGTGACGTTGAAGACCTGGATGTTGTTGAGAACGCGTTGATTGTTCTGCTGAATATTGACGTTCACATCAGGCTTATTGTTATTGTTGTTCCGCTGTTGAGTGTCATTTGGTTTTTGATCAGGCTTCGCTTTTGAATCAGCTGGCTGATCCTTTTTCTGCTCGTCCAGTTTTTGCTTGTCCTGATTCTGTTTGTCCTGATTCTGTTTCTGCTCATCCTGCTTTTGTTGCTCTTGCTTCATCTGCTCAGGCGAGGTCTTCGGCTCATCAGCAGGTTTGGGGGCCTGGGTCTTCGGCGGGTCAACCTTGGGTGGCTCAGCTTTGGGCTGCTCAGTCTTGGTCGGCGTCCCCTTCGGCTGCTCTGACTTAGGCGGTGCCGATGTCGGCGGAGCCTGCTGTGCCATGACAGGCGAGGCAATCAGGGTCGCGAGGCTGAGTGCAAGGAACGGTTTTGCGATGGAAATTCTCATAGTTGTCTCCTTCAATGCGGGGAGAGCCATCTCGCATGAGATGGCCGGGGATTGGTCCTCCTATGGCAGATGCGAAGGCCGCGCCACATCAGGGAAATTTCGAGCAATGATCATCGTCTCTGCCGATGACTCGTCCCAGAAATGACTTACGTCAAGAGATGCCTAACGGATCAATGACGTCCCGTAACCGCAATGTCGGCTGCAGATCGATCACTCTGCTGGCCACCCCGACTTCCGGCCAGTCACCAGTGTCACAAGAATAGCCATCACTTCCCGAACCACACACCCTCAAGCAGGACTCGCCGATCGAGTCATGGGAGTGGATTGACGGTTCCCGGCAAAACGTCTTTTGATCTTTGAACTGCGAAGATACACCAGAATCATCCAGCTCAACCCAATAAGAACCAGCTGCGCCATCGTCAGCACAATCGCAGGCATCACCAGCATCGAAGTCGGATGCCCAGCCTGGTTGATCACGCGGTACTGGAAACCGATACCAATCGGAATCATCAGCCCCTGAAGCCCCATCAGCAGAAGCAGGACTCGCTGCGAAGCCATCCAGCCAGTCTGTGTTCGCCAACACAGAAACCCTCCAAACAGCAGCTTCAAAACACTGTCGATCAACGGGGGGATCGCAAAAAAACACGTCGTCGTCATATAGATGCCGCACAGACAGTTCAGCCCCCCATCAGCCAACGGCAAGGCAAGGTCCCGATAAAGCCCCCACAGACCAGACAACAACGACGCGAACGTCAACAGTATCAGCACAAAACCAGACATGATTCGACTCGCATGTCGAGAAAACAACCAGCGTTTTTTTTCTTCAGCAGTAACCACCATTCTCCCGCGCTGGCGGTCGCTGTCCAACAACAAAATCTCCGCAGATCAGAGTCTGTCGCAAATAGTCAGCAGATTCAGCGAGACCGGCATCCCTCGTAAACTTTGCCCCAACGCCCTAAAGCCTCGGACATCTGGGCAGGCGTGTAAGCCGTAAACCCGAGAATCAAACCCGCCGACAGCTTCGGATCATGCGTGTACATCGCGACCGGATGGTAATCAATCTTCGCGTCCTTCGCAGATTGGATGAGATCCTTTTCGATCGCTTTCGTCCGCCCGAAAATCGCCAGATGCATCCCCGAGGGATGTTGAGTAAACCGCAGATCATCCCCGAATGTCGCTCGCAAACCATCGCAAAGTACCTGCTGGCGCTCCGCATAAAGCACGCGCATTTGACGAACATGTTTCAGAAACTGCCCCGTCTCAATAAACCGACATAACACCATCTGCCACAGCGACGGCGAGTAACGATCCGTCAGCCAGCGGGCATAACGAAACGTCCCGACAACCTCCCTCGGCAGAACGAGAAACCCCAGGCGAATCGCAGGAAACAGAAGCTTGCTGAACGACCCCATATAGATGACCCGCCCCGACGTATCCAGACTCGCCATCGCGGGCAGTCGTCGCCCTACATAACGAAATTCGCCATTATAGTCATCTTCAAGAATCCAGCAGTTGTGAGTCTGCGCGAACTTCAAAAGCTCCAGTCGACGAGGCAACGAAAGAGTCATCCCCAGCGGCCACTGCCCGCCAGGCGTCGCATAGATCAGCTGCGGCGATGAGTCCCGCTGCCTCAACGAATCAATCACAATCCCCTCCTCGTCAGTCGTCGCAGAGATCACCTCAAGGCCCGACAAACTCGCCACCTGACGAGCCGGCATATAGCCAGGATCTTCCAGCCCGACAAAGTCTCCCGGATCAAGCAGCAACTGACAAACCAGAAGAAACCCCTGCTGCGCTCCCGACGTGATCAGGATCTGGTCCGCATCGCACGTCACCCCGCGTGAGACCTGCATATAATCCGCGATCGCTTCACGCAACGGCCGATACCCCTGTGCCTCGACACCCGACAGATGCTTCGAGTTCAGCAGCCGCGACTGCTGCAGCGTCAGCTTTTTCCAGACATCCAGCGGAAACTCATCAATCGCCGGCATGTGAGGCCGAAACGCACGCGGACTACCACTCTCAGGCACCCAGTTCTGAAACTTCGCCATCGTCTGCCCATATCGAGACAGCCGGACGGCCGCTTTCCTCAACGGCTTCTGCCTCACCACTGGCGACGTCGAAAGCACCGTCGTCTCCGGCAGCTCACTGGAAACCCGCGTCCCCGATCCATGAGTCGATTCAAGATACCCCTCGCTGAGAAGCTGATCATAAGCATTCAGAATCGTATTACGCGCCACCCGCAACGTCGCCGACAGCTGACGCGTCGAAGGCAACTTCTGCCCCGGCCGAAGCTCACCAGACTGGATCGCCCCCCGCAGATGATCCTCCAACTGACGAAACAACGGCCTCTCCCCATCATCAATCAGCCGAATCGATTCAAACTCGAACTGCTCGCGTGACTTGACCATCGAAAGTGGTTCCATCGAGTTTCATCAAAGTGGATCTTTTGAACAACCAGATTAGCTCTAAGATACCCACAGATTCAAGCAGCTGTTGAGTCATCTGTTTCACAGTAGGGTGCTGGTGAGGCTCCGCGAACCGCACCAAATGCGGCATCAAGTCTCGTGTCGATTCAGTTTCGACCCAGCCCCCAGATTTCAGTGACCCTCCGTTCTCCACACCTGCGCGATTAACCGTCTCGAAGTTTGTATCCCCCCCAACCTCCACAGGAGCTCCCATCATGTCCCAACGCATGAACTACCCCCAACTGCTCAGCAAAGAAGTCCAGCACCTGATGTCCCTGGAAGGCCTCGTCGAAAAAAGCGGCCTCCCTTTGAACCTCATCGAACTGATCAAACTCCGCGCCTCCGTCATCAACGGCTGCGCCTACTGCGTCAGCATGCACATGCGACGCCTGCGTCAACAGGGCGAAACAGAACTTCGCATCGACCTCGTCTCCGCCTGGCGCGAAGCCCCCTGCTACACCGAACGCGAACGAGCCGCCTTTGAATACACCGAAGAACTCACCCGCATCAGCCAGTCGCAGCAGATCTCAAACGAGCTGTACGCCAAAATGCAAAAACACTTCAACGACAAAGAACTCGCCACCCTCACCCTCAACATCGGCCTGATCAACATCTGGAACCGCCTCGCCATCGCCTTTCACTCCGATCTGGGTTCCATCGATTACCTCCTCGCCCAAACCAAAGCCACCGACGAAGCCTTCGCCCAACAACTCCACAACACATAGCCCATTCCGTCCCCATTCCGTGTGCCACGGCCGTGTCGGCCGTGCCAACGCGCAATAAACGTCAACCTCAAAACATCTACCAGCCTAACTCCCTCCTACCTGACCATCCGGAGAAAACTATGAAACGATTACTTGCCTTAATGATGCTCGTTGGACTCGGTGTAACCCACATCGCCTCCGCACACGAACCCCACGACATGACCGCCCACATCAAAATCCTGCAGTCCGTCGACGTCGTCTCACACACCTCCGAACCCATGAAAGCCACCACATTCACCGTCGAATTCTCCCCCGGCGAGTCCCATCCCCCCCACCGACACCCCGGCATGGTCTACGGCTACGTCCTCGAAGGCACCCTCGAATTCGCCATCGGCGACGACCCCGTCAAAACACTCAAAGCCGGCGACACCTTCCACGAACCCACCATGATCCTCCACCGCGTCGGCCGCAACCCCGATACGAAAAAGCCCGCCAAGATCCTCGTCGTCATGGTCCACCCCAAAGACGCCAAAGAACTCGTCATCCTCGAACCCACCAAAGAAACCCCCGCCACTAACCCACCCACGAAAACCAACCACCATGACACCAAACACTCGCACTAACCTCGCCGCCACCCTGCTCACCACCCCACCTTAAAAGCAACGATAGCTCCCTTCTCCCCCCGGGAGAAGGTGCCCGAAGGGCGGATGAGGGCATCGCGCCAACACCCCCTCACCAACAAACGGCCCACCGAAGGCACACCCCCACCCCATTCCGTATCTCCGTACGACTCCCATTTTTCCTCACGATAGCCTTCTCAACTCATCACCCACCCGAACTTCTCATCCCATACCAGTTCTCTGCAAACTGAAACGTCTCAAGAGTCTCAAACGTCTCTCCCCCATGCGATGACATCCACTCCTCAATCCCCCGACCCGTCAACTTCGCCACCCTCTCAGCGAGCGTCGGATCGCCCAACTTCTCTTTGATACACCCCTTATACACCAGCTTATCACTCATCAAAGACAACAACCCCAGCACCCCCGGCGTCACCCCCAGTTTCTTCCGCAGCCGACGAATCGCTTTCAAAAAGCCCTGATGATGCGGCCCGCCTTCCGGTACACGCCCATGATTCGCAAACGACCAGACATGATCCTGATGCCAACTATGAAACACAAAGATCACTTCTAAATCGAGGTCGCCACCTCCCATCCGAAAATGAATCGGCTGGTGCAAAACCTGAAACGGCGTGATCATCGCATCAAACAAACCCGCGATCCCATCTGTCTGAAAGTACTCCTCCGGCTGATCCCCCAGGACCAGCCGAAACCGTCGCGACGAGTGAAGAAACGACATCCTCCTCAAATAACTCCGCAAAGCGGCAGGCGATACCGTTGTCGTTGAAAAGATGGTCTGATCCGGAACCATCACCAACTCCAGCGACGACACCCCCGACCCTGACTCCCCCCTCTCAAACGAAACCCGTACTCCTTCTTTCCAGTTCCCCCGAACCGCTTCTCTCCCATCATCAACACAAACCGTCAACTCCCGTGATAACCCAGCCAAAATGGTTGCATCAGTCTGGTCTGCATTCCCCTCCACAAGACGACAACGATCAAACGGCTCAACCTCTCCCCCCTCCAAAACCCGTACCGGCAACAAGGCATCCGAAGCCACCCTTATCGTTTCCCCACCAACAACATCAATCCACGTTGCCCCGTGATTCAGATGCACTTCCACCGCACAAACTAAATACTGAATAAACCCAAAATAATCCCGCCCCCCCACATACATCGCCGGCCGCAACCGAACACCCAAAGCACTATTCACATCCGGCTGCAGCGACATCCAACATCCCCCCGAGAAAAACTTACCAACCACCAACTATTCTACCAAAATTACCATCTAATCTCGACAACTCTCTCTACCGCTCAACGCCGAACCAGTACTCGAACTTGCAGGCGCCATCTGTCCTTCCGCCACCGCGTTAGGGATCGCAGTGGAGATCAGGCAGCTTTGGGACTGATCGCAACGAAGAGCCCGGGCCGCAGGCAACGCCCAAGCCCACTGCTATTTTGTTACAATGCCGATCCATCGATTGCATTCACCCAAAATCAGGCTCGTCAATGAACTTCCATTGGACTCGAAAATGGCAACCCCGTCCAACATCAGACTCAGATCATGCCGACTGTCCATCAGCCCCATTGTCCAACTTCGCAAATTATCCCTGCCTAGTCATGCTCGGCGAACCTGGCATCGGCAAAACCACCGAATTGAAATCCCTTTATCACGCGTCGACATGCGAAAACCGACTCCCCGTCGTCTATCTCAACTCCTACGACAGCGAGTCATCGCTGAAGGCAGACGTATTTGATTCCGAAGCATTCCGCGATTGGAAATCTGGCAATGGACAACTCGAACTCTATCTGGATAGCCTCGACGAGGCGCGCATTAAGCTCTCGCAAATCGCTCGAATCTTGAGTCGCAATCTGACAAAAGAAAGCCAACATCTCCATCGCCTCAAATTTCGCATCACCTGCCGGAGCTTGCCATGGTCCAGCACGGCCCTCGAAAACGATTTCAAAGAACTCTGGGGAGAAGACAACGTCCGCGTTCTCGACCTGCTGCCACTCGATGCTGATGCCCTCGAAACAGCGCTTCATCAATCGGGCATCGATCCCGCCGCATTCGAAAAATCACTAAACCAATCATCCGCGACTGAATTCACCCGCACGCCCATCGGCCTCAATTTCCTTCTCAAAGAATTCAAGCAAACAGGCTCTTTGCCGCGAACGCGACTGGACCTATATCGAAAAGGTTGCCGCCATCTCTGCGACGAGACGAACTCATACCGAAAAGAGATCGGAAGCCCTTCGCTCCTCCCGGACCAACGCCTCACAATCGCCAGCCAGATCGCCGCCGTGGCGATGTTCACAGGAAAAACGTCCATCAACACAACATCGCAAGGAGACTCCCAATCACTCTCCCTCGAAGACATTGCGACTGGCTTCACGAAAATCCATGGCGCACCACGCCGAATAACTATCGAAGAACTCAACGAAGTCCTCGACACCGCCATCTTCACCGCCGATGGACTCGAAACCCTTCGCTTCCAACACCAAACTTATCTGGAATTCCTGGCTGCTGAATACGTAACAAATAATGTCAAAGCATCGAGACTTCTAAACCTCTTCGTTCATCCCCAAGACAAGTCCAGCATCGTCCCCCAACTTTCGGAAGCCGCAGCCTGGGCGGCAGACATGAACAACGATCTCTTTCTCCTGATTGCTGAAAGGGATCCCCTCACACTCCTCCGCAGCGACGTCTCTGTCGCATCAAACGAAATGAAAGAAAAGCTTGTCTCGTCGCTGATCGATCAGCTCAAAAGCGAACAAATCGACGACGGAAATTGGGGCCTCCGCCAATACTACCCTCGACTCCAGCACCAAGGCCTTGCCGCTCAATTGAACCCAGCAATCCTCGACAGCTCTCTCAACATCGCGACCCGCCGATTCTCGATCGATACCGCAGAGACATGCCACGAAACCGACTCATGCCCGACACTCTTGCATGTAGCGTTAAACCTCGACGACGACCCACACATCCGATCCCAGGCAGTCACCGCACTCGCCAAGATCGGCAATGACTCACAAATCCAACAGCTCATTCTGCTGCTCACTTCAAAACGAACAGATGATCCCGACGACGAAATCAAAGGAGCCATTCTCACGTCGTTATGGTCCCGCAGACTCATCCCTGCCGACACGATGTTCACCTCCCTGCAAGAACCCCGCCGAAGAATGCTGGGACAATATAGGATGTTCTGCCATCACATTCTCCCTGATCATCTACTCTCGGAGGATGTGATTCCGGCTCTAACTTGGTGGCTCTCTCACACTCCACCGAGCGACTGGAGCGATGACTTCAAAGAAGCAAAAGAGAAAACTCTTGAGCTTGCGATGAATCAACTTGAAAACGCTCACGTACAAAAGCTTGTCGCCGAAATTATTGTACGTGAACACCGTCATTACAGACATCTAAAGATAGACCCGGCACAACTGCGAGATCTGGATACTGTAACCCGTTGGAAGTTGATTGATCAAATTCTTGATTTGCTTGATTCCTCAAAGTACGAGGATCACGCGTTCTTCGACACCATTCCGCCTCTTTTGGCTTCCCCTGATTTAGACGCCATACTGAAACGCCTGATCGCTGCTGTGGACGCCAATCAGGTTGCAAATTTGGGTGCGATCGCCAAACGACTCCTTCAATACAACAGTCTCAACGGAATAAATGAAATCCTTCTGCTCCGTGAGGAACACAGCAACATCCGCACTGCTTTTGCCGACTGGTTTGACCCAATCGAGCTCTCATCGCGACTCGCATCAGGCCTGAAGAAGCATTGGATTCGAGAAAATGAAGAACGTACAAATCCCCGTCCGAAAAAGAGAAGCCGCAGGGCATTGCGAAAAATTACCGTGAACCTTCTGAATGCTTGCGAGACAGGCCAGAGCAAAAGCTTTTGGAAAGTCTGTCGCTCATTGGAAAACACGGCGACTGGACACCAGTGGTCTCTTCAGTTCACGAGCGTAGTTACCAAACTTCCCGGGTGGAAATTACTCAGCAACGGTGAAAAGGAGCGAATCGTCGCGGCTGCTTCTGAATATCTCAAAAATTGGAAACCTCAGACAAATGAATGGCTTTACAAGACCGGAACGATCTACTTCCCGGATACAGCAGCGTACCGCGCACTGAGATTGCTGCTTCGAGAAAAGAAACTCGCTCAGGCGGTTCCCAATACCCACTGGGCCGATTTGGCGACCATCGTTACCGGATTGAATTTCGAAGGCGTTTCTAAAGAAGAGCTGCTTTACCAAAAGAAGCTCATTAAGTCTTTCTACAAACGTGTTCCTAAAGTGGTACTCGAGGTCTTCCGCATTCGATGCCTGATTGAGACGAGCGAATATTGCTTCGAGATTAGAAAACTCGAGAAGATCTGGGACCCGCGAGTCGAGACATTCCTCGTCGATCTGCTCAAATCGCACGACTTCGGCCCCCAGGCATACGCCGACATCATCGACTGGATGCTCAAACGCAAAAGCATCAAGGCAGTCAATCTCGCCATGGAGAACGCGATGTCGAGACAAGACGAACGCCAAAAGCTGATTGCGTGTCAATCCGCAGCCTCCCTCTGGGCAAAAAACGCCACTACCGCATGGAATGTTCTTTTCCGTGAGTTTGAGTCGGACCCCGAATTCTTTCGCTCGGTCGCCCAGATAGTCGCCCACAAACACGACAACGTAAAAGCTTCAGTGGCGAAACTCAGCATTGATCAACTGGCGAATCTCTTCCGCCTCTTCTTGACCGAATTCCCCGATCGAGAAGAAGAGCACAATGGTTTCGGACGCTCCATCGATCATATCGCCGATCTCAAGCGTCACGTTCTCGATCTCTTGACTTCCAACGGTACATTTCACGCTTCAGCCACCCTGAATCAGTTAGCCGAAGAGTTCCCACAACTCGAATACCTCAAACGGGTTGCAAGAACCTCAAAAAACATTGCCCGCCAGAAGACCTGGGTACCGCTAACCACAGCAAACTTTTACTCTTTCATCGAATCCTCAACTTCACACCTCGTCAGAAGCGCAGACGAACTCCAGCAACTCTTGCTGGAGTCCCTCGAAGACCTCGAACGCAAACTTCAGGGAGAAACCCCTCTGGTTCAATTTCTTTGGAATGAAATCAGAGGGAAACGTCAGCCCAAGAAAGAGGAAGAGCTTTCAGACTTCGTGAAGCACCACTTCGAAAGTGATCTTCACGGGCGTGGTATCTTCTCTTCCCGCGAAACCCAGATCCGAAGAAAACTTAGCGTCAAAAAAGGAGAAGACTTGGATCTCCTCGTCACGGCAGCCATCGATTCTCCCACCGGTGAAATAGAATTCGTCACTTGCATTGTCGAAGTGAAAGGCTGCTGGAACGATTACTTAAAAACAGACATGGAGACCCAACTGGTAAATCGCTACCTC